>CAYMFW010000024.1:0-35895 GCA_964389785.1 uncultured Planctomycetota bacterium
GCCCGTTCTGCGCGCCGAAGTCGTCGCCGGTGAGGACGATGTCTATCTTTCCCCGCGCCGCATCGAGTATCCGCTGCAGGTACGCCAGATAGAACCTCCGAATGTTCTCGAACACCGCCCGGGCGATGTCTTCCCGGATGGCGATATCCATCAGGATCTCCTCCGTGCCGCGCAGGTACATTGCCGGTTTCAGCTGGGCGATACGGTTCAGCCGGTCGCCCATGAAGACGACCACCCGCTTCTTCTCGAGGACCGCGTCGCACTGACCGACGATCACCTCGTAGTCGTACCAGTCCGGGTCGGGCCAGTGCGGGTAGGCGTGTACCTCTTCCGTGGAGCCGGCGCCGGCAAGCGGCGGCTCGGTCACCTCGCTGTAGCTCTCCTCGCTTCCGGCGGAGCCGGCGCTCACCGTCCCGCGGGATACCCCCCAGATGTCCGCGCCGTCTTCGAGCGGCGGGCCGATGTACCGGGGTCCTTCTATATATCTGAGGTCGACGTCCCAGCGGTCCAGGAACGCGTCGCGGGACATGCCGGTTTCCGTCTCCAGGTTCCGGTACACCGTGTCCGTCGCCCAGAAGTCAATCGGTATCCGATCGGCGGTTCCGTGTTCGAGGGCCAGCAGTGTTCTTTCGCGTGAGTCCATTCCGTTTTTCGTTACTTCGGGGTTATCCTGCAGGTCCAGGTTCCGTCGGATCTCGATGACGTGCTCAGAAATACGTGGATTCCGTGCTTCGGGTCGTAGCCGAAGCCGCCCCCGAAATTGGCCGGGATACCCTCGCTGTCCGCCAGTATCCACGTGTCGAGGGAAGGATGATATATCCATACCTCGAAGGGGCTTTGCGAATCCGGTCTGCTCACCATCACCCATCCTCCGATCCGGCCGTTGTAGCTCAGTGTCCCGTAGGTACGGGGCGACGGCGCGTTCTTCGGCTGAAGCACGGTCCACGTGCAACGTTCCGCGTCGAACAGCACCGTGGTGTTGGTGAACTCCCTGCCCGAAGACGGCTTGCCGCCGAAAAAGAGGAATCGGCCGTTTGGATCGGACGCGTGAAGGAACCCGTGCACCGTTCCCCAGCGGTGAGCCAGCGGGCTCTGTGCCGGTGTCTGCACCACCCCTCCGTCCGGATCCAGCATGCGGGTGCGGCGCATGTGTTCCTCTGTCTCGAGAAGCTGGTGCGTGACGGGAACGTACGCCAGAAAATTGACCTGTACCTTCGTTTCGATGTGCTTCTGCCATTCCTTCGTCTTCGGGTCGTAGCGCCACACGTCAGTGCCTCTGCCCGTCCAGTAGCAGTCCCGGTGCGGATCGTAGGTGAGATTGTGCCCGAGATTGATCCTCACCGGCTTCTGGCTTTTGCACGTCTCTTCGTCGAACAACAGGTCCCACGTTTCGCTTCCCGTATCGTAGGCCCAGGCGGTTCCGGGATCGGTCGTAAAATCCCTCTTGGCGGAATACATGATCAGAAGTCCGCGCCTGGAGTCGTAGGCGGTACCGACTCCGCCCATTCCTATCCGGAAGAGCGGCTCCGGCGGCTTCTTTGTCCATTTTGCGTCTACCTGCTTCCATGCCGCGCGGTACGCCGTCGCGGGTGCGGCCGGGGACGCGGGTGCCGAGGAGGGCGGGGTCTCCGGGGCGGCGGACGGCCCGGGCTCCGGCGACGGCGGGGTATCGGGAGCCGGTACCGGGGCGGACGGCGTTCTGGCGAACAGGGCAATGAGCATAATCAGCACGAGAGCCGCACCGATACCGCCAAGTATCATTCCCGTGCCAATCCGCTTCGCGGGGGGCTTCTTGAGGTGCGACGTAGGCTCCCGACGACGGCGGGGCTTCTCGCCGGCGACGGTCTCTCCGGCGACCGCCACCTTCGCGTACCGGGGCCGCCTGCCGGCGGCGACCGCCTCCAGGTCTTCGATCACCTCCCGGGCGGTGGCGTACCTGTCATTCCGGTCCTTCTCCAGGAGCTTCATCACCACCGCTTCCATGCCGCGCGTGCAGCATTCCGGCTTCACCTGCCGCAGCGGCTTCGGGGTCTCCGTCGCGTGCTTGATGGCGATCGCGGTAAGGGAGGTACCGGATACGGAGGTCTTCCCGGTCAGCAGGTGATAGGCCGTCGCGCCCAGACTGTACAGGTCGGACCGCCCGTCGAGCTCCTCCGCGCGGCACTGCTCCGGGGACATATAGAACGGCGTGCCGGATACGATGGAGCTGTCGGCGGTGACGTCCATCTCCCCGCTTATCGGCTTGGCAAGCCCCAGGTCGGCCAGCTTGGGGTCGCCCCGTTCGCTCAGAATGATGTTCTCCGGCTTCACGTCCCGGTGGACGATCCCCCGCTCGTGCGCTTCCTCGAGCGCGGCCGCGATGCTGGAGATATAATAGACGACCATCTCCTGGTCCATCGGACCGTCTTCCTGAAGGAGCAGCTTCAGCGTCGGGCCGCCGACGAATTCCATGGAGTAGAAGTAGTAGCCGTCTGCCTTGCCGACCTCGTGCACGTGGATCAGGTTGGGGTGGCTGCACTGGCCGGCGAGGCGGGCCTCGCGCAGGAACCGCTGGACGAACCGCTCGTCGGCGGCGAAGCTCCGCGGCAGTACCTTGATCGCCACGATGCGCTCCATGCCGAGCTGGCGGGCCCGATACACCGCTCCCATGCCGCCCCTGCCCACCTGCGCGAGGAGCTCGTAATTGCCGAGCTTCGTGGTTCCACCCATGCGTTTCTCCGTCCGTTTCGAGCACCTCATGTTACTACGGGATATAGAGATATGTCAAGGCGGGGCCAGCCGATTGACTGGGCGGTCCCGCGCCCTTAGGATACGGCGTTACCGGCATCAGGAGGAACTCGAGTGCCCGAAGAAAAAAGCCTGTTTTCGCGCGTGATGCGCTCTACCGCCGTCGTCTCCGGCATCGTTCTTCTCTGCAAGGTGATGGGCTTTCTGGAGAAGGTGCTGCTCGGCTCCATCTACGGGAGCGACGCGGAGAAGTACCAGATGGACATCTATCTGGCGGTCGTCACCATCGTCGTCCTTTTTTACGAGATCATGAGATACGCGCTGATTCCGGCGCTCCTTCCGGCGCTGTCCGAGCTCCGGGATAAGGAAGGGGACGAGGCGAGCTGGAAGCTGGCATCCACGTTCCTGAACGTGATGCTTCCGGTGCTCGGCATCGCGGTGGCGGTGATACTGATATGGCCCAAGGACGTGCTTTCGATTCTCCTGCGCGAGCTTCCCGGGGGCGAGGCGGACCCGGAGACCAAGCTGGCGCTCGCGAGCTCGCTCCTGCGAATAATGTTCCTGGGCGGGCTGGCGCTCATTGCCGGCGGTATCGCGTACGCGATTCTCAATTCGTACAAACGGTTCGCCGCGCCCGCGTTCGGAGACCTGGCGTTCAAGGTGGCGGCGACCATCCCGCTGATCGCGATCATCGCGCTTTGGGCGATGGAGAAACACCGGGACTGGATCATCGATTCCGGCATCAAGTGCGTGGCGGGAGGGATCATGGTGGGCTGTGTCGCCCTGCTGGGGGTCCAGCTCGTCGCGCTCCGAAAGAAGCTCGGGTATTACAGGTTCAGCATCGACCTTTCAAGCCCCGCCGCGAAGAAGGTCCTCACGGCCGCGGCGCCGCTGGTGGCCTACGCCCTCTTCTACCACAGCCGGCGGATCGTGGACATCTATTTCGCGTTTCAGATGGCGGAGGGGTCGTACGCGGGCGTGGACTTCTCGTACCGACTGATCGAGTTCCCGTTCCGGCTCGTGATAGAGCCGCTCGGCTACGTGGTATTCCCGTTCTTCGCGACGCTGGCGCTGAAGGAGGACCGCAGCGAGCTGACCGACGTGCTTATGGTCGCACTGCGCGGGCTGGTTCTCCTCCTGGTGCCGATGAGCGTCGGGCTTTATCTATTAAGGGAGCCGGTGGTGAGGCTGCTCTTCGAGCACGGGGAGTTCGCGAACGTGGCGCTGACCGTGACGCCGCTGGCGTGGTACTCGATCGGCATTGCCGCGTTCGCCCTCGACGTCATTCTCATGAAAGCGTACTTCTCCGTGCGCGACGTCGTGACTCCGGTGGTCACCGAGGCTTTGACGTTCGTCCTGAACGTGGTGCTGATAGTCGTCTTCAAGGACTCCATGGGCAACGGGGCCATCGCGCTCGGTTTCAGCACAGCCCGCACGGTCAAGGTGCTGGTTCTCGTCGCGCTGATGAGGTGGCGGTTCGGGACGTTCAAACTCGGCGAGAACCTGGCGTTCCTCACCAGGGTCATTCCTGCCGTCGCGGCCATGGGTGTCGCCGTCTGGTTCGTGCGGGGATTCCTCGGGGACCATCTGGATCTGGCAAAGAAGATCCACCGGGCGATACTGGTCGGTGCGCCGGCCGCGGTGGGGGTGGTGGTCTACGTCGGCGCGATCGCCGCGCTGAGAGTGAAGGAGATCACGCGCCTGATACAGATGGCGAAGGACGCGAAGAAGCGGAAGACGGAAGCTGTTTCCTGATCCCGGCCCGGGCTTCCCTCGATGACTTCCGTACCACGAGCTCCGTGGGAGCGAGCACCAGCTCGCCCGGCCTGGCCTTCCCGCTCATCAGCTCTCCGAGCTTCTCGACCGCGAGGCGGCCGATGCGGGTGGAATCGAAGCGGATGCTGGTGAGCTCCTCCGGGAAGCCGCTCTGCGCGGCGGCGTCGCCGAATCCGACGAGTGCGAAGTCCCTCCCGACCTCGAGGCCGGCGGCCTCCGCGGCGCGCCAGACGCCCCAGGCTCTCAGATCGTCGAACGCGAGAACCGCGGTGGGAGGGGAGTCGATGGCGAGAATCTGGTCGCCGGCGCGCCGGCCCGCGTCGAAGCTGCTGAAGGCGGGGACAACGAGCCGTTCGTCGAGCTCGATTCCGGAGTCACGAAGCGTGTCGGCGTAGCCGGCGTAGCGCCACGGATTGAGCTCGCGGCTGGATATCTCCACGTAGCCTATCCGGCGGTGCCCCAGGGAGAGGATGTGGAGCATTGCCTGGCGCGCGCCGCCTTCGCTGTCGTCCCGCACGCTGGTGACGGGCATGTCCTCGTAGGAATGGTCCACCAGAACGACCGGACCGCCCCAGAGGCGAAGCACTTCCTCGACCAGCTGGCGGTCCGTCACCGCGTGGAGCAGGACGCCGTCGACGTCTCCCCCTGCGAGCCGGCTGAAGAACTGCTGTCTGGTGGTCGGGGATGTGAGATTGGCGAAGGAGATGAGCCATTCCGCCTTCGCGGACTCGTCGGCCATGCCCGCGATAGTGTCTCCGGAGTGGCCCGCGACGCCCAGCTGCTGATGGGTGGCGACGACGACCCGGGCGGTGCCTTTCTTCTTTCGGGTGGCTGCTCTGGGGAGGACGAGAGTGCCCCGGCCCTGGGAGCGGGAGACGATCCCCTGCTTCTCGAGGAGATCGAGCCCCCGTCGGACGGTTTCGCGGCTCACACTGAACTTCTTCGCCAGCTTCCTCTCGGGGGTCAGGTAGCTGTTCCAGAGAGCTTTCTTCTCGACGAGGAGGCGGATCCTGTCCGCCACGTCCTGGTACCTCAGACTCACTTCGTACCTCATGGGTGCCAATTTCATACCAATATACTGCGTCGGGAGGGGACTGTCAAGTCGGATGCGAAGAAAAGTTTCCTAAGGGCCTTGACATGCATAATTCAGAGAGTATGATAATGGCAAAAGGTATGGAATAGGTATGCTATGGAGGAGGTCGAGATGTTGACAAAATGGGGCATGGGACTGACGGCGGCTGCGCTTGTGCTTTGCGCGCCGGCCGGCGCCCGGGCGGGAGGGAAGCTCCCTTTCACGGTGCGGGAGGAGCGGCCGCGGATATGGATCAGGAAGGACGCGTGGCAGGGGCCGAGCGTTCCGAGGATGAAGGAATGGTTCAAGTCCGAGGAGTACCGGAAGCGGGGGGTTGGCGGCAGCAAGGAGCTCCAGTACGCGGTGAACGGCGACGAGGTCGCCGGCGCGGGTGCGGTGGAGTACCTGTGCACCAAGAAGGTGAGCGGCGACTCGCCGAGCTACACGGGTGCCAAGGCACAGAAGCTCGGGGCGATGTACGACTGGCTCCGGAACCACCCGGCGTTTACGGACGAGAAGCGCGCCGCCGTGGTTTCATACCTCGAGGAATGGGGGGACAATTACACGAGGTACGTGACGGGCAGGAGCTCGGCGATGTACTACTCGCGGTATCCCGGGGCGATAGGGGGACTCGCGGTGATCGGGCTGGCGCTGTACGGCGACAGCACGAAGGCGGAGGGCTACGTGGCCTCGGCGCACAAGGCTCTGCTGGAGTACGGCAGGGCGAGGGCGTACGAGGGAGGGGCAACGGCGGGCGGAACGTATTCCTTGCACCACGCGTTTCCGGACCTTGCGCGGGCGGTGGCGGCCTTCGAAAGCGCCACGGATGCCGGGCTGCTCAAATATATAGAGGAGAAACAGGGCAACTGGATCGAGAACCAGCTCCTGTGGCAGGTCTGGTCTACGTATCTGAACGGATACTTCGTGAAAGAGGGAGACCTCTGGCAGCAGCCGGACAAGAGGCAGGTGAGGATGCAGGTGGACGTGCTGACCGGTATCCTCGGGAACGGCTTCGGCCGGTCCCACGCGGACGCGATGTACGCGAGGTGGGGCCGGGGCGACTATCACTCCGCGTACGTCAGCGATTTCTTCGTATTCAACAATCCGGACGTGAAGGCGGAGCCGCTGGAGAAGCTGGGCAGGGCGGCATTGTTCGGCAGAGACTCTCACGGGTACGTGATATTCCGGGACGGGTGGAAGGAAGGGAACACGCACATACTGTTCCGGTGCGGCGAGGGGATGGACGTCCACTCCAACAAGGGCGCCGGCGCGTTCGACATATACCGCCACGAGGTGCTCGCCCAGCGCGCCAACACGGATTACCCCAAGGGCGACGACAACATCATCTTTTCCAACGCGATGGTGTTCAACGACGGTGATCACCCGAAGATGGAGATGAAAACGGACGTGACGCTTGATTTCGACGGCTTCATGAAGTGGAAGAACAGCAAGTACGAGATCGCGTCGATCGTGGAGTACGAGGTGAAGGACGAGTACGCCCGGGTGAAGGGCGACCTGTCGAAAGCGGTGCGGAAGGACTGCAAGAAGTGGACGCGCGAGCTGGTCTACCTCGGGTACAGGTACCTGGTGGTGCTGGACCGGGTCGAGACGCTCGACAAGCCGGTGCACCAGAAGTGGCAGATCCACCTGCTGGGCACGCCGAAACTGGAAGGTAAGACGGTGTCCACGGTGAACGGCGGCGGGAAGCTGTTCTGCAGAACGGTGCTTCCGGAGGAGGCGGTGATATCGAACGAGCAGGTGAAGGACTACTACCGGCACGTCGTCTCGCCCAAGGATGACAGGCAGACGGTGTGCATCTACCTGCACGTGCTGTATCCTACGGAGGCGACAACGGGAAAGATGCCGGACACGTCGTGCGCGACGGACGGGAAGAAAGTGAAGGTGACGGCAGGGAAGCTTTCGTACACGTTTACGGAGTAAGTCGCCGATGGGAGATGACATATGAAAGCGATTCTGAGGGGAGTTATCTGCGCCATGACGATTTCGATGTGTTCCGGAACCGGGCGGGGCGATGACTCCGACCTGACGCCGGAGAAGCTCGCGGCCCGCGGGAAGTTTTTCGTGCGGGAGGCGCTGTCGGAGAAATGGGTGCAGATACGCGGGAAGTCGAAGGATCTGGAGCTGAACGCATCCTTCGAGTCCCGGAAGACGCATACCCTCGTTCGGGGGAAGGTGAGGAATCTCGCCGGGGGCGAGCGCGGCGTCACCGTCTCCTTCCGGATCCCGGTGGACGCGGACGGGTGGCGATTTGGCCGGACGATGCTGGCGAGCGATCGAATCGAGGGGGACGGACGGTTCGCGGAGTGGACCTGCGCGGACCGTGACTGGGACGGTCGAAAGATGAACCGGGGCATGTTCTCTCCGATCTGCAACGACAGGATCGGGCTCGCGCTCGGCGCGGTGAGCACCCATCCCCAGGTGTTCCGGGTCAGCTACGCCCGGAAGGAAGGCTTCGCGATCGAGATCGACCTCGGGCTGTCGTCCCTTCCCGAGAAGTTTCCGGACTGTGCCACATTCGAATTCGTGATATTTCGGTTCGAGCCGGAGTGGGGATACCGCGCGGCGCTCGCGAAGTACATGGCGCTGTTCCCGGAGGACTACCGGGTGCGAGTCGAGAAGTTCGGCAGCTGGACGGGTGACGCGAACCTGAACAAGATCGACGCCGGGGCGGCGGACTACGCCGTCGTCTTCGACAGCCACGGGGCGCGCTACTTCGAGCACGCGGTGAAGGAAGGCGTCTACATATTCGAATACGCCAAGGGATACTACACGGACGTGCCGGTGTATTCCGCGACGAAGGAGAACCCGTTCCCGCCCGCGGAGATGACGCGGAGGGCGGTGCGCCTGTACTGGGCCGGCCAGATGAGAAGCACCGAGCAGGGATGGAAGCGGGAGCCGTCGGGGGCGGTGTGCGCGCAGATGGAGCGCACCTGCTACACGGAGGACGTGCACGGAAACATGAACGTGTGGACGAGCGAGGGCCCGTACCACTACGAGAAAAACCTCTATCCGAACGGCTACTTCATCACGTCCCTTCCTGTGAACCCGGATCCGGAGCTCGCGAGCCCGAACCAGGCGGAGAGGATACTCGACTGGCGCTTCGGCGTTCCCTTCAGGGAGGCGCAGGCGGGGAAGTTTCCGCTTCACGGCCATCACTTCGACGGCTGGGGTGACTTCGCCGGCCGGTACCTGGAGAACGCACGCGCGGAGCACCTGAAGAAGACTGACTACCCGCTGGCATTCAGCTACGTCAACGGCAGGCCGGTGCAGTTCCACCTGTTCATGTGGCAGGAGTTCACCCGGCCATTCGCGGAGTACCTGCACAGCCAGGGCATGGTGCTGTTCGCGAACGCCAGGCCGTGGCGCACCAGCATGATGTTCGAACAGGGGATCGTGGACGTGCACGGCGGCTTCGAACAGATGGAGCGCAACCTTGACTACATGGGTTTCATGCGGACGCTCGTGGGGAACAAGCCGATCAGCGGCAACGGGATCGGACAGAAGGGCGGCGAGCCCCTCAAGAAGTACTCCGAGCGGGA
Organism: uncultured Planctomycetota bacterium; assembly: GCA_964389785.1. Classification (GTDB taxonomy): domain Bacteria; phylum Planctomycetota; class CAYMFW01; order CAYMFW01; family CAYMFW01; genus CAYMFW01. The sequence goes on from CAYMFW010000024.1 coordinate 9,136, forward strand.
GCTGGCCCAGTTCGAGAGGGACCTGAATATCCTCGTCACCTACTGCTGGTTTCCGGGAAGGTTCGGGCCGAAGGACCTGTGGCAGAAGTACTGCTTCCCGATGCAGGAGATGGCGAAAGCCGGCTGGGAACCGGTAACGGGGGCGAGGGCGAGCCATCCCGACGTGCTGGTCGAGCGGTACGGCGGCGGGGACGACGACAGGATGTTCTATCTGGTCCACAACCGGTCCGAGAAGCGAATTCGCTACGATCTGACGATCGATCCGGGCGTTCCCGGCCCCAAGACGGTAATTCAAGGGGTGAAGGAGCGTCTGCATGGAGAGGCTCCGGAGATGGCGGTGCGTGAGCCGAACCTGATACTGAGGCATGCACTGGACGCCAGGCAGTCGCACCTGTTCGAGATTCTCCGGGAGGGCGGGGGCTTCTCCGAGACGAAGCTTACCGGCACGCTCACGCCGCCGAAAAGCACCGTTCCGGTGATTGGCCGACCCGACCGGGCCCGATACGATTCAGCCGGAGTCTCGCGCGTCGTCGAGGCGCTGGGGCTCCGTTCCGAGACGCTCCTGGTATTTCTCGGCGCGTACGAGACGGAGAAACTCGAGCTGGGCGGGGCGGTGGCGTTTCACCTGAATCGGGAGCTGAAAGACCATCCGGAGTGGAAGACCGACCCGAAGGCGCTTCAGAAGGCGGCGGATGAGATCGCCGCCTGGCTGGTGAGGAGGTTCGGCGGCATCTACGAGGCGGTGCTTCCGGGACCTGTCAACCGGGGCTGGGGCGGCCTTCGTTACGCCCCCAACCGGGAGACGCCGTGGAAGATGGAGGTGGAGGCGCACGTTACGGGCGACGGCGTGACCGTGAAGCTGCGGGATCCGATGCTGGAGACTACCTTCTGATCCCGGCCTTCTTCCAGTAGGGCGTCAGGTCGACGATCTTTCCCTTCTTCATGGAATCGTCCATCGCGAAGCAGGTGATGGCGGACTTCATTCCGTCCTCCAGTGTCGCGCGGGGCGGCGTTCCCTTCAGCATCGCGTTCACGATTCCTCTGGCGAGGATGACGTCGCCGCCGCCGTGGCCTCCCTTCGCGCCCGGGGAGACCTCTTTCGATTTGGTGCTGAAGCCGATGCGCCTCACCTCCAGCTTGCCGCGGAGCACGTCCGCGCGTATCGCGCCCTCCGTTCCGAGGATGTACATCCGCCGTTCCGGTATCGCCGCGTTGCAGTTGGTGTGGAACACGGCGCGCGCGCCGTTGCCGTATTCGATGATTGCGACCTGGTTGTCGATGATGTCCTTGTCCTTCGTGAACGGGTCCACGCCGCGGGCCTCCGTCTTCCGCCAGGGCACCGCCCAGTACGCGCGGCGGCCGCGCCGGTCCTTCCCGATCCGCGCGATGTGTTTTCTGTTCTTCGGCAGAAAGAAATCGAGCCCGCCGAAGCTCGCCGCGCGTGACGCGAGACTGCCGACGATCCAGTTCGCCAGGTCCACGTCGTGACAGCACTTCTCCAGCAGGTGGGTGCCGGCCAGCTTCTCGTGCCGGCGCCAGTCGCCCATGATGTACCCGCCGTGATTGAAGTCCAGCGTCTCGTTGAACTCCATGCTGATGATGTCGCCGATGGTCCCGCGGTCCACGATTTCCTTGATCTTCTTGTAGTGGGGCGAGTAGCGGAGGTTGAATCCCATTACGAACATCCTGCCGCTCTTCTTCCACTCCTTGTTCATCGCGACGCAGTCGGCCAGGTTCGTCGCGATCGGCTTCTCGCAGAAGACGTTCTTTCCGGCGCGGAGCGCGGCGACGACGTGCTCCCTGTGAAAGCAGTTCCAGGAGCCGACCATCACCCATTCGATGTCCGGGTTCCTCACCAGGTCCCGGTGGTTTCTGTAGACATTGGGGTCATAGTCGATCTCGAGACGCCCCCCGGCGTTTTCCAGGGATTTCCTGCTGGTGTCGCACAGCCCGACGATTCTGATTCTCGGGCTGGTACGGGTGACCAGGCGGGCGACGCCGGTAAGGCGGCCGCCGCAGCCGATAAGTCCCACTCCTACAGATTTCATGTATCCTCCCCGTGTGGCGTGGAAAATGGGGTCCTCCTTTGAGGGGAATATACTCCATTTTTCTTTGGAAAAAAGGGGTTGCCATCGTCTTTTTTGTGTATAATGCCTGATTATGAGCATAGATATCGGGACAACGCGAGCGGTTGAGGATACCGGACAGGAGATCCGAATGGACGTCAAAACACGTATCGGCGATATTATGGCCGCTGAGGCCGAGGCGATAGAGGCCGTCGAGGTCACGCCGGAATTCGAACAGGTGGTAAAGGCCCTTCGCGACTGCACAGGAAAGGTGCTCACCTGCGGGATGGGAATGGCGGGGCTGGCGGCCAGGAAGCTGGCCGCGACGCTGTGCTCAACGGCCACTCCTGCGGCATTCATCCATCCCGGCGAGGCTGCTCACGGCAGTCTGGGCCTGGTGGGTCCGGACGACTGCATCGTGGCGTTCTCCACCAGCGGCAAGACCCGTGAGGTCATAGAGATGCTGGAACTGGCCCGCCATCTCGGCACGAAGACGATAATCGGAATAACATCGCACCCGGATTCCGAACTCAGGAACCTCTGCGACATCGTCCTGGATATGGGCCAGATCGAGGAGCCCTGTCCGCTGGGGCTGACCCCCTCGGCTACCGTGGCGGTGATGCTCGCCATAAGCGACGCGCTGGCGCTGGTGCTGGTGGAGGTGAAGGGCGTTACCAGGGAAGACTACGGCCTGAGGCATCACGGCGGCTATCTCGGTCGTAAGGCCAGGACGGATAACGAGTAACACCCTTCGGAGAAAGGGACAGGCACGATTCTACCTCCTCGGCTTCGCCTGCGGCGGTAAATCGAGCCAGTCCCCGTTCCCTAATCCACTGAACGACTTAAAGGAATTTTCGCGTATTGCCGATAAATTATTGATACAATATATAGCTTTTGATATTCACTGTATCTCAAGATACGGTACACGGTACACGGTACACGGGACTCGGGACTCGGAAAGGCACATGCTATGAGGCATCGCGGATGAAGCTGAAGCAGCTGACGCTTTACGGCTTCAAGTCGTTTCCCGACAAGACGTCCTTCGATTTCGAGCGGGGCGTCACCGGCATCGTCGGCCCGAACGGCTGCGGCAAGAGTAACGTGGTGGACGCGGTGCGCTGGACCCTCGGCGAGCAGAGCGCGAGAAAGCTGAGGGGGAACGAGATGTCGGACGTCATCTTCAACGGGTCGTCCACGCGAAAGCCGCTCGGGTACTGTGAGGTCTCACTCACGTTCGATAACGACACCGAAACACTCCCGGTCGACTACTCCGAGGTCTGCGTTACCAGGCGGCTCTACAGGTCCGGTGAGAGCGAGTACATGCTCAACAAACAGCCGTGCCGTCTGAAGGACATCAAGGAGATGTTCATGGATACCGGCGTGGGCATGGACGCCTACTCCACGATAGAGCAGGGCAAGGTAGACCTTCTCCTGCACGCCAATTCCAAGGAGAGGAGGGCGATCTTCGAGGAAGCGGCCGGAATAAGCCGCTACAAGGCCAAGAAGCGGGAGGCGTCGCACAAGCTGGAGCGTACCCAGGCCAACCTGCTGCGCGCCGAGGACGTCATCAAGGAGCTGGAGTCCAGGATACGGTCCCTGCGCCGGCAGGCCGGAAAGGCGAGAAGATACAAGGCGTTCCGCGACGAAATGATGGAGCTGAAGGTCAAGTTCTCCGAGTACAAGTTCGCGGAGCTGTCCTCGAAGCTGGTGAAGGAGCGGGAGTTGATCGCATACGCCACCGCCGAGCTCAGAGAGGTCACTGCGAAACGGACCGCGGTGGAGGAGGAGATCACGGCGAAGGAGAGCCGCCGGTTCGAGCTGGACGACCAGATCGCGAATCTCCAGGAGAAGCTGACGCAGCTGCAAGGCACCATCGAGGCTTCGCAGGAGAGGATGCAGTTCGAGCAGAGGCGCATCGAGGAGCTCGCCGCGGAGAAGGAGAAGCTGAACGAGGAAGAGCAGGTCCTCCGGAGGCGGCTCGAGGAACTGAAGCACAAGATCGAAGAGGCGAAGCAGAAGCTGGTCGAGAGCGAGAACACGCTCGAGGCGCTCCAGGGGGAGATGGTGGAGAAGAGCTCGAGTCTTCGCGACGTCGCCGCCTACGAGGAGCGTCTCCGGTACGCGGTCGACGAGAAGAAGTCGGTGGTGGTCGATCTCATCCAGGAGACGGGTAAGCGGGCGAACCGGCTCGGCGCGCTCTCGAGCGAGCAGCAGCTGCTCGACGAACAGAAGAAGCGGCTGCTCGCGAAGATCGATTCATTCCGCGAGAAGGTCATCGAGGCGGAGGAGCGTCGGCAGTCCATCGCCCTCCAGCGGGTGGAGAAGAAGAACCTGCTCCGGTCGGTCCAGGACGAGCTCGCCCGTCTGCATGCCAGGATAACCTCGGCGGAGAGGGAGATCACCGATCTCCGCCTCGCCGACAACGAGATAGAAAAGAAGAGGACCAGCCTGGAGTCGCGCCGCGACCTGCTCTCCAGCCTCGAAGCGAGGGGCGAGGGGCTGACCAGCGGAGTGAAGCTGCTGCTTTCGCACGACGGCGGAAGGTTCCGGCTGGTGGCCGACTGCGTGAGCGTCGGCATGGAATTCGTGGCGGCGGTCGAAGCGGCGCTGGGCGAGCGGATGCAGGCGCTTATCACGCCGGGCACCGCCGAGCTGAACGAAGGCATCAGAATCCTCGGCGAGCGAGGCAAGGCGATGTTCATTGCTCGGGACATGGCGGCGTCCTATCTGTACGCCGAAAACGGCTACCCGTATCGCAGGCTGAGCAGCGTGGTACAGTGCGACGAGGAACTCCGTCCGGTGGTGGAGTATCTGCTCGGCGGCACGTACCTGGTGGACAACGTCGAGGATGTGGTGGCGCGCCGGCGCAGGCGCGGCGAGCGGTTCGTCACCCGGGAAGGCACGGTAATCGAAGGCGCGATGGTGACTTACGGCAAAGCGCGAAGCGAAGAGGGCGGCCTCATCTGGCGGCGCACCCAGATGGAGGAGATCGGTCGCGAGCTGACGCGCCTCGCCGCGATACAGGCCCGTAAGAACGAGGAATTCGCCAATATCCATACGCAGAAGCAGGAGCTCGGTAAGCACCTGCGGGGTCAGGAACAGGCGCTCGATTTCACCTCTCAGGAGATAAAGACCCTCGAACAGGACATCGCCCAGGAATTGAAGGAGCGGAACCGACTCGAGCGGGAGATCACGCTGATCGGCGAAGAGGTGTCCGTCGCGGATACCAAGCTGCGCACGGTGCAGTCGGAGGTGAGGACGCTCGAGGAGGAGATCGCCGGCGTGAACGCGGAGAAGGCAAGGACCGAGGAGGAGGTTCGTATTCTGAACGACCGGCTGGGCAAGGTGAATGAGGAGAGGAAGGCCGCGGAGAGTGCGCTCACCTCGATACGGGTGAAGCGGGCTCAGATGGAAGAGACGTCGCGCAGGATCGCCGACGGCCGCGCCGGCTTCGAGGGAGAGTCCGCCGAGAAGAACGCCGCACTGGCGCGATGCAGGGGCGAGTGGGAGCGCTGCATCACCCGCAGGGAGGAAGGCGAGAGAGCGATCGTCCAGAGCCGCGAGGTGCTGGAGAGGTGCCGGGGCGAGAAGGCCGGGTACGACGGGAAAATACAGGAGCTGCGCTCCTCGAGGCTGGAGATCACGAACCAGGTGGAACAGCTCAACGGCCGCCGCGTCGAGGTCACCGAGCTGGAACGGAGCAAGAGCGGTGATCTGCAGGAGATCCGTATACGGGAGAACGAGCTGGCGGTTCGCATGGACGAGCTGCAGCAGAACGTGCGCAGCGAATTCGACATGGAACTGACAGGGAAGGGCGTCGAGGCGGACGTCGACTGGCAGGCCGTCGAGGCGCGCATCGAAGAGATAAAGCAGAGGATGGCGAGCATGGGTAACGTGAATCTCGAGGCGATTGATGAGCTGGCCGAACTGGAGGAACGGGCCGGCTTCCTGAAGAGCCAGCACGAAGACCTGACTAAGGCCAAGGCGAACCTGGAGGAAGTGATTGCCCGGATCAACAAGACGAGCCGGGAAAGGTTCCTGGACACGTTCAACAAGGTGCGCGAGCACTTTCAGGAGATGTTCCGGAAGATGTTCGGCGGCGGCAAGGCCGACGTGATGCTCGAGGAGGACGTGGACGTCCTCGATGCCGGAATCGAGATCATGGCCAAGCCTCCCGGAAAGACGCTGAAATCGCTCTCCCTCCTGTCCGGAGGCGAGAAGTCGCTCACCGCGGTGGCGCTGCTGTTTTCCCTGTTCAAGTCCCGCCCGTCACCATTCTGTATCCTGGACGAGGTGGACGCCGCGCTGGACGAGAGCAACGTGAAGCGTTTCGTGAGCATCCTCAACGAGTTTCTGGACAATAGCCAGTTCGTGATGATCACCCACAACAAGAAGAGTATGAGCATTGCCGACTGCCTGTATGGGGTGACGATGCAGGAGCCGGGCGTTTCCAAGCAGATATCCGTCCGGCTGCACGAAGCCGCTGCGATGGCCGAAAAGGGCTAGCCGCTACCCGATCTCCTTCAGCCGGACCGCCGCTTTCCTGCTCCATTCGCCCCCGCCGCGCGTCTTGCTCGCCCTGCGATAGAGATCGGCCGCCCGGTCCACCCGCTCCGTCCGCTCGAAGCACTCGGCGGCCTTGTACGCGGCCCGCGCGGTGAGCCCGGGGTCGCGGTCGTACACGATGACCACGCGGAGGTAGGCGAGGAGCGCGTCGTTGGACTTCTCCGGACCGTTGCCGGCGGCGATGAGACAATCGCCTATCACGCTCCACGCGTTCGCCAGAACGACCGGGTCCGTCGTCCCGTCCCTTCCGGTAAGCTTCCGGGCTCCCCGGAGCGCCTCCTGGTGCCGGTCCGACAGCGTGAGGCAGCGGAGCTCCCCGATCTTTGCCATCGCCGAGATGACGGGGAACCGGGATCCGGCCGTGGCTGCCAACCGGACGTAGCTCTTCCTTGCCTTCTCGTAATCCTCCGTGCCGAGCTCGCGCACCTTCGCGGACCACAACTCCGCCAGATGTTCCCCGCGGCTGCCGGGCGGAGCGGTGGTTTTCATGTTCCGGAGCTTCTCGAGAGCCCCGGCGTGATCGCCCATTTGAAACAGCGCGATGGCCTGTCCGACAAGGGCCTCCCACATGAAGGGAGTGTCGGGATACTTAGACGAAAACTCTTCGAACAGCCGCAGAGCGGCCTCGTTCTTTTTCTTCTCTGTTTCGCCTATCATCAGATGGGTCTTCGCGGTGTAGAATAGCTTGTGTATCGCGATCCAGTGCCGCTTTCCGGGGGTCTCGACTCTCTCCAGATGTTCGAGCGCGCGGTCGAGGTTTCCGTCCCGGATGGCCGCCAGGGCGCGGCGGTATTCCTCGGGGGTATCGAAGTAGACAATTGACTCGACGGTGTCCCGGGGAAACGTCACTGTCGCGCCGATGTACTTCACAACCACGTCCTTCATCGTTTCCTTCAGGACGCGGATCTTCGTCGCGGAATCCGCGGCCGGCAGCGTGTCCGAGCCGCCGGGTCCCTTCTCCGGCTTGAAATGGATGACGTCGGTGTCGTCGGAGAATCCCTCGGAGCAGAAGGGTATTCCCTGCATGATGAGGACCGACAGGGCGATGAAAAAAAGTGCGGCACGTTTTGTTCTGATCGTCATGCGGCGTCCCCCTGTTGGTCCAAACGCAGGGACGCGGGGGTCGGTTTGACCTTTTTCCGCGGCCGCGCGCCTTGACTCATTACTTCTTGCGGATACAATAATTGTGCCGAGAGGGAGGAGGGCGACAGTTCGTAATAAGACTTCACTTGCGGTTGTGCTTGTCATCTGCCCGGCAGTCCCCACGCTCTGGGGGGTCGCTATTCGAGAGAGGAGGAGACATGGAGGAAAAGAACGAAGGTCTGCCGAGTGAGGAGCGGATGAAGATCGACGCTCAGAAGCTCGAGGATCTCAGGATCAGGATGGAAGGGGAGCAGAATATCGGTCTGGCGATGGCCGCCGGCGTGGCCGCGGCGGCGGTCGGGGCGGGCGTATGGGCGGTAGTAACGGCACTGACGCATATCCAGATCGGCTTCATGGCCATCGGGGTCGGATTCCTGGTGGGGTACGCCGTCCGTACGTTCGGCAAGGGAATGTCGGGCGCCTTCGGGATTATCGGTGCGGGGTTCTCGCTTCTCGGCTGTCTCGCGGGCAATCTGCTGGCTGTATGCGCCGCGCTCGCCGAGGCGGAATCGATACCCTTCAGCACCGTTCTGGCGAATCTCAACCTCGGTCTGATCACGGAGCTGATGAAGGTGACGTTCCACCCGATGGACCTGCTGTTTTACGGGATAGCGGTGTACGAGGGCTACAGGTTCTCCTTCCGCGGAATCACGCAGACCGAACTGAAATCGATGATGAAGGAGTCGTAACGGCCGGTTATAATCGGGCAGACGAAACGCCACGGAGGATACATGGACGACATCGACGTGAGGAAATACCGGGATACCGGGCTGATCGCCTTCGGGATCATCCAGCTGGTGATCGGAGCGGCCTGCGGGCTGATGGCGCCGCTGGCGCTTCTGGGCGCGGTGATGGCCCGATTCAGCAGTAAGGCCGCCGCGTCCGGTCTGACCCTCTCCTCGGCACTCATGGCGACCACGTTCTACCTGCTCCTCGCCGGCTGGTTCATCACGATGGGAATAGGATCCATTATGACCAAGAGGTGGGCCCGGGCCCTCACCCTCGTCTTCTCCTGGCTGTGGCTGGTATGCGGCGTTGTCGGCGGAGTGCAGGCGACGACGGTGCTGCCCGCCGTGTATCGAACGATGGCACGGCAGGGGAAGCTTCCGGAGTCCATGATTCCCTTCGCGATGATATTCGCGATCGGGTTCATGGTGCTGATCTACGCGGTGATACCGGGTGCGCTCATCCTGTTTTACGGAAGGCGCCGGGCGAAGGAGACCTGTGAGCTGCTCGACCCGAAGGTGCGCTGGACGGACAAGTGTCCGCTGCCGGTTCTTGCCGCGAGCTTCCTGTACGGCCTGGGCGCCTTCGGCATGCTGTTCTCTCTCGGCTACGGTCCGATGTTCCCTCTCTTCGGCGTGCTTCTGGCGGGGGCCCCCGCGATGCTGGCGATAGGCGCTCTGGCCGTTCTGTTCGCGGCCGTCGGCGTCGGCATCTACCGGTTGAGGATGGAGGCCTGGTGGGGGGGCATGGGGGCGACGGTTCTCGTAGGACTGTCCGCCGTCGTCACCTTCTCGCGGGTGAGCATGACGAAGTTCTACGAGAAACTGAATCTCCCGGAACAGCAGATGGAGATGTTGAGGCAGGGCGCGGCCCCGAGCCAGGCGAGCAGCGTCGTCTACACCGCGGTGTCGGTCGTCGGCTTCGCCGTGTTCATGCTGTATCTGAAGAGATACTTCGTTGCCGGTTCCTCTGTCGAGGCGGAAAGCACCGCGCCGTGACCGGCAATCCCTGCTTCAACTGGGCGTGGGGACGGCTTCTCATCCTGCTGGCGGTCTCGTGGGTCGCGGCCTACCTGCTGTTCCTCGGGATCCTCGGCCTCGCGCCGGGGAGCGCGGAGAGCATGCTGCACGTGGCCAGCGGAGGCGTTCGGAACGTGTCTCTGCCGATAGTGGAGGCGGGGATGGAACGCGGCCTGCCGATGGGGCTGATGCTGTTCGCGGTCAACTTCTCGGTGTCGGTCGTATTCATCCTCCTGCTCGTCGCGGCTCCCCTTCTCGACCCGGAGGCCACGGGGGAATTTCCGTCTCTTCTCCGTAAGATGGTGACGAAGAAGACGGCGATGGACAAGCCGCTGTTCCGGGTGCTGGGGTTCCTGCCGAGCTTCAGGGAGCTGGGACACGAGGACCTCCGTGCGGTGGCGGTGTGGCTGAACGTGGCGCCCGGAGCGGCGATGATCATACTGGGCATCGAGCTGGGCGCGGTGACTGCCGCGGTGCAGAAGCTTTCCGGGTCCCTTCTCTACGCGGGGGCCATTCTGCTGCCGCATTGCGTGGTCGAGCTGCCGGCGCTGTGCCTGGCCGGAAGCCTGCCTCTGGGGGCGTACCGCTCCCTGCGGGAGCAGGCGAGGAACGGGGCGGTGACGGAATTCTTCACGTCCATTCGGGAGATGATACGACTGCGGGGTACCAGGATGCGGATCGTGCTGGTACCGGTTCTTCTTTTGCTCGCCGCGCTGATCGAGAGCGAGGTTACCCTGCCGTGGGTCAGCGGCGGGCCGTAGGGGGAGGGATGGGGCCGGAATCGTTCGGGAAGGTCGCGGTGATCGACAACGAGGTGCAGGCGCGCCTGCTGGAGGCGGCGCTGACGGACCGCGGCATACCGCACGTGGTGCAGAGCTACCACAGCCTGGCGTACGACGGGATATTCCAGCTCGCGGCGGGATGGGGGCACGTGGAGGCGCCCGCGGAATTTAAGGACGAGGTACTCACCGTACTCGAGGATATCAAGGACACGCCGCCCCTCGAGATGCGGGAGGAGGATGACGGGGACACGTAGGAAACATGTCCCCGTCATCCTGCCCGAATGCTACTCCTGGGATTTCAGGAGCTCGAGCGGCACTGCGCCGCTCCAGATGTTGTAAGTGTTCGTGTTTCTGGTCGACGAGAATATGATCTGCTTGCCCGAAGGGGTCCACATCGGGTCCTGGTCGGTGCCCAGGTAGTTCGTCAGCTGGACCTCGTTGGTGCTTCCCTCCAACGCCATGATCCATATATCCTTATTGCCGCTTCGGGTGGACACGTACGCAATGTACTTGGTGTCGGGGGACCAGGCGGGATCGCTGTTCTCGAACTTGTCGCCGCCGTTGGTCAGGCACATCGTCTCCTTGCCGTCCAGGTCGGTTACCCACACCTCGGTCTTGCCGAAGGTGTTGGGGGATATGTAGGCGATCCTTCTGCTGTCCGGCGCCCACTTGGGGTCCCATCCGTTCACCAGCTGGGTTTTGCTGGTGCCGTCGGAATTCATGACCCAGATGTACCATTTGAACCTGCTCTTGCCCTCTTCGCCGAGAGGCCGCACGCAGTACGCAATCTTCTTGCCGTCCGGGGAAGCCGCGCCTTTGAAGTAGAACCAGTTGCCGGAGACCAGCTCCATGTACCCGCGCGCGCGGGGCGACTTCTTCCACAGGTTGAAATCCTGCTTGTCGCGCATGTTCCGGTTGGAGTGGAAGATCACGTACTTGCTGTCCGCGGTCCACGCGGGTCCGTCGTCACTGCTTCCGGCAACGGACCGGGTCACCTCGACCAGTCCCTTCTTGAACACCACCACGCCGTCCTTCACGTCCGCGTTCAGCACCTTGATGAGCGTGATGCCGTCCGGCGTCATCTCCGTCATCGCGAGCTGGGTGCCGTCCGGGCTGATAGTCGGGTACGTGTACTGCTTACCGCCGGTTCCGAAGGTGACCTGGCTGCTCGACGACATCGTCTCACCCTTGGGCTGCACCGGCACCCGGAACGTGATGGCGTCCGACGCCTTGCTGCGCATCTTCACCTTCTTGCCGGTCTTGTCCTTCTTGTACGCGGTGACGCGCCACTTGTACATCGTCTCTTCCTTCAGGATCGGTTCGAACTTCTCCATACCGGGCCTTCCCCACGGATACGAAACCAGGAATATGTCGTCGTCGGTGTCGCGTGTCCGGTCCGGGCCGTCGAGCTGGGTCAGCCACGAATCCTGGTCCAGCTCCGTCTCCATCAGTTTACCCTTCGCCGTGAAGTCGCCGTCCTCGGCAAGCTCCAGCTGGTAGTGGGTCGCTCCCGGCGACGCCTCCCAGGTGAATATCGGGGCGAGGGAGAAGACGGTCGCCTTGTCCTCGGGGGTTTTCAGCCTGGGCACCTGGAACTGGATCTCGATCCGGTACGGCCGGCACCACACGAACTTCGGGCTGTCTTTCAGGGCCACGCCGACCCGCGCCATCAGAATGTCCTTGAACTCGAAGCCGTAGTCCTTTTCCTTCGAGAACTTGAACTTCGGCTCGGCCAGGTCGTACTTCGAGAAGTGAAGCAGCTTCGGGCTGAAGCGGTCCCCCTTGCAGATCTCGATGCCGTACACCACGCCCATGATCTCGTCGAGCTCCTGCCCGGCCTTCATCCAGTCCATGCTGAAATCGGTCCTGCCGTAGATCTGGGTTCCGATCTTCAGTTTGGCGATTCGCGTGCGCTCCTGATTGTAGAACTCCTTCGCCGTCTTGGGCGCGCCCTTCTTGCTGCCGCCTCCGCCGAATATTCCCCACGCGAACGCGGACGAGCTGCAGAGAACGATCGAACCCACTAGAGCGACACAGACCACCAGCTTCCAGGAAACGGATTTCATGCCCCTTGCCTCCATAATGGAATAGACCTTTTGAAACTAACCCGGCTACCAGTCTCATTCTACCGCCACAGCACCGTCTGTCAAGGTGCCTTCTCAGAACGGATTCTCCAGCTGGTACGTCAGGTCACGGATCGGCTGTCTGTTCGTGTCGGTCACCTGGGCGACCATCATCCACTGTCCGAACTCGTTGGCCACCTCGATGAGAAGCCGGTTCCAGCCCTTCGTCAGCTTCGCGGGCGACTCGTTGGTGTATGCGTGGATGCCGTGGTTGGCGTGGTCCTCGTGCAGCGGCGACCCGTTCAGCCATGTCCGGTTCCCGTCGTTGGTGTCCACCCGGACGATGACGTCGCGGTCCCGGTCGCTGTAGATGTACGTGTGGGCGTACATGGACGACGTGCGAAGCTTGCCGAAACACTTGGCGATCCGAAGCTGTCCTGCGGCCGACGATGCGACGCGCCACGTCTTGTCGCCGCCGAACTGCTTCTCGCAGGTGTCGTCCCACTTGTACTTGTCCCAGTCTTCGTCGCTCACCACCTCGCGGAGGAGCTTCTCGATCTCGTCCGGGGACTTCCCGGCGACGGTGTCTCCCGGCGACAGCTTCGCGGTCCCGGGGTCGACGAAATCGACTTTCCAGTTGTCCGGGAACGGTCCGACCACGTTCCATCGCTCGATGAAGTCGGAATCCTGCGATACCCCGGGCTTGCATGCGTACGCATACGTCTCTCCCTTCGCCGCGTTCTTCTTCGCGCTCAGGTCCCGCACGCCGGTCACCTTCAGCGTGTAGGGCGTGCCGTGTTTCTGCTCGGTCGTTTCGAGAATCACCTGGCGCATCAGGAACGGGTTCTCGGTGCGGAACGCCGCGGAGTTCACGGTAACGCCTTCGATGACGTAATTCTCCGCCTTGCCGGCGCTCGCCGCGTCCACCGGCTCGTCGAAATGAAGAACCATGCTGGTGGGGGACCTGCGGGCGATGCAGGCGACCTTCGGCGGGTCCGTGTCCTCCTTCTCCTGGATGAAACGATACTCCACACCGATTCCGCCTTCCGGCTGATGGCGTTCGTAGGTGAGCACCGCTCTTCCCTCGAGATCCGCCGCTATGCGGGGCTGGGCCTCGTCGGTGGCGCCCGCGACGATCTTCAGCTTGGGCTCGTCGACGTACGCCCAGTCATCCAGGACGCGCTTCATAAAGAGGTCGTGCGTGCCGAGGTCGTGCATCCCGACGAAGTGGGCGCGGCTCCAGACGACGATTATGCCTCTGCCGTTGAAAGCGACGGCGGGGCGGCCGCTCGGCCAGGTGTTCTCGTGCGAGCCCTTGAAGCCGCCCGGCATGCCCATCGGCCAGTGCTCGTGGTTGCGCCAGCGCGCCATGTCCACCGCGTTCCTGGTCACCCGGTCTGCCCTGTCCTTCGCCGCGTCGTACCATCCGTGCTTGGCCTTCCCGAATTCGAGCGACTGCCCGTCCGGCGTGACGGTAACGCCTATGATGGAGCCGTTCCCTCCCCAGCCCCAGGGGTCGGGGAATGACGACACGTTATAGAACGAGAACGCCTTGCCCCACGCGCTCGCCGTATCCGCCGGGCAGGTTTTCTTATCGCCTCTCCACAGCTGTTCCAGGTCGGCTTTCTTCGCGCCGTCTTCGCCCACCAGGCAGCCCCGGTGCCCGAGGGAAACGAGGTAGCCGGACCCGTGGTACACGACGGACGGAGAGGTGCCGGCGGTCATGAGAAGGACGTCTCCCTCGACCGATGGCTTGGTCGAGGAAACCTTCGCGCCGTAGATGTCGAAGGTCTTGCCGCCTCGACGGTCCTGCCAGACCGCGTAGAACGTGTCCTTGCCGTTTGAAGCGATACTGGGGCTGAACTGCGCCCCCGGTCCGCCCGCGAGGAGGGTGCCGTCCTTCGTGTTCACCCTGCCCTTTGCGTCGACGAACGTCGCGTAGAGGTCGTAGTCGGTTCCGTTCCGAAGGTCGGCCCAGGCGACGAGGAACTTCCCGTCGCAGAAGGCCACGGCAGGGCACTCCTGCACCGATTTGTCCGTGCAGATCGCTATCGGTTTCTTGTCGAGCGCCCTTCCATCGATGTGAATCCTCGCGCCGACAATGTTGCTGTCTCCTCCCAGCCCGTGGAAACCCTCCTGCCAGACGATGAAGAACACGTTGTTGCCGGAAGCGACCCGGGCGCCGCGCTGGTAGATCTCCCCGCCGCGCGGAAGGAGCATGGCTTGACTCATCTCGAGGCGCGGAGCGATCTCCGTCATTCCGGCGATCTCCACCTGGTACACCTCTTCGGAGAGAACGGTAACAGCGGGAAGGAAACAGAGGCACAGTGCGATGAGTGACCGTCTCATTGCGCGCCTCCTTTCTTCCGGATGACTCGAATGCCGCCGCCGCCCGAGATGTAGATGTTGCCGTCCTCGTCGATGCCGCTGATACCGCCGCCGTTGATGTCCTTGAGCGGGCCGACGAAGGTGGTGCCCTTCTTCGACCATCCGCCGAACGTCTTCACGAAACCGTCCTTCACGATGCGTATTCTGCTGCCCTCATCCGCCGCCTTCACCAGGATGAAGTCGTATTTTCTGTTGTAGTGCGCAGAGCACGGACCGCCGCCGGGATGGAATCGGGCCTCGAACGCCGGGCCGTCATGCGGTCCCCACCATTTCTCGCCGGGAAGCACGCCCGCCACGGTGGACACCTCGCCCTTCGCGAGGTCGATCTTCCGAAGGGCCTGGTTCCAGCGGTCCGCCATGTAGAGACTCCCCTTGCCGTCGTAGGCGAGGGAGTGGCCGCCGCCCATCGCCTTGCGGAAGCCGGACTTGGCGAGCGGGCCGTCGTCCCTGCCGGTGCCGGCGTTGAGGGTGACGACCTCACCGTTCTCGATCTTCTTGAGGTAATCGCCGCTCATCACGTACACCACGCCCTTTTCGGTCACCGCGAGGCCGTCGAAGGGGGGTGCGAAGTCCTTCTTCCCGGGGCCGCCCGCGATGGTGGTGGTGATCCATTTACCGTCCTTGTTCTCCAGCTTCCTCACCGCCAGGTTGCTCCGGTCGAGGACATAGATGACGTCGTCGCAGATGTCCAGGCACGACACGCCGCCGAAGGTGGTCTTCCACGGCGGGCCGTCGGTGCAGCCCTTCACGCCGGGAGTGCCGGTGATAGTGCGAACGGTGCCTTCCCTGGGGATCATCACGATAAACGTCCCGGCGGCGACGTAGCCGTTGCCCTTGGAGTCGAAGACCATGCTGCCGCCCAGGGAGCATTCGGAGCGCGGACCCTGCACGAAGCCCTTCGCGCTCGGGCCGCCGGACCACCACTCCACGGTCCACTGGTCCACGTCATCCGTTTGGATCACCTCGGCCTTCTTCTTTGCCGCCGTCGCGCCGGCGGCAAGGGTGACGAGAATCAGTACGGCGAGAATCTTCTTCCACATGCCGGGCCTCCTATTGCAGGGGCGAGTTCATCCCCTCCCCACAGATCAAAGAAACTTGTAAACTTGTGAACGTCCCCTATAGCTCCCCGATGCCGTCTTTCTTGGGCTTCGGTTTGTCCTCGGGTTTCGGTTCCTTCAGCGCGTCGAGTACCGGGTCCGCCTCCTCCTTGCCGCCGTAGATCGGCTTCGGTGGCTTGTAGTCGTTAGAGAGGTAGTGGAGGAACTGGGGTGATATTCGCGCCATCTGCGCGAACGTTTTGCTTCGCCCGGCGTAGCTCTTGATGGTCCTCTCGAAGTGTTCCAGGCCGTAGCGCAGGTACTTGACGTCGCCGGTCACCTCGTACGCGTAGCCGAATACCGGAAGGGTGAAGCCGGCCAGGGAGTGGTACTCATTCAGCTTGCCGCCCCAGTTGGCCGTCATCAGGGAATCCGCGGCGAGCTTGAGCGCCTTCGCCACGGACTTGTCGCCGGTGATCAGGTAGTAGTCCATCATCGCCTCGCAGCCGAGGCCGTACTGCCATGCCTGGTCCCACTTGCCCCTGCCGCTCTCGCCGATACTCTTGACGGCGCCGGCGGCGGTGATGTTGACCGCGTCCTCCTTCCACTGGCTTCCGAACTTCTCGTCGCGCGTCGCGCGGTACGCTCCCAGGAGCCCGGTGATCCGGTTGCCCCGGCCGCGGACGTTGCCTCCCCGGTGGTTGGTCAGATACGTGCCGGAGAGTACTGCCGCCTCCTTGTACCACTTGTCGCCGGTCAGGTTATACAGCTCGTAGAGACTCTGGCTCTTGCAGGAGTGGACGTTGCCCGACGGCTGGAACGCGCGGCCCGGCCAGAAGGTTCGGAAGTGCCCGGCGTTCGGGCAGACGTGCTCGATGCCGTTGAGGAGCTGATTCTTGGGGTGCCAGTGGCAGATGTCGATATCGGCCAGGTGGAGCCCGGAGGCCTGCGCCTCGTCCCAGTAATGCGCCATGCCGCTCCTCACGAACCGCAGCAGCACCGCGCGCGGATAATCGTAGTAATTTCCGTCAAATTGGGAATTTAGAGCGTCGTTCTTCTTTACCTTGGTCTTGTGCTCCACGTGACTTCCGTAGTTCATCCAGCCGTATTCCTCGAGCTGCTGGGCGCTGCACCAGCGGGTGTCAGCCAGCTTCTCCGTCTTGGGATCCTTCTCCGTGATCTCGAAGTAGCTGCGGATCGGGAAGTTCTTCACCGCCTTGCCGGTGGCACGCATGATGACGCCGGCCCAGCTGTTGTCCACGTGTAGCTCGTAGCGCTTGACGGCGTCGCGGAACTCGGGGCGGTAGTTCTCCAGCTTGATGTCGTAGATTCGTCCGAAGCCCTGCGTCTTCTGGCAGTACCAGTCGGTCGGGCACATCGCGAACAGCGGCTCCATCACTCCCATCGCGCGGGCACGGGCCTCGGCGGCGCCGCCCGGCTTGTGGAACGTGAAGAGCACCTCGTGGGTTCTCGCGCCCCCGCAGTACAGGTCTATGCGCGCGAACGTCTCGCAGAACTCGTCCTCGGGAACCTGCGCCTTCTCGCCCTGCGGAGGCACCATGTACGTTTTTACCACGCCGTCGCCCGTGACGGCGTGTCCCTTCGGGTGCAGCTTCCAGAACCAGCGCACCGCCGACGTGAGCGCCGCGTCCTTGCCCGCCACGGATATCCATCCGACGCGCCGGGTGTCGATGTTCCTGCACTTTCCCTTGCCCTCGACCTTTCCGCTCAGGACGTACTCCAGGCTGGACGGCTGCATCTGCACCACCTTCTCGCCGGAGGCAAGCTGCCCTTCAGGATCGTCCCCCTCGCTCGCGCCCACGGCGAACGTCTTGTCGCCTTCCAGTGCGAGGGGCAGCTCGAACCCGAGCGAGCGGAGGCCGACAAACTGATCGAACGCGGTCGCCCTGCGGTGGACTATGGTGAACGCCAGGCGCACCGAAGGGCTGCCCGCCAGCGCGTAGTACCGGCACTGAAAATCGAGCCGGTTGGCGTTTCCACCGCCCTCGAAATTGCCCTTCACGAGCAGGACGACGCGGGCCGGGCCCTCCTCCTCCACGGTGACCGTCTTGGCGACCGCCTTGCCGTCGTGGACGTCGAGTCCCTGCGGGGGATGCGCCTGGGCGCGGCTGACCGGGGTGCTGCCGTACTCCGCCTTGAAGACGACCCTGCCGGGCTCCTTCAGGACGGACTTCCCGCCGTATTCGATCGCGTCGAAGACGTGCCAGTCGCCTTCCTTCACCGTGAACTTCACCGCGCCGGTATCCACCGTCACCGCGCCTTCCGCCTTCTCCGCCTTGATGGGGGAGGCCGGCGCCGTCGGCTTACCGTCGTCCTTCACGACGCACTTCGCCGTTCCGTTCGCTTTGAGATCGGTCGCGAAGTGGACGGTGATGAACTTGAGGGAGGCGTCCTTGAGCCACTGCTCGCGGACCGTGAACTGGGCCGGGACTCCCTTTCCGTCCGCGTCGTACAGGGAGAACTTGCCGATGTCCTCCACCTTGTACTGGCCGATGGGAAGCGGGATCCCGGAATTCACGTGGTTGTCCTTGCGATCGAACCCGAACCTCTCGGTCACCGTCAGCGGCACCTCCAGAGCGTACACGGCGGACGCGGCGACGAACACACACAACACTGCCGACATTACTCTTCGCATGTCTCCCTCCTTGCCAAAGGACTGGCGAAAGCCGCAATAGGATTGAATCTGGTGCTACGCCGAACGGAGTGATTCTAACGTAATGCAGTCGTGTTGTCTAGCGGCCGAAATTCCGGGACCGGCACAAGGCTGCCCCCCCGGCTTCCTGCCCCACTGAAGCTGCGCAGGACAGGTCGGCTGCGGCGGTAAATCGAGCCGGTCACCGGTTTTCGGGCTTGACGGAACGCCCTCCACGGTGCATTCTTACGTATATGGCAGGCTTCGTAGATCTTCAGATAAACGGCTGGAAGGGAATGAGCTTCCTTCCGCCGGACGTCACGGTCGATACCGTTCGGGAGATCACCCGGGAGATGTCCGCGTGCGGGACGGCGGCGTACTGCCCGACCGTGTCTACCCGGCCGTTCGATACGTATGAAGAGAGCTTCACCGTCCTCGCCGACGCGATCGACCAGCCGGAGATCGGCCCGCACATTCTCGGTATCCACGTGGAGGGGCCGTTCATATCCCCGCTTCCGGGAGCGGCCGGAGCACACAATCCGGATCTCGTGCGCGATCCGTCCATCGAGGAATTCGACCGGTTTCAGGAATGGGCGCGCGGAAACATAAAGATTCTGACCCTCGCGCCGGAACGCCCCGGCGCACTCGATCTGATACGGCATGCGTCGGAGCGGGGGGTGGTGGTGCTCTTCGGGCATCACCTGGCCTCCGACGACGAAATGATAAAGGGGGTGGAAGCGGGCGCGGTCGGCAGCACCCACATAGGGAATGCGATACCCAACGAGATACACCGGCACGAGAATCCGCTGTGGCACCAACTGGCGTGCGACGACCTGTGGGGGCTCTTTATCACGGACGGCAATCACCTCCCCGCGGACCTCATCAAGGTCGCGCTGCGCGCCAAAGGGGTGGAACGGTTCATTGTCACGAGCGACACCGCCGTCCTGGGGGGGATGCCGCCGGGGAAATATAACAACTGGGGCCTGGACGTGGAGATAAACGAGGAGGGGCGGATATTCTCCCCGGAAACCGGGATGCTGGTCTGCTCCCACGCGAACATGATCGAGTGCATGAACTACCTGGCCTCGCTGGATCTGCTGGACGAAGCGGACCTGTGGAAAGTGGGACTCTCCAACCCGCTCGCCCTTCTCGGCATGGACGTCGCCGATCTGAAGGGGGTTCCGGAGAGGCACGCGGTCTTCCGGAAGGGCCGCTTCGGACTGGAGGGATCATCGTGAGCCCGCTCGCGTTCGACGTGAAGGAGTTCGACTTCGCCGCGCTGGCGCACTACGGCGGGAACCACCCGCTGGCGCGCATCGCCGGCGCTCCCGACATGCTCGGCTTCCCGATACTCGCGTCGCCCGACACGGATCACGTAAGCAGCGGCACCGCGGGAGCGCGCTGCGTGATCACCGGCCAGCAGCCGGGGCTTCTGACCGGGCCGCTCTATACGTTCCTCAAGGCGGTGACCGCGATATCCCTGGCGAGGAGGCTGTCGGAGCAGAGCGGCGCGGAGGTCCGACCGCTCTTCTGGAACGCGTGCGAAGACCACGACGTGCTCGAGGTGAACCGGGTGACGGTGAACGGGCGGCGCTTCGTACACGAATACGACGGCGAGATCGCGCACGGCAGGGTCCCGCAGGTGGCGGACATATCGCTGGCCGACGCGCGCGAGCCGCTGCTCGATTTTCTTCGGGAGGTCCTCCCGGAGACGGAGTTCACGCCCTGGGTGCTGAACATCGTCGGCTCGGCGGACTTCTCCAATTACGGGTCCGCGTTCGCGGATATCATGCGGTCGCTGTTCGCCGGATACGGGCTGGAGATCGTCAGCCCGATCGACCTCCGGCCGGAGACCGGGCCGGTCCTGGCCCGGCTCGTCGAGAAGTGGGCTGATGTGCAGGCGGCGTTCGCGAAAGGAACCGAGGAGGTGAGGGGCCTGGGCTTCGAGCCGCCGCTCGAGTCTGTCGGGCTGTTCCGGATCGCGGACGGCTGCCGGGTGCAGGTGGATGTGGGAGTGCACGGAGGTGCGCTTGCGGAAGAGATACGGGAACGGCCGGGGGACTTCTCTGCGGGTGCCGCGCTCCGTCCGGTCCTGCAGGACGCGGTGCTGCACGTCGTAGCCACGATAGGGGGGCCCTCCGAGGTGGTGTATCTTCGGCAGATACGCCGTATATATGAAGCGGTGGGGGTCACCCCGTCGCTCATCGCGCCCAGGATCTCGGCGACGTTCATAGAAAGCAAGATACAGGCGGTCGCCGGGAAGGCGGGTCTCACCCGCGAGAATATCTTCGACGCGGGCAGGATGCTCCAGGAATACACGCCTCGAGAAGACGGCTTCCCGGAGGCGGACGAGGTGGTCAAGAAGGAGCGGGAGCTGATGGAAGCGCTGGAGAGAGCGGCCGGCGGAAAGCCGTCCAAGCCGGTCGAAAGGGCCGGCAGGGCGATATCCTCCCAGGTGGACAGGATCGTGAAGCGGCTCCGGGAGGAGCGGCTGGAGGCGGAAGGCTCCGGGAGGAGGCGGCTGGAAAGAGTCGCGAACGCGCTCATTCAGGGAGGGAAGCCGCAGGAGAGGTTCGCCAACGTGATGCAGTTTCTGAATCTGTACGGCCCGGACCTTGTCCGGCTCGCGGTGGAAACGCTGGACCCGTTCTCGCCGCGGCACCAGGCCGTGTTCATATCGACAAGCTCGGCGCCATGAGTGCGGATATGGCGCCTCCGAGGACGCGCTTCGACCGACCGAGGAAGGGCCTTCGGCCCGTCGGTCTCACCACGAACCCGCTCAGTGGCTGCCCGCTCCCGCACTGTTTGGCAATCATGAATAGTTATTTGAACAGGAGGGCTTGAACGATGACCATTGACGCACTCGCCGTGGGGGCGCATCCGGACGACGTGGAGCTTTCGATAGGGGGGACGCTCGCCAAGCTTACCGGTACGGGGAGGTCCGTGGCGATACTGGACCTGACGCGCGGCGAGATGGGGAGCCGGGGCACCCCCGAGATCCGCGCCGAGGAGGCCCGAAAGGCCGGCGAGGTGCTGGGGATCAGCGAGCGGGTCACGCTGGACCAGGGGGACGCACTGCTGGAAAACACGCTCGAGAATCGAAAACAGGTGATCGAAGTGATCCGGCGGCTCCGCCCGAAGATCGTCTTCGCCCAGTACTGGGACGACCTCCATCCGGACCACGCTGCGTCCGGGCAGATAGTCCGTTCGGTGATGTACCCGGCCGG
This sequence comes from uncultured Planctomycetota bacterium, assembly GCA_964389785.1. Lineage (GTDB taxonomy): Bacteria > Planctomycetota > CAYMFW01 > CAYMFW01 > CAYMFW01 > CAYMFW01. The sequence continues at coordinate 30,806 of CAYMFW010000024.1, forward strand.
CTTCACGAAGTATCCCGCCGATGGCGATCCGTACCGTCCGAACGAGTTCCTGTTCTTCATGGCGCACTCGACGTTCCAGCCGAGCCTGGTGATCGACATCTCCGAGTACCACGACAGGAAGCTCGAGGCGATACGGTGCTTCAAGTCCCAGCTCGACCCGAGCGAGGACGGGCCGAAGACGTCTATCTCGCAGCCGGGGTTCATTCTGCGCCTGGAGGGAAGGGCGAGGTGCTTTGGAAGCATGATCGACCGGCCGTTCGGGGAGGCGTTCCTGACTACCCGGCCGGTGCCGATGGTGGATCCGGTGGAGCACTACGAGCCGTTCCCCAAGCTGCACTAGTGCTTGTGCGCCTCCGGGTGGTCGCGCACCTTTGCCGGATCGAGCAACTTGCCGGTCTCGGGGTCCACGGGCGCCTCTTTCCACTCCGGCACGGCGAGGCCTGCCGCCTTCATCGCGGCGACCACGAGGCGCTTGTTGTGGGCGACCTCCCACTGCATCAGCAGGTCGCGTGTCACCTTGTCCCGGAAGAATACCGCGTCCGGCCCGCAGTCGGCGGCGTTGTGGTTGAGGAAGGAGAACAGCTTGTGGATTTCCTCCTTGGTGATCTTCTCCTTCTTGAGCAGCGGCAGCAGCAGGCATCCCTTTCCGAACACGAAGCCGGCGACCGGCCCGTCATTCGGATGGCCGACGCCCAGCTCGCCCATGAAGAACGGGTCCGGCACGTCCCACTTCAGCTCGATCACCTGGACGAGCTCCTTCGGCTTCTTCTTCACGTGCTCCGCGATTGCCTCCTTGAGGGTTTCGAGCGCGGCAGCCGACTTCTCCTTGTCGGCGCCGGGAGCAAAGACCGCGACGCAGTAGTTCGACGTGTTGAGGAGCGCCCGTTTCAGTTCGATCTTCCACGGTGACAGCGCGAAGCTCCTTATCATTTCGGGCGGCAGCTCGCCGTTCGTCTGGAACAGCACCTCCGACTGCGGGTCGAACGCGCGCACCACGATGGTGACCGGAAGTTTCTCCGGATCGAGCCTGTAGCGTTCCTTGAGCTGGGTGACCATCTTCTCCGGCAGCTTGTTCAGCGCGTAGAGCACCGGCATGACGTTGGTGCCCTTCAGCTCCTTCCCGATATAGGTGCGCAGTTCCTTGATGTATTTCAGCGCCTTGGTGTTCTGCAGCTTACATACATAGAGGAGCCTGCACGACGCCGGCCGGTACGGCACCCCGTTGCCCGCGAGAAATCCCGCTTCGCGCACGTTGTACTGGCACGCCTGGGCGGAGGTCACGGCGGCTGCAAGGGCCAATGATGCCGCGATCGTCAGTATTCTGTTTCTTGTCATATTTCCCCGGGGCATTATAGTGGTAGTCTCTCCCGCTGCTCAAGCGAGCGCCGGATGCCGCCGGTTCGGCCACTTCCGGTGGCGGTCCCCCTTCTCTCCGGACCTGAGAGCAGTTAAGTCGTTCTCTGGCCAATATTTACGACTGTCCGCAAGTTCTTTATCTGAACGACCTTACGGAAGTTTCGCGATGTGACACACGTGTCCTTCTTCCGGGGTGACACACACACCTGTGACTCGCGCCGAGTGAGTTGTAACCGATTTATATTTAACATGTTATGACGACCCTCGGTCAGAAAAAAAAGTTCCTGAAATGATGCCTAACGTGAGTCACGGGAATAGCAAACAGGTGAATAGAAGGCAGAAGCTGATCGAGTTCCTCTAAACCTTGGGCGGGTTAATGAACAAAAGCATTCTTCGGCTGACGGCTGTTGTTCTCGGTGTGGTCGTCGGCGTTATCCTTGTTGTATTCGTTATCGGTCTCCAGCAGGAAGAGACTGCATCGGCCGGTTACACGTCTTCGAAGAAAAATACTACTCCCGCCGTTGCGAAGGACGCCGTCGAGACATCCGCTCCCGCCTCCGTCGAGAAGACGAAGACCTTGGAGACCGTGAAGATCGCACAGGCACCGACCTCCGCCGACGAGTCCGCGCCGGCGGGCGACGTCCGTGCGGAGCTGGCCCGTTTCAAGGACACGTCGCGCCCGCTCGAGCAGCGCCGCAGGGATATCTCCATCCTGGCGAAGAGGGGCGACGCCCGGTCGATAGAGATCCTGATGGCGCTCGGGGACGAGAACACCTATCTCAACTGGGCCGCGGTCGAGGCGCTGGGAACGTGCCTGCAGCCCGAGGTGACGGCCTACCTGAAGGGCAAACTCGAATCGTCGCAGACCCGGGTGCTCAGCTCCGCCCTGCGGGCCTATGCCCGCCACATGGCGGAGGCCGCGGTGCCCGAACTCACCGACCTGCTGAAGAAGAACCGGACCCGCCCGGACGGCTACGAGGTGGAAGTCCAGTCGGAGATCGTCAAGGTGCTCGCGATGCTTCGCGCCCCGGCGGCGGTGCCCGCGCTGTCCGATGAGCTGACGCGTTACAAGGAGGATGCCTGGGATCTCGAATACGGTTCGGTGCTCGTCGCGGCGCTCGGCCGGATCGGCACGCCGGAAGCGCGCACCGCGATTACGGCGTATGCGGACGGACTGAACGGCATCAAGCCGGAGGATCCGCTCGGGAAGAAGTACTTCGAAGACAAGATCGCCCAGGCACAGGCGGCGATCAAGGGCGATATCAATGACGACATATTCAAGAAGAAACTGTGAGTAGAGAGGAGACACGCATGAAGGGGACGCAGGAGACAGGAATGGTGAGCACGAGAGAACGAATCGACCAGAAGAATGTGCTGCGGATTCTGGGGACGCTGGCACTCGTGGCGGCGGCAGCGGGCGCTGCATGGGCCGGCGAACCGCCGACGGCGAGCGACCAGACGGTGTACTGCGCATCGGGGGCGGAGATCCTGTTCGCCCTGTCGTACGCGGATCCGGACACGCCCTACGGGAGCATGACGTTCACCATATTGTCCGGGCCGTCACACGGGAGTCTCCAGTCGTATAATAGCCGAAACAATACGACGTTGTATCCTCAGTACTACTACTACAAGCGGGACGCCGATTACGAAGAAGAGGATTCTTTCACCTGGAAGTGTTCGGATGGCGCGTCTGAATCGGGCAGTGCGACCGTCACCGTGGGCGACAACACGGGACCGCCGAACGCCAACAACCAGACCGTGACCTCGGTCGAGGCCGCGGTGAGATCCCAGTTCTATCTGAGCTATGCCGCGGCGCCCGGCCAGACGATCTCCTCGTTTACGCTGCTTTCGGCTCCCGCTCACGGCAGCCTGGAGGCGCAGCCGTACACGACGGGGGGATACGTGTGGCAGGACGTGGAGGTGAATGTTCCGGTGACGGGGACGTCCTACATGCACCGCTGGTACTACACGCCGGATTCCGGATACACCGGGTCGGATACGTTCACCTGGAAGTGTACGAACAGCGCCGGCACAGACTCCAACACCGCCACGTGCACGGTCAACGTTAACACCAATACTGCTCCGACGGCCAATAACCAGACGGCATCCGTGAATTCCAGTACGAGGAGTTATGTCGGTCTGAGCAAGACGGATCCCGATGCGGGGCAGGTCTTTACGTACACGCTCCTGAGCGGCCCGAGCCACGGCATTTTGGAGCACCCTTCGAACACGTACCAGTGGTACTACACGTCGGACCAGGGTTACCTTGGCGCGGACAGCTTCACGTGGCGCTGTAACGACGGCATGACCAACAGCAATACCGCGACCTGCACCATCACGGTAAACGCTACGGTCCCAAGGCCCCTGAACCAGGGGGCCATGGTGCTGAAGGACACCGCGACCGACATCCCGGCTGAGTACAGCGGGGGTGCGGGCTACACGTATTCCATCGTGGTCACCAACACACCGGATCACGGGTCGGTCAGCGTGTCGGGGACAACCTTTACCTATACGCCGGGGAGCGGCTACACGGGTGGCGATTACTTCGAGTGGAAGATGTCGTACACAGACGGCACGAACAGCGGGGAGACGGCCACGGCGACATGCACGCTTCTGGTGAGCGAGAGCCTGGAGCCGGTAGCCCAGATTGTCAATATCGCGACTGTGGTAAATCAGTACAAGAGCCTGAAGGCCTGGTTTGATAACTGCCTTCCCGGGAAGGGCATCGTATCGATCGTCAGCCAGCCGTCGCACGGTACGGCGACCGCCTCGGGCGAGAACCTGACGTATACGCCGGATTCAGGCTATATCGGCACGGATTCCTTTACGTGGAAGGTCAACAACGGCGTTGCCGACTCCAACGTCGCGCAGTGTCGCGTGCTCGTCCGGGATCCTTCCGATCGCGCCGGGATGCTCGTGATGATCGTGGTGGAGGATGATCTGGTTTCCGAGATCCAATCGGAAGTCGACCGTCTGGAGGCGGACCTGGAGGGCGAGGGATACACGGTCAAGGTCCACGACTGGACGGGAGGGAGCGCCAATGACCTGTGGAATTGCCTGAGGGCCGAATACCGAACGGCTGGCCAGTTCATGGCCGGCGGGATCCTGATAGGCAATCTTCCCAAGACGACGAACATCGCCAGCAACCAGACCACGGACCACTGCTACTGGAACATGGATACGTTCCGGGACGTCAACGCCAGGCACATCTGGGTGAGCAGGATCTCCGGTTCAGGCGATGTCGAAGTGAGGGACGTGAAGCGGGCGCTCGATGCGAACCACAACTACCGTGTCGGTGCCTCGCGCCTGCCGCACGGGGTGTACTACAAGATGCTTGCGTATCCCGAATCCGAGGGCTCCTACTACCCCGGGGAGGGAGCGAACGCGCTGGACGTGTGGCCGGAGGTGGGGGAGATGGTCCCGTGGGACGCGGCGACCCTTGGATGCGAGGTGATCGACGAGACGGCGCACAGCGGCGGTCACGGACTCACCGGTTCCCGCACCGGAAGGCCGGTACAGTGCCGGTTTACACTGCTCACCAGCTGCAGCCAGGCGGAAGCGGCCCGGCTCTGCACCGTCTATCGCGGCGGCGGGTGCGTGTTCAGCGTGGGCGCGACGACCACGACGTACACCGGCGCGTTCGTCATCCTGCAGAACGGCAGCCCGGACACCCCGTTCCGCGCGAAGCTGGCGGATGGGGACACGTGGGGGAACTCCCTCGTGTTCTCGTATCC
>CAYMFW010000025.1:0-35334 GCA_964389785.1 uncultured Planctomycetota bacterium
GTCATGGTGCGCATTAACAAAACCTCAGGCAAACTTGGCGGGCAGGGGCTGGGGCTGCGCCTGCGGTACCGGAGCGGTGACCTTCGAGACCTTCTCGATCTTGTCGGTCGAGATCTTCTGGACGCCATCAGCGGTCTGTATCATTATTACGTCGTCCATCTGCACCATCACCACGCCTCTTATGAGGGTGCCGTCCTTCATCTTGACTTCGTGGGTGGGCTGCTGCGCGGCCGCCGGGACGGCGAACGCGGCGAGCAGGACTGCCGTTACGACCAGTAAAGGTATTCGAGTCATCCGGTACCTCCCATTGCGTGATTATACCCTACGTGTTCTCCAGCGCCCAGCCGGCGGTGTCGAGCATCGTGTAGCGAGGAGCGTAGCCGATAGACCTGGCCTTTGAAATGTCGATCTCGAAAGAGTACGCGTTCGGGGTCGATATCGGAAACACCGGCTGAGGATCCCTCGCCGTGAGGAAGTCGGCAAGTTCCTGATAGTCGAAGGGGGCGGGTCCGGAGACGTTATAGGTCTCTCCACAGACGTCGTTCCTGCCCAGGACGTTGACGAACGCCTCGGCGAGATCCCGTGGATCCACCACGTGGCGTTTCAGGGGGATGCCCTGCGCGTCATGGGGGACGACGCGGAAGCTTTCGCCGTCATCGAGCTGTTTCCGCATGTTTTCAGTGACGTAATTCATCCAGCCGCCGCGCTTGGGGTGGCACATGAAGGCGGCGCGATCTCCCTCCATGATCCAGGAGCTTCGGAGGATGGTGATCGGCAGGGAGTATTTCTTCGCGTACTGGTTGGCGATCGTTTCCTCGAGGATCTTGGAGAGCCCGTACTCGGCGTCTCCGAAGAGATAGTCGTGGTTTTCCGCGATCGCTCCGGCGGTGGGGTAATCGAAGATGGGCATCACGTTGTCGCCGGAGAGCAGGATGACGTGGGGTGGTGTCTTCTGTTCGCGGGCGCAGTCGAGGACGTGGTAGAGGCCGCCGACGTTCACCGCGAGGAAGCTGTCCCTGTCGCCCTTCGCGGTCGCCAGATGGCAGATGCACTCGACGTTCTCAAGGGCACGTTCCACGTCCGGCCGGGAGGCGACGTCTCCCCTGATCTCTTTCACGCCCGCGAGGGGCTGTGGGGAGGAATGGATCAATGCGGAGAGGCGGTGCCCCTCGGTGAGGAGGCGCTCCACGAGTATCGGGCCGAACTTTCCGGTCGCGCCGGTGACGAGTATCCTCATGGAGAATTATACACCGTATCGGGAGATTTTGAGCGGTGTATTCTGTGGGGGTGGCAAATCGTTGTGAGGCAGACCCTCGGTGCGTCACAAGTCACGAGAAACCAAGGAGATCAAGCGTGATGGATGCCTCTTGCTGTATTCTCAGGAATACGATATAATGCTATTTGTGTCGCGGAGCGCTTGCCTCACTTCGTGACCGTTCGTAGTGTGTCCGTAGAGGAAGCAGGGGAAACGGGCACGGAAGGAAAAGGAGGCAGGAATGATGGGACGGGAAATGGGGAAGAGTCTGAGGGTCGGGTTCGCGGCGCTGCTTGTCGCGACGGTGATCGCCGGTTTCTGCGGCTGCAACGGCGGCAGCAGCAGCGAGTCGTCGAACGATACCGGCGAGGTGTTCATCAGCATGACGGATGCGGAGGGGGATTTCGTGACGTACACGGTGGACGTGCTCTCTCTGACGCTGGAGAAGGCGAACGGGGCGGTGGTCGAGACGATGCCGGTGACCACCACGGTGGATTTCGCGCAGTACACCGACCTGACGGAGTTCCTGACCGCGGCGACCGTGCCGGACGGGTTCTACGTCAGCGCGAGCGTGCGGCTCGACTATACGAACGCCGACATCCGCGTGGAGAACGCGGACGGTGACACGGTGCAGGTGACCAACATCGTGGACATGGACGGGGAGTCGGTGGAGATCCTGGAGCTTACCGTGGAGCTGAAGCCGGGACAGAGACTGTTCGTCGCGCCCGGCGTTCCCGCTCATCTGATGCTCGATTTCGATCTGGAGATGTCGAACGCGGTGACGTTCGACGACGAGGGAGTGCCGACGGTGACGGTGGATTCGGTGCTGACCGCGGACATGAACGTGGAAGAGTCGAAGATCCACCGGGTGCGGGGCACGCTGGATTCGGTCGATACGGCCGGGAGCAGCTTCGGCGTGGTGATACGGCCGTTCGTCCATCTTCTCTCCGGGGGCCAGGGCGACTTCGGCGTGCTCACGGTGCTGACGGATGAGAGCACCGTGTACGACATAGACGGAGAGCCGTACGAGGGGGCCGCCGGACTGGAGCAACTGGAGCTGATGCCGGCGCTCACCGCGGTGGTTGCGCTCGGCGACCTGAAGCTCAACCCGGTCCGCTTCGAGGCCCGGGAGGTGCGCGCCGGCTCGAGTGTGCCCGGCGGCACGATGGACGTGGTGACGGGCAACGTCATCAGCAGGACCGGCGACGTGATCATGGTGAAGGGGGCCTCGCTGATGAGGGCGGGCGGGAGCGCGGTGTTCAACGATACCGTCGCGATTACTCTGGCGGATACGACGGTGGTGCGGCGACAGCTGTCGCTTGTCCCCTATACCATAGACGACGTTTCCGTCGGGCAGCGGCTTTCCGTGTTCGGCACGATAACGAACGACGACGTCGAGAGCCTCGAAATGGACGCGTCGAAAGGGTATGCGCACATGGTCTGCACCACGCTCGGGGGACTGGTCGTGGGAGAGCCCGAGACGGCAGGCGGCGAATCCACCGTGGTGATGGAGGTGAACTCCATCGACCTGCGCGGCGTGGACGTATTCGACTTTACCGGCACGGGGGCGACGGCAGAGGACGACGCTGACCCGCAGGCGTACGACGTGGACGCCGGAACCATCAATGTATCCGGTCTGGAAGACGGCACGAGAATTCGCGTGAAGGGCTTCGTGACCCCCTTCGGACAGGCGCCGGCTGACTTCGAGGCGCAGAGCATCACGGACGTATCGGCCGTCGGGTCGGTGATCCGCGTCACCTGGGGACCGGCCACCGCGACCGCGTTCTCCGAGCTGGGGGCGGACGGCATGACGCTCGATCTCACCGGGTGCGGGCTGCTGCATCATCTGATGTTCATCGGGGGCACGACGGACCTGCTGGGCCTTCCCGAGTCGCCGGTGATCGCGCCGGCGGAGAGCGGCCTGGGACTCTTCGTGATTGGTCAGAACGGCACGCTGCGGCTGTACCTGTCGTTCAATAACTTCGTGCAGGACCTCCAGGACCGGCTCGACAGCGGCCTGCTGGTGAAGTCGGTGGTCGCGCGGGGATCCTTCGACGACGCGACGGGAACGATGACGGCGGGGATCATCGCCGTCGGTATGCGGCACGAAGGACATGGAGTGGAGTAGATGAGGGAGGAGGGGAGGACCCCGTGAAGAGGCCGGTGGTATACGACTACCGCGACTATCGCGTGTTCCTGAGGGATACGTGGCGGTTCAACAAGAAGAAGCACGAGCACTTCTCGTACCGCCTGTTCTCCAGGAAAGCGGGGTTCTCCTCTCCCAACTTTCTCAAGCTCGTCATCGACGGACAGAGGAACCTGACGAATGAGAGCATCGCCAAGATCGCGAAGGGCTTCGACCTGAAGAAGCGGGAGCGGGAGTTCTTCGAGAGCCTGGTGTTTATGAATCAGGCGACCGATCTCCAGGAGAAGAATCACTACTACCGGAAGATGATCTCGCTCGGCGGGAACGTGAAGATCCGCAAACTGGAAAAGGCGTACTACGAGTACCTGTCCAAATGGTACTATCCGGCGGTGCGCGAGGTCGTGATGCTCGGCGACCGGAAGCACACCCCGAAACGGATCGCGTCCATGCTCACCCCGAACATCACCACCCGTCAGGCAGGCAAGGCACTGAAGCTGCTGGCGGAGCTGGGATTCATCCGGAAGGGAAAGGACGAACGATGGGAGCAGTGCGACAAGGCGCTGACGACCGGTCCGGAGGTGCAGTCGCTGGTGGTGGCGAACTTCCACAAGGAGATGCTGAAACGGGCGGATGACGCCATCGAGCGGTTCGGCGCCCACGAGCGCGACATAAGCGGCCTGACGTTGAGCACCAATCAGGAGAAGATCGCGGAGCTGAAGAGAAAGATCGTCGAGTTCCGGAAGGAGATACTCGGCCTCGTCTGTGATGACGAGGACCCGGATCAGGTGATACAATTGAATATACAGATGTTCCCTCTGGCTGACGGTACGGAAGGGGAGTAGCGGAATGAGGGCGTGTGCGGCACTTCTCGTGACGATTGCCTTCGCGGTCGCGTGCGGCGGCGGAGGCGGCGGCACCGAGGTCGGGAACCCGGCGCTGAGCGAGGAGGTGTACGTCGGGATCACGGACGCGGAGGGTGACTTCGTGACGTACGCGGTGGACGTGTTGTCGCTGACGCTCCGGAAGGCCAACGGGACGACGGTGGAGGCGCTGCCGGTCAACACCCGGATCGATTTTGCCCAGTACACCGACCTGACGGAGTTCGTGACCGCGGTCTCGGTGCCGACCGGGACGTACGTGAGCGCCACCGTGGAGGTCGGTTACACCGACGCCGACATACGGGTGGAGGATGCCGCGGGCGACGCGGTGCAGGTGACGAACCTGGTGGACCTGGACGGCGAGCCGGTGGAGACGCTGGAGCTCACCGTCAATTTCGATATCGGAAAGCGGCTGATCGTGGCGGGCGGATCGCCCGCCCACCTGGTGCTGGACTTCGATCTGGAGGCGTCCAACGCGGTGACGTTCGACGGCGGCGGAACACCGACGGTAACGATCGATTCCTTCATCTCGGCCTCCGTGAACGCCGGAGATTCGAAGATCCACCGGGTGCGCGGCCCGCTGAAATCCGTCCGCGCCTCCGGCGGCAGCTTCAATATCGTCATACGTCCGTTCATCCACCTGTTGTCCGGCGGCAACGAGGATTTCGGCACGCTGGACGTGGTGACGACCGCCGACACCGTGTTCCAGATAGACGGGGAGACGTACCAGGGCGGGACCGGGCTGGCGCAGCTCGCGGCGAGCACGCCGAATACTGCGGTGGTGGCGCTCGGCGACCTGAAGCACGGCCCGCTCCGCTTCGAGGCCCGCGAGGTGAACGCCGGATCGAGCGTGCCGGGCGGCACGCTCGACATGGTGACCGGCAGCGTGACGTCGCGGACCGGGGACGAGGTGACGGTGAAGGGAGCGACGCTCGTGCGATCCAACGGCAGCGTGATATTCAACGATACGGTCACCGTCCAGCTCGCGGACACCACCGTGGTGAGGCGGCAGCTCTCGCTGACGGCGTACACGATAGACGACCTCTCGGTCGGCCAGCGGGTGACGGTGTTCGGCCAGATTACCAGCGACGACGTCAGCGACCTCCGGCTGGACGGATCGAGCGGCTATGCGCACATGCTGTACACCACGCTTTTCGGCACGGTCTCCGGGGCGCCGGTGCTGGGCAACGGCACGAACACCGTCACCGCGCAGCTCACGTCGATCGACCTCAGAGGCACCGACCTGTTCGACTTCACCGGCACCGGTTCCGCGGCGGGCAACGACGCGGACCCCGCGGCCTACGAGATGGATACCGGCGCGCTCGACGTGTCCGGCCTGGCCGCCGGCACGCCGATCCGCGCACTGGGGTTCGTCAGCCCGTTCGGAGAGGCGCCGCCCGATTTCGAGGCGCATACGGTGCAGGACCTCAGCGACGCGTTCGTCATGCGGGTCACGTGGAATCCGGCCTCGGACACCGCGGTGAGCGGGACGGCCGCGGATTCGGTGGCGCTGGACCTGACGGGCACCGGGATCCTCCATCACGTGTTTTCAACCATAGGGGTCACCGACCTGACGGAGCTCGGCGATGACCCGGTGATCGCCGCGCACGGGAGCGGTCTGGGGCTTTTTCTCATCGGGCGCGGCAGCGTGCTCCAGGTGTATCTGTCGTTCGAGAACTTCGCCCAGGGCCTCCAGGACCAGCTGGACGGCGGGGCCACGGTGAAAGCCGTCGTGGCACGGGGCTTTTTCGATGAGGGAACGGCGACCGTGACCGCTACGCTCGTCGGCGTCGCGCTGCAATAGAGGCGCTCAATCCGGACCATCCGCGTCCTTGCGAACCGGGCTGTTTCTGCTATACTTCTCTTGAATCGTCAATCTATGTGCACGCAAGTCCGGGGGGCGAAAGCCATGTCAAGATCGGTGAAGAATCGTGTTATTGCATGTCTGGCGGCGTGCGTATCCGCGGCGTGCCTGTCCGTCACGGCGCCCGGCGCTGAGGAGAAGGAAGCCGAAGCGAAGAAGGAGAACGCGGCGCCGCTGGTGCTGGACACGTTCAGCTACTGGCGTTCGTTCATCGTCACCGGGAAGGCGGTGTATGCCGAGAAGGCGGCGGACGTCAAGCCGGAAGACGCCGGTCCGTTCAAGCTGGAGGTGCCGTCCGACTGGGCACAGCCGGGTTTCGATGATGCCGAATGGTACCGCCGGCAGGGATCGTTGTACGGCGGGTACGGGTGGCTGAGGCGCGGCGGCCCCTCCCCGGAGATCGCGATGATCTGCATGCGGGGGAAGTTCGCGGTTACCGATCCGTCCGCGGTGAAGGAACTCACCCTTTCGGTATCGTATCGTGGGGGAGTCGTCGTCTATCTCAACGGCAAGGAAGTGGCCAGGCAGCACCTTCCGGAAGGCGAGCTGACGGCGGCGTCCATGGCGGAGGAGTATCCTCTGGAGTCGTATATCAACGAGAAGGGCAAGGGGATCCACTACTCAGGGGGCAAATCGGAAGAGGAGAACAAGCGGCTGGCGACGCGCATAAGACACCTGAAGAATGTTTCCGTGCCGGTCGCGCATCTGCGCAAGGGTGTGAACGTCCTGGCGATAGAGGTGCACCGTTCCCCGATCCGGCCCGATCGGAAGAAGGACTGGAAGACCCTGTGGAGCACGCCGGGATTCCAGTCGGTTGAGCTGAGGGCGGCGCCGGGGGGGGCGGAGCCGAACCTGTTCCGTCCGGCGGGTGTGCAGGTGTGGAACGAGGACGCGATGACCGGGGTATCCGATATCGATTACGGCAGCCCCAACGAGCCGCTCATACCGGTGCGCATCGTCGGAACCCGCAACGGCACGTTCAGCGTTCAGGCGGTGCTGGGCTTCGGTAAGGAGCTCGTGAAGCCGCAGGCGAAGATGAGCGAGCTGAAGCTGGCTGAAGGCGAGGGGGTGATCGCCGCCGACCAGATGCGGATCCGTTGGGCGCTCCCCACCGACGGGTGGAGGGGCGGCAGCTTCCGGGGCGTCTCCGGAGTGAAGCGCTTCAACGCGCTGGCGGAGAAGGCGCCCGAGAAGGTCGCACTGCTGGCGAAGAGAACCTGGAAGAGATTCACCGGGCCGGCCGCGAAACCGGGCGCGGTCCAGCCGGTCTGGGTGACGGTGAAGGTGCCCGCGGACGCGGTCCCGGGGAAGTACACAGGAACGCTCACGCTCTCCGCGGAGGGGATCGATCCCATCGAGGTGCCGGTGGAGCTGAGCGTGGCGGACTGGGTGATGCCCGACTGCAGGAAGTTCGCGTCGCACGTCGGCATCATCAACTCGCCCGAATCGGAGGCGATGTACTACAAGAAGGAGATGTGGTCCGACGAACACTGGAAGCTGGTGGCGCGCTCGATGCGTATCATGGGAGAGGCGGGAACGAACTGTCTCTTCATCCCGCTCGTCGCAAAGCATCATTTCGGCAAGTACGGCATGGTCCGCTGGATCAAGAAGGACGACGGCTACGAGTACGATTTCACGCTGTTCGACAAATACGTGGACCTGGCGCTGGAACACCTGGGGACGCTCCAGGTGGTGTGCCTGTACGCGTGGGAGCCGAAGTACGCGGCCGGCTCGCGCCACAATCGCAAGAAGGAGAACACGGAGAAGCAGACCGCGCCGGTGAACACCCTCAACAGGGAGACGGGCGAGGTGGGGGAGATGCCCAGTCCGTTCTACATTGCGCCGGAGGCGGCCGACTTCTGGAAGCCGGTGATGGAGGCCTGCCGGGAGCGGCTGCTGAAGAAGGGCATTTCGGAGAAGGCGCTGATGGTCGGGATGGCGAGTGACCGTCATCCGGGCGAGGGAGAGGTGAAGATGTTCAAGAAGGCCGCACCCTGGGCAACATGGATAAAGCAGGCCCACGGAAGGGTGGGCAGTTTCTACGGGGTGAAGGTCGGGCACCTGGCGTTCGTGTGGGGGACCCACGGACTGAAGGACCCGTCGGAGAAGCGGGGTAAGGGGTGGAAGGTGGACAGCGTGTTCACCGTGTTTCCCCGGGCCGGCGCGTGCCGGACGCTGCGCGCGGGCAACCTGATGAGCGAGCACTACACGATGCAGGAATACATGATCGCGGCGGGGTACCGCGGCGTGGGACGGATCGGAGCCGATTTCTGGCCGGTGGTCCCCGGGCAGAACAACCACTACGGCGGGGCGACGCTCGCCGGGGCGTTCGCGAGCTGGGGCCAGACGACGATCTCCGAGTCGGTCCTCGACCTGCTGTACCCGGGGCCGGAGGGTGCGGAGTGGACGCTCCGTCTGGAGACGTACCGGCAGGGGGTGCAGGAGGCGGAGGCGAGGATATTCATAGAGAAGGCGCTGGACGACCCGGCCGCGAAGGCGAAGTTGGGCGACGAGCTCGCGAAGCGGGCGCAGGACCTGCTCGACGCACGGGCCCGCCGGATGCTGGCCTACGCGATCGTCCCTCAATGGTACCCCGGATCATCCTGGCAGGAAAGTTCAGTGAAGCTCTACGCAACAGCCGCGGAGGTAGCGGCCGCGATCGCGAAATAGAGGACATGACGCCGGCACGGGAGGCCCCCTCGCTCATTCTCGACGCCATGGATGCGGAAATGGCGCCTCCGAGGGCGCGCTTCGACGGACTGAGGAATGGCCTTCGGCCTGTCGGTCGAACCACGAACCCGCTCTGGTGCCTCCCGTGCCGGCATCCAGTTGCCCTGAACCGATGAGATCTTGTCTGGACAAGGAGGAACCATGATGGTGCGGACACTTGTATGCGCGTTTTTTTTGTTCGCGGCTTCAACGCTTTGCGCGGAGGGGGAAAAGCCCGCCGAAGCGGCGGCGGCGCCGGAAATCATCCTCGACACGATAAGCTTCTGGCACTGTCACTTCACGATGCGTGACGAGGCGTTCGGCACGCCGGACGACGCGGCGCCGAATCCCCCCGACCGGAGGAGCGGGCACCGGTTCAATACCGACCTGCCTCCGGGCGATTGGATGCAGCCGGACTTCGACGACTCGGTGTGGGGGCGTCGGCCGGGACCGTTCTTCTCGGGCTACGGGTACCACCAGCAGACGACGCTCGGGCTGCTGTGCCTGAGAGGCACCTTCGCGGTGGCCGATCCGGGGAAGGTGACCGAACTGAAGTTCTCCACCGCGTATCGCGGCGGGATGGTCGTCTACATGAACGGCCAGGAGATATTCCGCGGTCACCTGCCTGAGGACAGCGACTTCGAGACGTTTGCGGAGGGCTACCCGGACAAGGCGTACCTCAGGCCGGACGGCGCGGCGATAAAGTGGGGCTGGGGAGACCCCGGCAAGTACCGGGACCGGTGCGAGTTGAGAATCAGACGAAAGAACGACGTCGTGATCCCCGCTTCGACGCTGCGGAAGGGGACGAACATACTCGCGATCGAGCTGCACCGTTCCCCCACGAGCAATGCCTGGGTGACGTCCAAGAACAGGTGGCCCGGACGGTGGAACCATATCGGCCTGCTCCACGCGCGGCTGACGGCGAACGCGGGAAGCGGGATAACGCCTAATCTGGTGAGACCGAAGGGTCTTCAGGTGTGGAACGCGGACCCGGTGACGCCGGTGTTCGACGCGGATTACGGGGACCCGAACGTACCGCTTCGCCCGATCTCGATAGTCGGGTCGCAGAACGGACGGTTCTCCGGCCAGGTGGTCATCGGCCGGGACACCCCGCTGAAGGGACTGAAGGCGGCCGTCACCGATCTCAAACTCGAAGGTGGGGACGGGGTGATCAAGGCGGAGAACGCGGTGATCCGCTGGCCGGTGAACGGCGGAACGGCCGGGGGCGCGGGGAGCCGCTACCCCGGCGTGGGGGGGGTGACGATGTTTGACCGGCTGACCATGGAGCCGCCCGCCGAGGTCCCGGTATGGGTGAAGAATGTCGACACCAGGTGGTACAAGGGACCGATACCGGTGTTCGGCGCGGTCCAGCCGGTGTGGGTGACGGTATACGTTCCGAAGGACGCAAAGAGCGGAACGTACGAGGGCACGTTCACCATCAGCATGGACGAGATCGATCCGATCGAGGTGCCGGTGCGGCTGGAGGTCTGCGGCTGGAAGATGCCGGACCGGCCGGAGTTCGTCATGCACACCGATTTCGTCGAGTCCGCCGAGTCGGTCGCGCTGAGATACGAGGTGCCGTACTGGTCTGACAAGCACTTCGAGCTGATCGGGAAATCCTTCGAGTTGATGGGCAGGGCGGCGAACAAGACGGTCTACATGCATCTGATAAACAAGAGTAATCACGGCAACTCGGAGACGATGGTCAGATGGATAAAGGACGGCGATGGATACACGTATGATTATTCGATTCTGGAGAGGTATCTCGATCTGTATATCGAGAAGGCGGGGAAGCCGCAGTTCGCGATCTTCTACGTGTCGGACCGGTACACCGGCGCCGGGTACTTCGGCAGGGCGAGCAAGTCGAAGGCCGGCCCGCTGGTCAGCCTGCTGGACCCGTCCACGAAGAAGGTGACCGAGCTCGAGGGCCCTCCGTACGACAACGAGGAGGAGGCGAAGGCATTCTGGAAGCCGGTCGCCGACGGCATACGCGAGATACTGAAGAAGCGGGAGCTGTCGGACCGCTGGTGCATCGGGCTGGCGAGCGACAGCAAGCCCTCCAAGCCGACGGTGATGGTATGGAAGGTGGTGGCGCCCGAGGCCAGATGGGTGCATCAGGGGCACGGTCTCGACGGCCAGTACTACGGGGTGCCGCTCGGATACAACACCACGGTATGGAAGCCGCAGTGGGCGGCGGACCCGTCCGTGAGGCGAACGTACGGATGGAAGAACCCGAGCCGCATCGCACACTTCCACCGTGACATACATAAGCTGGACGCGATAACCCAGCTCCTGGAGAGCCGGCTCACCGGGGAAAGAAACATCGCGGGGAACCAAGCGGGATTCGGGCGTATGAGCGCGGACTTCTGGCCGGTGCTGAAGGACAAGAGCGGACGGATGGTGGGCTCCATCTCCTCCCGTTACCCGCAGAGCAACTGGGCGCAGTGCAACATACGCATGTCTCCCTACCTGGAGCCCGGCAAGGACGGGGCACTCTCCACGGCGCGGTTCGAGATGGTGTGCGAAGGGGTTCAGGAATGCGAGGCGCGGATCTCGATCGAGAAGGTGCTCACCGACAAGCAGCAGCGCTTCTCGCTTGGCGAGGACGAGGCGCACCGGCTGCAGGCGATACTGGACAAGCGGACGCGGGGAATTATCTGCTCGGGGGGATTCATCGGTTCGCAGTGGTTCGCCGGATCCGGATGGCAGGAGCGGTCCCGCAACCTGTTCTCGGCCGCAGCCGAATGCCAGGGCGCGCAGGCGACGCTGGCCGCGCTCTACAAGATCGACATGATGCGCGCGGAGGGCAAGACGGAGGAGGCCGCCAAAGCGTGCCGGGCCTTCATGAAGGAGAACGAGACGGACCAGTACGCGCAGGGCGCCGCGCTGAAGCTGCTCGTCAAGACCGTGGGGGAAGGCGCGATGAAGGACCTGCTGGCGGCCATGGGGAAGCCCGGTGAGCGGACCCGGACCGCGGCGAGGAAGCTGGGGATAGAGCTCAAGGGCGACGGCATGACGGACAAATGGATCGGGCACCTGAAGCAGGCGAAGCCGCCGGCCCGGCCCGAGATACTGGGAGTGCTGGCGGGGCTCGGAGACAAGGCGGCACTGCCCGTGGTGAAGAAGGAGATGACGCACAAGGACGAGTCGGTGCGGACCGCGGCGATCAAGGCGGTTGCCGGGCTGGGAGGAAAGGAAGAGATTCCGGAGCTCGTGAAGGTGCTGGCGGAAGGCACACCGGCGGAACGTGCCGCGGTGGAAACGGAGCTCGTCGGCATGAAGGCCGACGGGGCCGGGGCGGCGGTGGCCGCCGCCGTCAGCGAGGCAAAGCCGGCGGCGAAGGCGGCGCTCCTGGGCGTGCTCGCGAAGCGGGAGGAGAAGGAGCAGCTTCCCGCCGTGATGACCGCGGCCTCGGACGAAAACGAGACCGTGCGCGTGGCGGCCCTCCGGGCGATGGGCAGACTGGCTGACGAGAAGGCGCTGCCCGGTCTGGTGGGGCTGCTCGGCGCGGCCAAAACGGAGGGAGAGGTGAAGGTGGCCGAGCGGAGCGTGCGATCCGTCTGCGACCGCGTGGAGAACAAGGAATCGTGCGTGGGACCGCTGGCGGCGGGGATCGACGGTTCGACCGCGGCCGGCCACTGCGCGCTGCTGCGCCTGCTCGGACGAACGGGTGGGGCCAAGGCTCTGGAGACGGTGAAGGCATCGGCGAAGAGCGACAAGGAGGAGGTGCAGGATACGGCTGTCGAGGTGCTGGCGGACTGGGTCGCCATCGACGCGCTGGATCCGCTTCTCGAGATCGCGACGACCGCGGCGAAGGAGGAGCAGAAGCTCCGGGCCCACCAGGGCTACGTGCGCCTGCTCGACCTGCCGAGCGAACGGAAGCCGGAAGAGTCGCTGAAGATGGTGAAGGCGGGGCTGGATGCGGCGCGCCGTCCGGACGAGAAGAATCTCCTGCTCGTAGTCCTGTCCAAGATCAAGACCCTCGAGGCGATGAAGCTGGCGGAGGCCTGCTGCGAGGACGAAGCGACGAGCGTCCAGGCCGGCTCGACGCTGGTCGGGATCGCCGCCGGCGTTCCCGCCAAGGACAAGAAGGAGGCGAAGGAGGCGCTGCGGAAGCTGATCGGGTCCGCCAAGGACAAAGGGGTGAAATCCTCCGCGCAGAAGACGCTGGCGGCGATCGAGAAGTACGAGGATTACATCGTCGACTGGGAGGTCTCCGGCCCGTACACCGAGGAAGGCAAGGACGGGACGGCGCTTTTCGACGTGGTGTTCGATCCGGAGAAGCCGGACGCGAAGGACGTGAAGTGGAAGAAGGCCGAGCCGATCACCGACGGGTGGCTGGTGGACCTGACGAAGGTGGTGGGCGGCGAGAACCGCGTGGCATACCTGAGGACCACGGTGGAATCGCCGGAGGAGCGGGAGGTGCTCCTGGAGCTGGGAAGCGACGACGGAGTGAAGGTGTGGCTCAACGGCGAGCAGATACACGCCCTCAACAAGGGCAGGGGAGTCGTCCCCGGCGAGGACAAGGTGAAGACGAAGCTCAAGGCCGGAAAGAACCTCCTTCTTCTGAAGGTCAATCAGGGCGGCGGCGGCTGGGGCGCGTGCGCCCGGTTCCGGAAGCCGGACGGGAGCCAGCTGGACTGAGAGACGGGGAGCGAAAGGCACCTTCGCTTATTCTCGGCGCCATCAATATGCGGCGAAGGTGTTGGGGAAGAGGGCTTCGTTGAGGCAGGAACGATGAACAGGAATATCTGCAGGGTGGTAGTGCTGGCGTCGGCCGCCGCGCTGTTCATCGGCGGGGCGTTTTCGGCGTGGGCGGGCGTGCCTGGGTCCAGACCGGTGAATCCGTCCATGGTCAAGGGTGCGGTGCTGACGAGCAAGGAGCTCAATTTCACCATCGAGGCCCCGTCGCCGGAATGGACATGGTATACCCTTGATATAGCGGGCGGGGACGTCGAAAGTGTGAATTTCTTCTGCCAGTCTCCGGACGGGTCGGAGCAGTACCTGCTGCACGTGATGAAAGGCAATTTCGGAAAGGTGGACGCCGGGGAGATTCTGGACGGGGTGGAGAAGGGCGCCGGCAAGTACGGCGGCAAGCTGACCGGCAGGAGCGCGGAACCATCCGCTATTCCCCGCGAGGGGTCGCACCGGCTGACGTGGCAGATCGCGATGCCGAACGGGGCCACGGTGTACACGGTTGGCTACGCGTTTGCGGACCGCTACTCCTACAACGTCATGCGGCATTCTGCGGAGGAAGGCGAGCCGGAGCAGTTCGCCGCGTTTGCGAAGAGCCTGCGGACCCTGGAGTCCGGCGCGGAGAAGATGAAAGAAGAGCTGATGTCCCAGTTCGGCATGCTGGGCATCGGTTTGCTCATCTGGATCGGTCTTCTCTGTGCCATCGGTCTCGCGGTGAACTCGGTGTGTAAGAGGCCTGTGTTCAATGCGGGGACGATTTCGGCGGTGATGATCGTCATGGTCCTCGTCCTCTCCATGATAGCGGTCTTCAGGATGGCGAGTGATGGAGCGATTCGCGAGGACGATACGGCCGAGCTGTCCGGAGGGGTGATCGGGGCGTGTCTGATTCCCGGGATCATCGCCGTTCTGATCTCCCGGAGCATTCGAAGGAAGAAGGAGGCGTTCGCGGCGGCGGCCAGGGAGAAGGCGCAGGCAGGTCTGGGCGAGAGGGCGACGTAACGACTGGTCTCTACAGGACCTCTCGCGAGTCGAATTCCGCCTGCTTGTCTTCGTATTCCTCGGTCAGCTCCTCGAGCTCCCGGTAGCCCGCGTCGATCTTCTCGCGCACCGCGTGGGTGGATTTGGACAGGGCGGTGATGGTCGGCACGTCCTTCGCCTGGGACGCGACAATGAGCGCCTGGTTCTCGTTGTGCAGCTGTATCTCCCACAGCTCGATCGCCTTCTCGAGCTTCCTGATCTTCGTCTCGAGCGGGCGGAGGACGGCAGCGCGCTCCCTGACGAATTCGGCGCGCGCCCGCCGCCGTTCCTTCTTGGTGAGCGGGGCGCCCGGCGGCCTGGATGGGTCGTCCTCCTCGTCCCAGCCGACCCGTTCCAGGAACGCGTCGTAGCCGGCCGGGAACAGGAACGGCTTTTCGCCCTGGAATACGACGAGCTTCTTCGCGAGCCGCCGCAGGATTCTTTCGCTGTGGGTGACCACCACGACGCCGCCCGGAAACTCGTCGAACGCCTCCATCAGTGCCTCGCACGACTCCGTGTCCAGGTGATGCGTCGGTTCGTCGAAGAGCAGCAGGTTCGCGGGCGTCAGGAGGAGCTTGCCGAGAAGCACCCGGCATTTCTCGCCGCCTGACAGCACGCTCACCTTCTTCTGCGCCTGGTTGCCGGAGAACATCATCGCGCCGCAGACGTTCCGGGCGCGCTGGGCCCCGGCGTCCCGGTTTCCCGAGAGGACCTCTTCGAGCACCACGTTGTCCGGATTCAGCTGTGCGGTGTTGGACTGCTCGAAGTAGGCGATCTGCGAGTTCGGATGGTACTTGACGTCGCCCTCCAGCGGGTCGAGCACGCCGGCCAGCAGCTTGAGGAGCGTCGTCTTGCCCTTCCCGTTCTTTCCGATCACGCCGATCCGGTCGCCCTTCTCGATCTCGAGGCGGAACTCGCTCACCAGAAACGGGTCCAGGCCGGTGTACGAGAAGGTGATGTTCCGTGATTCCAGGATGCTCCTCGCCGGACAGGGCGCCGGATTGAACGAGAACTTGAGCGCCCGGACCTCGACGAGCTGCTCCATCGGCTGCTGTTTCTCGAGCGCCTTGATGCGCGACTGCACCAGGCCGGCGTGGCGCGCCTGCGCCCGGAACCGGTTGATGAACTCCTCCGTCTGCTTCTGCTTCTTTTCCCGGTTGAGCCGCTGTCTCTCGTAGACCTCTTCCTCCTGTTCGAGCTGGCCGTAGAACTTGTTCGTCGTACCGCGCATTTTTCTTATCCTCGCGCGGTGGATGCCCATGATATGCGTGGCCACCGCGTCCATGAAGCTGCGGTCGTGCGTGATGACGACCAGCTCGCCGGGCCATCCCTTCAGGAAGCGCTCGAGCCAGCGGATGGACACGATGTCCAGGAAGTTGGTCGGCTCGTCCAGGAGCAGAAGGTTCGGTTCGGACACCAGCACCTTCGCAAGACTGAGCCGCATCTGGTAGCCGCCCGACAGCTCGTTAGGGCTGCGCGCAAGGTCCTCT
Organism: uncultured Planctomycetota bacterium; assembly: GCA_964389785.1. Taxonomy (GTDB): domain Bacteria; phylum Planctomycetota; class CAYMFW01; order CAYMFW01; family CAYMFW01; genus CAYMFW01. The sequence continues at coordinate 16,055 of CAYMFW010000025.1, forward strand.
TCGCCGATCCCGAGGCCGGCGAGTATCTTCTTGATCCTCCAGTCCTCTTCCCGGCGTCCCTCGGGGAGCCCCTGGCAGCCTTCCTCGAGGACGGTCGGTTTCGTGAAGTCTATGTGCTGCGTCTGATATCCCACCCGGTATTCCCGGGGGAGGGATATGGTGCCGCCGTCACAGCTCTCCCGGCCGCTGAGGAGGCGAAGCAGGGTGGTCTTGCCGTGGCCGTTCCGGCCGACCAGCCCGACCCGCTCGCCCGGGGCGATGGTGAAGGAGACCTTGTCGAATATGACCTGCTCGCCGTATTTCTTGTCGAGGTCCTGTACCGTGATCATGGGGCGGAGTTTCGCGGATTTGGGCCGTTGTTTCAAGGGTAAAGGGGGGCTGGCGGGGATTTGTTCCGATTTTGTGACATTGGGTATTGTGTCTCCGGAATGGGGGGGTAGAATCCAGTACATATCCACCACTCTTCCAGAAAGGGGACGCACAATGGAATCGTTCGAAGTCGACATCCTGAAGATCGAGGCCGGGGGAGCTACGGCCATCACATCCATATGCCGCGGCAGGAACGGAAAACTGTACGTGGGGCTCACCTCACACCGCAACGTTCTGGTGGAGGTGGAGCCGGATACGCTGGAGGTGAAGGACCTGGGGCCGGTATTCGAGCCGCTCGGCGACGACGTGCTTCCGCACAAGATCCACAACGCGCTGGCGTGCGCCGGGGACGGCACCATATGGCTCGGGGAGGGCAGCGGTATGTCTCCCCCGACGCCGATACCGGAGTTCGACCTGAGCGAATACGAAGGCGGGGCCGTGTACTCGTTCGATCCGGACACCGGGAAGTTCGAGCGGCATGCGGTTCCCGTTCCTCACAACTCGATACACGCCATGGCGCTTTCACCGGACGACCGATACGTGTGCGGGTATACGATTCCCGACAATCACTTCTGGAGCTACGATATCCATAAGAAGGAAGCGCGCGACTACGGGTGTATCAGTAACTGGTGCTGCCACTGCGTGGTCGTGGGCGCGGACGACATCGGTTACTGCGCCTGGTGGACGAGCGGGCTGAGGGGCGTGGAGCGCATATCGGGACACGATATCAACAGCGGCACGTATCTGGCGAGGTGCGACCTGAAGGCCGGGAAATTCACCAGGACCACGACGAGGATCGTGCTCGGAAGGGAGTACGGCATCGCCGGGAACACCGGGGTGGACGCGTGGTGCCGAACCCGGTCCGGGCGGGTGTTCGGGTCCACCGCGGTGGGCGGGGTGATATTCGAGGTGCTGGACGGCGGCGAACGGGTGCACCACGTGGGGAAGCCGGTGCTGTTCCCCCGGGTGGGCGCCATGGCGGAGGACAAGGACGGGTTGATCTGGGGCGCGGCCGGGTATCCGGTAATGCACGTATTCAGCTTCCATCCGGACGATTCGGGCTCGATGCGGGACTACGGGCCGGTCGAGACCCAGCACGCGATGTGCTACTTCCACGGCATGGCGGTGATGGACGACGGGACGATATTCGTGGGCGAGACGGACAGCGGGCGGAGCCAGCTCTTCAGGCTGAGACCGAAATAATGAGGGTGACGTTTCTGGGGCACGCGGGTTTCCTGCTGGAGAGCGCGAAGTCCGGGATTCTCATCGACCCCGGGAACCGGAAGGCGGGCGAGGTGACCGGGGACATGGTGTACGTGACGCACCACCATATCGACCACGTGTCCGGTATCGAGGCGTTCCTCGACGGCAACCCGAAGTCCGCGCTCCTGTGCGGCGGCAAGACGGCGGCCATGTTTCACGAGTGGGAGGGACGGATCATCCCCGTCAGGCCCGGGTCCGACACGTCGGGCGGACCGTGGGACATGAAGTTCGTGAAGTGCCGCCACGGGTTCGTGAGGTGGGTGGAGAACACCGGGATCATCGTGCGGGCGGACGGATACTCGTTCGGCCATCCGGGTGACGCCACGGAATACGGCGCGTTCTACGGCGAGAGGCTCGACATGTTCGCGGTTCCCATCCCGGGCTTCTTCGCCACCTCGCCGGGAAGGGCGATCAGGGAGCTGAAGAAGTTTTCGGTTCCTCCGCGCGTCATCGTTCCCATGCACTGTCTGTGGCGCAGCCCGAAGAGATTCTGCGAGCGGGTGCGGAAGGCCTTTCCCGACAGCGCGTGCGTGGTGCCGGAGGTCGGGAAAGAGATCGTCTGGCCGGCTACGGGATCCTGATATGATAGGGGCAATGAGACCGCGAATACTCCTCATTTCAATCCTGATGTGCGCCGCCGTGGCGGGCGCGGCGGTGGACGAGTTCACCTGGGACGACAAAGGGCGGGTGCGGAAGGGGCCGTATCTCCTGTTTTCGGACCGGAAAGGCGGGCTGTATCTGCTCTGCCGCGGCAAGCCGGTGTTCGAGAGGATGGGGTTCGGCTGCGGGCTGAACGGGTTCACGTCGTACGAAAAGCTGCGGGACGTCAAGCTCGTTCGGAAGAAGGGGGAGATCTCGTTCGAGGGGAAGTTCCCCGGCGTGGACGTGACGTACCGGCACAAGGTGACGACGGACGGCACGCGGCTGAAGATCGAGATCGAACGGAGCGGAGCGTGGCCGAAGAAGGCCGGGTGGTGCAACGTTCAGATACAGCTTCCCAGGGCGCGCATCGGCAGGGGCGACTTCACCGTCAACGGCGAGAAACGCTCATACCCGGAGAAATGCCCGGAGGATGGATCCCTCGACTGGAACGTGAAGAAGCTCGAGATTCACGCGAAGGACCCCGCGAACAGCATCACAATCGAGTCCGAAGGCAACATGGGAATCCAGGATGCGAGGAAGTGGGGCGGTACGCACTATCAGATCGTCTTTGGATTCGCCGACGAGAACAGGGTGAAGTTCACGGCCTATATCACGCTCCCGGAGAACGCCGGCGGCGGCGGGCCGGCGCTTCGCCTCTCGCAGATAGGGTATCCCATCAAGGGGGAGAAGTGCGTGGTGATGGAGTGGCCGCAGGGAACGAAGCGGCCGGATGATTGGGTCCGGATCGAGACGGCGTTCGGGAAGGTGGTGAAGAAGGGGAAGTTCGGAGAGACGGTGGACTTCATGGGGACCAGCGCCGCGTCCTTCGACTTCTCCGAGGTGAAGGACGAAGGCGTGTACATGGCCAGGTGGAGCGGGGGCGCGAGTCCACAGTTCCGGATCGGCGGGGTGTTCCACAAGAAGCTGTGGGAGCCGACGCTCGGCGTCTGGATTCCGTGGCAGATGTGCCACGGGGACGTCGATCTGAAGGGGGCGGCGCCTGCACACCCGGCGTCGCACATGGACGACGGGATACGGGTGCCGGCGAATTACCCGGAGATCGACGGGTTCCGGTCGTACGAATGCGAGGGCATCCCTTACAAGGCGGGCGAGCGAATCCTGTGTGCGAAGGGCGGGTGGTACGACGCGGGAGATTACGACCTGAACGTGAGCGCGCAGGGCTTCACGGTGTGGCAGCTCGCGCTCGCATACGAAGAGTTCGGCATCGAAATCGACAACGCGACACTCGACACCGAGGCGCAGACCTTCCGGGTCGGCAAACCGGACAAGATGCCGGACATACTCCAGCAGGTGGAGTGGGGCGCGCACTGGCTGCTGAGCATGCAGCAGAAGGACGGGCGAGTGTACGTCGGGGTGTGCGCGGCTCCGGAGCGGTACGGGGCCAGGGTGGTGCCGGAGAAATCCAGCGACGGCAAGCCCGGAACCGGAGACGAGAGGCATGTGTACGTGGACTACCACTCGGACCATCAGCTGAAGGCGGTGATATCCTTCGCCGCCGCGGGGCGGGTGCTGAGGAAGCACAGGCCGAAGCTGGCCGCGAAGTGCCTGGAGGCGTCGAGAAAGGGATTCGAATACTTCCGGAAGAACAAGCAGGTGTATCGCACCACGGTCTATGCCCCGTACAACGGGAAGCCGAAGGGGACGGAGGGGATGACGGTCGCCGCGGCGATAGAGCTGTATCTCACCACAAAGGACAAAACGTATCTTACGGTGGTCGAGGAGATGGAGCCGGTGATCGCGAAGATGAAGATGAACTGGCCGGAGCCCAGCCGCACCGGGCAGTACGGCATATGGTTCGGCGGGCCGTTCTTTGCGCGGCTCATCCCTGTGCTGGAGGACGGCGGTCTCAAGAAGACGCTGGTTGCGGCCTGCGAGCGGGCCGCAACGGACAATCTGCAGATGCGTATGAAGCCGAGACCGTGGCCGTTTCACGTCTGGAGCTTCAGCGACTGGGGGAACGTGGGCACAGTGCTCGGGCGGATATTCGACACGTATTACCTGTCGAAGGTGGTGCCGGACAGGATCAAGATGAAGGACGTTCTGCCGACGGCGTACTGGCTGTTCGGTCTGCACCCGATCAACGACTACGCGTACGCGTGCGACGTCGGATGCCCGAGCGCGAAACATCTGTACAGCGGACAGCTTCACAGCCGGAAGGACGCCCCGCTCTCTGTGCCCGGCGCGGTGATACCGGGCATAGGGGCGCTTCCGGACGCGGGAATACTCATATACCTGGACGAGCCGGGGAGGTACCGGTACAACGAGGCGTGCATATACTCGGCGGCGACGTACATATTCGCCGTGAACGCGCTGAGCAAGTGGGAAAAGGGTGAATAGTGCTTCCGATACGTGACGAGAACCCGACGGTACACGCGTCGCTGATGACGGTGGTCATCATCGTGGCGAACGCGCTGGTATGGGTGTTCGTGCAGAAGCTGGGGACGCAGCCCGGCCTGCTGCAGTCGGTGTTCGAGTTCGGGCTGATACCGGGAGAGTTTCTCGGGCGGGTGGAACCGGGGACGGAGGTAATGGTCGCGCGCGGGGTGAAGTACGTGTCGGAGCCGGGGTTCGAGTATCACACGATCATCACCTCGATGTTCCTGCACGGCAGCTGGATTCACATCATCGGCAACATGTGGTTCCTCGGGGTGTTCGGCGACAACGTCGAGGACGCGATGGGATCGTTCCGGTTCGCGGCGTTTTACCTGATATGCGGGGCGGCGGCGGCGTCAGCCCAGCTTTTCGCGGACCCGGTCAGCTTGAGGCCGATGGTCGGGGCGTCCGGGGCGATAGGCGGGGTGATGGGGGCGTACGCACTGCTGTATCCGATGGTGCGCGTCCGGCTGCTGGTGTTTCTTGGGTTCTTCATCACCACGATAGGGGTGCCGGCGTTCGTGATGCTGGGGTACTGGTTCGCGCTGCAGGTGCTGGCCGGGATGTACGGCGGGCAGACCGGCGTGGCGGTATGGGCTCACGCCGGAGGCTTCATTGCCGGGCTGGTGCTGGCGCGGATCTTCTGCAACGGCGAGCGGCTGGCGGAGTGCCGGCAGAAGAGGGATGTCCGTCGATGAAAAGAGTTATCTGTTCCCTCTTGGTACTTCTGGCGGCGGCGGCATACGGCGACGTGAAGGCGGACCTGGCGACGGTGAAGAAGCGGTATATGCAGCTCATCGCGCCGAGCGGGCTGGACACGAGCCGGCCGGAGGTGCGCAAGGTCCTCTCCAGCGCGGCGTCCGGCGGCGAGAAGGCGATGAAGAGCCAGATAATGGATCGGAAAAGTCCGTCGTACGGCTCGTGGAAGGAACTGAAGGTCGGCAAGGGGGGCGTGGACGGGGATTCATTCAGCAACAAGCACATGGGCCAGCTGCGCAGGATGGCCGCGGCGTACGGGATGCCGGGATCGAAGCTGAAGGGAAACGGGAAGCTGCTGGAGCATATCGTTGCGGCCATGGAGTTCTGCGAGCCGCACGTGAGGGGCGGCGGGAAGCGAAGGGGCAACTGGTGGGCATGGGACGTGGGGATCCCCCGGCACCTCGCGGACGCGTTGCTTCTGACGGAAGGCAAGCTGCCGGGGGAGCTGTACGGGAAGATGGAAGCGGCTCTTACGGCACTGGTGAAGAAGAAGTATGCCGACAACTTTATGAGCGGTGGGGCGAACGTGCTCTACGTGGCGCAGAACCAGTTGCGGGCGGCGATGCTGACGGGCAGAAGCGAGTACGCAGCGAATGCGGCGGGGAGCTACTCCAGGATGTCCCGGAGGAGCGGGAATATGGGTATCCAGAGGGACTGGTCGTATCACTTCCATGGTCACGGGCTGAACATGGGGTACGGCAGGATCCAGCTGGAGTATGTGTCCCAGTTCATCTACCTGACCGGGGGGACGTCCTTCGCGCTGACGAAGGAGGCGATGAAGACGCACGAGGACTGGTTCAAGAACTTCATCGTCTGGAACAGCTACCGCGGCCGGGTGAGCGCGTTCTCCGTCGGGCGCGATATCTCGCGGGACAACTCGGTGAAACGCCCGAGGGCCGTGGAGGCGGCGGTGTTTCTTTACCTATGTGAGGACTGCACCTGTCGGGATCTGGCGATGTCGTTTATCTCGGAGTGGTACCTGGCAAATCCGGACAAAGGCTTCGTGACACCCGCTCTGGCGGCGCTCGCGCCACGGTTCGAAAAGACGATGGGGAAAGCCGGCGCGATGCCCACGAGCGCGCGATACTATCCGGTATCCGATTATCTCGCCTGCCGGAAGGACGGGTTCTACGCCGCGGTGCGAATGAGCTCGACGCGTACGAAGGCGTCGTTTTCGATACGGGGAGAGAACACCAGGGCGAGGCGCACCGGGGACGGGACGCTTGTCCTGATGACGGACGGGAGCGAATGGGACAACGAGGTGATTCCCACGATGAACTGGTACGGGCTATCCGGGACTACTGTGGCGTACGGATTCGAAGTGGCCCCGGAAAGGCCGGGGCATTCCACGATCGTGGGCGGGCTGAGCCACCGGGACCGGTACGGCGCGGCCGGCTTCGACTTCACGGTGAAGGCGGGGAAGTCGGCGCTTCGCGCGATGAAGTCGTACACCGTGCTCGACGACGCGGTCGCGCTTGTCGGGACCGGCGTCCGGCTGGAAAACGCGAAGCTCGACGAGGGCAACACGGTGAATACGTTCATCCACCAGTGCGCGCTTCGCGACTCGGACAAGACGATACTGGTGAACGGGAAGACGGTGACGCTCGCGGACGGGGAGAAGAAGCTCACCGATGTGAAGTGGATCCACGTCCGGAACTACGGGTACTGGGTTCCGGAGCCGTGCGACGTCAATCTGACCGTGGCGACCACCACGCGCGGCTACAAGTACATAAACGGCCGGTACAATTCGTCCAAGACGTATACCAGCAGGTTCTACACCATCTCCGTCGATCACGGCGCCGCGCCGACGGAAGGGAAGTACGCGGCGGTCATCTTCCCGGGGGTGACGTCGAACGAGATGCGGACGCGCGCGGGAAAGCCGGAGGTGAAGATCTTCATTTCGAAGGCGGCCCATCTGATAGGGGACGAGAAGAGCGGCGCGGCGATATGCTTCTTCTTCGGAAAGGACGAGATCGAGGGGTTCCGGGCGGGGCGGCCGCTCGCGGCCGCGGTATCAACTGAAGGCGGCAAGGTATTCGTTACCGTTCAGGATCCGACCCAGAGGGGCAAGGACGTGACGCTTCGCATCCCGGTGAAGGCGTTCGGGCCGGGGGCGAAGGCGGACGGCGATGGGACCATCATTACCATCAAGCTGGACGGCGGATTTCCCTCGACGGTGGAGCTGAAGAAGAAGTAGGCGCGGTTGCCGCCTTTCTAGTCCCAGGGGGTGGTGTCCGGCCCGTCCGCGGACTCGGTCAGGTCCGGTCCCGGCTCTTCCGGAGAACCACTGATCGGCAGCGGTCCCTCCTTCTTGGGCTTGCGGAGGAATACGAGGATGGCGACGGCGGGAACGACGAACGAGACGACGATCTTGGCGATAATGAGGAGCCCGAGCTTGGAGTAGTTGGCCGGCACCATTCCGCCCGCCCCGTCCGGAAGGGCCCGCCTGACCTTGAATGCTATGTTGAGATACTTGGTCAGCAGATTCGCGCCCATCAGTCCCAGGTTCATGAACGACGCGCCGACGGCGAACCACGTGCCGCGTGCCCGGGCCGGCGCGTAGAACGCGATGAGAGCGAGCATCGGGACCATGGATATCTGGACCAGTGGGCTCTCGAGCGCGGTATCGAAGATCACCACGTATTTGGCGTGTTCCTGCACGGACGGCCCTCCGTAGTAGAGCAGGACCTCCGGCAGTGTCATGACCGCCCCCAGGATGATGAGAAATATCAGGACGGAGCGGATCGGACGCTTCGCGATGAATTCGGCGAAGAGCCAGAGCACGATGAGCGGAACGGTGGTGGCAATCTGGGCCAGCGTGCCGAAGAAGTTCTCATCGAAGCCGAGGACGTCGATTACCCACCAGGTGAGTCCCGCTCCCACCTGAGGCGAGCACCGGTACAGGAAGATGGCGATCATTGTGAATAGAAGTACCTTGTACCGCTCCGGCTCCATGTGCCTGATGATGGAGTGTATCATCCACAGCAGTACCGCGAGCGTGACGACGAACACGATCTCGTCGGTGTAGGGGAGGAGCATCTTCAGGCTCTCCACTCCTTTGATCTTCAGGAACCCGATGGAGACGGATAGGCCGCCGAGGAAGATTCCGCCGCCGAGTATGCGCGGATTGAGCCCGCCCTTCGCTTCGGACGGATCTTCTTCCTTTCCCTTCTCGAGCCGGACGAAGATCGCTCCCAGGCAGGAAATGACGGGGATGATGAGCAAGCCCCAGAAGATCCTTTCGTACGTCACGTAGGACGACGTCTTGACGAGGCCTGCGATGTAGCCGCTCAGCTTGGCTACGGCGACCATGCCGAAGCTGAGCGCGAGACGGCCCAGCACCTGCACCATAGCGAGGTCGGACTTTATATTCTTCTCCGGGCGGCCCTCCCGGGGGACCACCTCGGTGGTCATCGCGTCCGCGGTGACATCCTGAATGACGAAGCCGGTGGTGGTGAACACCATCGCTACCATATAAGTGGCCATCTCGCTGCCGATCCAGGTGACCCACCAGTGCCCTCCCGCCATGCCGGCAAGCGTCACGGCGCCGAGGGCCGTCACGCCGGCGCCCAGGAATATGTACGCCTTGCGGCGGCTTCCGAAGATGGGCAGGGAGTCGATCATCTGGCCGAAGATCATCTTTATCGTCCACGGCATCGTGACCCATATGCCGATGGAGGCGAGCTGGACGGCGGTGAGGGTGAGGTTCTCCTTCACCCAGAACTGCATCGAAGTGCCGCTGATGCTGGAGGCACCGTAGGCGAGGTAGACCATGAGGAGAGGGACGTAGCGGAGGCGCATCGCCCGCATAGGTGTGAGGAACGCCTTGTCGAGCTTGTCGACTACCCAGCTTCTCTTGGCTTCGACTTCGCTCATGATGCCGGGAATATATCAGAAAGTGAGGACAGAGACCATCTTCCATCGGGAAGCCGTAACATCGCTTTGACGGGACGTAGTACAGGGTAGGCAAGTTGTTTATTTGTGGACGTCCCCGTAGAATATGGGCATGAGATACGTACTGAGCGCATTGCTGGTCCTGTGCGGGACGGTCGCCGTTGCGGCCGAGGAAGTGCGGGCCCTTGAGGACCCGCACAAGATCATCGTGAACGTATCGCCGGAGGACGACCTGGCGGACAAGGTCGGTTCGGCCCGGCCCGGCACCACGCTGCTCCTCAAGAACGGCACCTACCGGATCACCAGCACCCTCGTCTTCAAAGAGTTCGACGTGTGGATACGCTCCGAGTCGGGGGTGAGGGGGAAGGTAATCCTGGACGGGCTCAAGCCGGGCGCGCCCGCGAAACCGCTGAAGCGGGAGAACTGCGTGGGAGAGATCGTCGCGGTGAGGGCGCCGAACGTCGTCGTGGCGGACCTGACGGTGCGGTACGCGGCGAACCACGCCATTCACGTGTTTCCCATCGGTTCCGTAAACATCGGCAACGTACTGATCCACAACGTCCATGTATACGACTGCGGACAACAACTGATAAAGGTGAACGGATACGGCAAAGGGCAGCAGGCCTGGGCGGACCGGGGAACAGTGGAGGATTGCCTGATCGAGTTCAAGGACAATTCCATCATGCAGGACCAGGGCAAGTCGTTCTACACCGGGGGCATCGACGTGCATGGGGGACGCCGCTGGTGGATCCGCCGAAACACCTTCAGGAACATCCAGCGGGAGGCGAAGATGATGGAGCACGCGGTCCACATGTGGAGCCGGTGCCGCGGGACGGTGGTGGAGGGAAACACGTTCATCGACTGCTACCGGGCGATCGGGTTCGGCATGAAGGTGAAGGGCTGGGGACGCAACAGGACGTACACGGACAAGAAGGGGGAGGAGCCGTACGTCGATCACCTGGAGGGCACCATCCGCAACAACTTCATTTTCAACCGGAAGGGGATTCGCCTGGAGTCCGGCATCGAGCTGATGAACGTGATCGATGTGGACGTGTACCACAACACCGTCGTCAGCCACGACAAGTCGTTTTCCAGTATCGAGTACCGCTGGCCGAACACCAGGGTGAAGGTGTTCAACAACATCGTCAGCCATACGATTATGGAAAGAGACGGGGCGAAGGCGGAGCTGAAGGCGAATATCGAGAACGCGGACCCGAAGCTGTTCGCGAGCTACTCGAAAGGCGATCTGCACCTGTCGGCGAACGCGAAGGACGCGATAGACAAAGGGATCACGCTCGACTCGATGAAGAAGCCCGAGGAGCCGCACGAACACGCCGAACATGCGGCGTCGGGAAAGACACCGGCAGCGATTCCGGGACAGACGACGGGGAAGGAGCCGGCGAAGGAAACGCACGTATGCGCCGGGCCCGGGTGCAAGGACCCGAACTGCGAGCACGAGTGGAAACGGAAGGCGTTTGCGGATTACATCGCGTCCCAGGCGAAGCTGACGGATATCGACGGGGAAGAACGCGACGAGCAGCCCGATATAGGCGCCGACGAATACTCGAGCCGGCGGCCACGCTGAAGAACAGGAAAGCTGCGCATGAGCAAGAAGCCGAAGTACTACGACAAGCGAAGCGATTTCTGGAGGGAGCATTTCGAGGTCGCGCGTTCCTATGAGGACTACCTGGACGCGTCCCCGCCCGACAAGGCCGGGAAGTGGAGGGGGATGGAGGAGAGGATTTCCGGCCTGACCGAGCAGCAGGCGGAGCGTCTTTTCGACTGCAACCGGAAACTCAACGTGCTGGTGTATTCGGGGGCGTGGTGCGGCGATTGCGTCCGGCAGGGGCCCATGTTCCGGGAGCTGGCCGACGCGGCCGGGGACCGGGTCGATCTCCGGTTCGTCGAGCGCGATTCATCAGAGGAGCTTCAGGACGAGCTTCGCATACTGGGGGCGCTTCGCGTGCCGGTCGTCGTGTTCCTCACCGAGGACTTCCACGAGATCGGGCGCTTCGGTGACCGGCTGCTCACCGTGTACCGTGTCAAGGCGGAGCGGGAGCTGGGGCCGGCGTGCAGCACCGGCCTGGTGGCGCCGCCGACCGAGGAGCTGGAGGCCGAGCTGGCCGAGTGGGTGGACATCTTCGAAAGGATGCTCCTGATGGCGCGGCTCTCCCCGCCGCTGAGGGAGCGGTACGGGGACTGACCCGGGTCGAGACGGTCCGAACGCGTCGAGGTATGCCTTGACTGTCGGCGATTGAAGGGTATACTGATTCAGTGAGGAGGAAACGATGCGGAAGGGATTCACGCTCATCGAGCTTCTCGTCGTGGTCAGCATCATCGCGCTCCTCGCGTCCCTCCTTCTTCCGGGACTTTCCCGCGCTCGCGAGTACGCCTACTTCACTTCCTGCAAGAACTCTCTCCGGCAGGTGGGCATCGGGTTCACCATCTATGCCTCGGATAACCGCGGCAATATGCCCGAGGCGATGGCCCAGTGTGGCAATCTGGGAGGGGGCAATCCGAGCAACAAGAGGGTGGGGAACTACGGAGACGGATGGGTGGTGGGGCACGGCTGGGCCGGGGAGTGGCTCGTGGAGAACATATACGACCGGGGCAACTGGGACGGGCGCGGCTGCACGACGTGCGGGCGAAAGGGCCTGCCGGGGAAATACCTGCCGGTGGAGGCATTCTGGGATCCCATAATGAAGGTGAGGAACTGGGGTCCATGGGGGTCAACCGGCACGACCACCTGCGGCTCGCACGTCGCCATGGCGGGGAACGAGTGCTGCCGGGACGTACTGACCCGGAGCCCGGGCCTGTTCGGATTCGAGTTCTTCGTCCACAGCATGGGGTGCTGGCAGTATCAGTCAAAAGGTAACGCCACACACGTCTTCAGGAAATACGGAGGCACGTATTCCGACGGGGTATGGAACTGCGAAGAGCCGGTCCGGTGGCACACGAGGAGCAGGCAGCCACGCACGAGCAACATCGGCTCGGTGTGGCTCGCGGCCTGTCAAACGCCGATACTCTCGTACAGCGGCGTGACTCGGTCGTACGTATCGCATTTCGGCATGCGCCAGACGGTGGTCGGATCCTACCGTTTCAACGTCGTGCACATGGACGGGCACGTTCACGACGACATCTGGCACGAGGAGAGGATCAGTTCCAACTGGGCCATCAACGACAACGGCAACGGCTGCCACAGTCGTCCGTACGGGTGGGAATGGGTGGGAGGAACGCTCGGTAACGACGGGCTCGAGACTGAGTCCTACATGGACGGGGCGTTCGACGAGAATTGAGACCGGCTAGCCGCTCTTCTGCTTCCTGAACTGCTCGAACGGGTCCCCGCCGGCACCGCCCGGCGCGGGAGCGGGCTTCGGCTTCGGCAGGGGCTGGGGCTGCGGCGCTCCGCCGCCCATCTTGGGCTTGGCGGCGGGAGCGGTATCCAGTTCTTCTCCCACGTCGACGTGATGTCCGGCCGCGGAGAGCTTCGCCGCCATGTCCTGCTTGTTGACCGCCTTGATATAGGCCTGCAGCGGCTCGACGACGCCTGCATTGACGTGCTTCATGAGAGAGTCGTTGAGCAGACACATCCCCAGCTTCATACCGGTCTGCATGACGGACGGAATCTGGTGCGTCTTTCCCTCGCGGATGTTGGAGGCGACGGCGCTGTTGCCTATCAGTATCTCCAGAGCGGCGATCCTGCCCTTGGGTTTCTTCTTGCACAGCGTCTGCGCGACCACGCCCTTGAGCGAGGAGGAAAGCATCGCGCGGATCTGCGCCTGCCGGTCCGCCGGGAACTGGTCGATGATGCGGTCTACGGTGGACGCGGCGGTGGTCGTGTGCAGCGTACCGAATACCAGGTGGCCGGTCTCCGCCGTCTCGATGGCGATCTCGATGGTTTCCAGGTCGCGCATCTCACCGACCAGCACGATGTCGGGGTCCTCACGCAGGGCGGCGCGGAGAGCCTTCTTGAAGCTTTCGGTGTGCCGGTGCACCTCTCGTTGGTTGATCAGGCACTTGTGGTTCCGGTGGACGAATTCCACCGGGTCTTCGATCGTGATGATGTGATCGGTACGCGTCTTGTTGATGTGGTCCACCATCGCCGCGAGCGTGGTCGACTTGCCGCTGCCCGTGGGTCCGGTGACGACGACGAGCCCCTTGCTGAGGAAGCAGAGGTCGATCACCGCCTTGGGCAGATCGAGCTGTTCGGCGGTGAGGATCTCGGTCGGGATCAGCCGGAACACCGCGCCCGGGCCGAGCCGGTCCATGAAGTAATTGGCGCGGAAGCGCCCGGCTCCCTGCAGCTCGTACGCGAAATCGGAGTCGCCGCAGTCGTCGAACTCCTTCATATTCGTCTCGGGGGCGATCTCCCTGAGAATTTCCCTCATCTGCTCCGGCGTGATGAGCTGGTAGCCCTCTATCTGCTGCATGTCGCCGTGAATTCGGAACATCGGAGTAATCGTCGAGGACAGGTGGAGGTCGGAGGCCTCCATCTCGACCATCTTCATGAAGAGCTGATCTATCCAGGCCATGCGGTTACTCCAGAAGGTCTCTTGCGTGACCGAACGTGATGAAGCTGACCGATCCGTAGGGAACGAGGTGTATCCGGTCTTCGGAGGCGACGGTGAGCTCGACGTCGTGCGCCGTCTCGCTCACCTTTACGATCCTGCCCGTCAGCCGCTCCCCGCAGGTCATCGAGATCTCGACAACGACGTCGCCGGAGATGAGCTCGCTGAAGTCCAGCTTGGTGGCGCCGCTCACCTCGACGCCCCAGCGGATGTTCTGGGCGTACGCCGCGTCCATCAGCCGCAGCCGCTCCACCACGACGTCATACAGTCCGAGCATGAGCTTCAGGCCGAGCTGGGTGTTTCCGTTGAGCACCTGCAGGAATTTGTCGCGCGGGATCCGTATGATGTCGCCGGCATCGAGCGTTTCCGCCGACGCCGAGCGCATCCCCTCGTCCAGAAGGCCCATCTCGCCGAACACGTTGTCGGCGGGAACGGTGTAGAGCACCTTGTGGAGCTTCTGGGTGATGAGGTTGGTGATCTTCACCCGGCCGGTGGTGGTGAGATAGAGAGCGTCTGCGGTCGCGGCTTCCTCGAATACGAGGACGTCCGCCTCGAACGGAGCGACGTCGCTTATCTCCGCAACGGCGGCGATCTCCTCGTCGGTGAGGCCCATCCGCTTGGTGAAGCTGTGACCGGCAAGCGCTGAAATTTCCATCGAGGTATTCTACGGCGGTTTGGCCCTTTGTCAAGGTGTGGGGACATATAGAGGGGGCTGCGGTCCGGGCGGGTCCCTTGACTGTCGGTCGAACCCGGGTATAGTGTTACAGGATGAATACCCGGAAAGGATTCACGCTGATCGAGCTTCTGGTGGTGGTCGCCATCATAGCGCTGCTTGCGGGCATGATACTTCCCGGTCTCGCCCGCGCGCGCGAATACGCCTATTTCACCACCTGCAAGAACACCCTGAGGCAGATGGGGATAGGGTTTCTCATCTTCGCGGGGGACAACAAGGGAATGCTTCCGGAACGGACGTTCCGGTGCAAGGTGACGTATCCCGATCTCACCTACGCCGCCGACAGGCGAACGGGCACGCATACGAAATGGATGTACTGGGGACGGGGCGGGCCGTGCGGGGCGTCCGGTCTGGACGTGGTCCGCGACGTGTACGATGACTGGGTGAATCACCTGGGTGCGGGATGGAACTGGGACGGCAACGCCGAAGATCAGTATATCGGCAAGCCCGGACTGCCCGGGAAGTATCTGCCTGTGGAGATGCTCTGGTGCCCGACGGTCGGACGGAAGAACTGGGTGTACGACGACGATGATCCCGGGTGGCCCGCGGGTACGGAACAGGAGAGGGATTGGCTCAGCCGGAAGATGGGGCTGTTCGGCTACTTCTTTCACATAGGGAGCCACGGCTGCTGGAGTTTTCAGCAGGGGCTCACTCCCAACGACGGAACCGCGCCCAACGCCCATGTGCTCGAGGGTCACGGCGGGGCATCCGGCTCGGCGGGAAAGCGCACCGAGCCGTTCCGGCCGGCCACGAAGAGCAGGAACATGAGGTCGTCGAACCTGCCCTCGGCGTGGATTGCGGTCGACGCGACGCCCATAGCCGGTGCGTACGGGAACGCGTACAAGAGAAACGTCGGCCATTTCGGCGTGCCGCAGACGCAGAGCGGATTGTTCCGATTCAACGTCATTCACGTGGACGGGCACGTCCACGACGACATCTGGAAGGATACGGAGATCGTAAACACCTGGCACTACGGAGGCTACTGGGCCCACCCGTACGGCTGGAGGTGGCAGACCGATACGGACTACGGGTTCGAGAAGGTTCCCGATTTTCCGGCGCGCTTCGACGAGAACTAGGGTCTTTCTCTCCGACCCTTGACGCTTCCGGAGCCGTGCATATATAGTAAGAGCATGATGTGCGGAAACGAGCGCGGTTTCACGCTGGTAGAGCTTCTGGTCGTCATCGCCATCGTGGCGCTGCTGGCGGCGCTCATCCTTCCCGGCCTGTCACGGGCGCGGGAATATGCCTACTTCACCGCGTGCAAGAACAATCTGAAGCAGACCGGCATCGGCTTTCTCGTCTTCGCGGCCGACCACAAAGGGGCGCTGCCGGAGAGGATGTTTCGATGCATTCCGACCTACGCGGATCTGACGTACGTGGCGGATCGGAGGACCGGAACCCACGTCAAATGGATGCACTGGGGGAGGGGCGGGCCGTGCGGTGACTCCAACCTCAACGTGATCCGCACGGTCTACGATGACTGGGCGAACCATCTCGGCGCCGGGTTAAAGTGGGACGACACCCCTCAGTGGCAGCACGTCGGCAGGCCGAGACTGCCGGGGAAGTATCTGCCGATAGAGGTATTCTGGTGCCCGATAGTCGGAAAGAAGAACTGGAAGTTCGACGACGACGACCCCGGTTGGTACGCGGGGACGGAGCAGCAGAGGGACTGGATGAGCCGTCTGGAGGGACTCTTCGGCTACTTCTACTTCATAGGAAGCATCGGGTGCTGGTCTCGCCAGAACGGCCTGCTGCCCCAGGGAGCGGATCAGCTGAACGAGCACGTACTGGAGGGGTTCGGCGGCCCCGGGGACTGTCACCCCGGGCAGTGCTCCGAGCCGTTCCGGCCTGCGACCAGGAGCAGGACGATAAGGGCGGAGCACCTTCCCTCGGCGTGGATCGCGGTGTGTCAGCCTCCCATCACCGGTACCGGCTACGGCGGGGTGTACCGGAACAACATATCGCACTTCGGCGTCCCGAGAACGCAGAACGGCCTCTTCCGGTTCAACGCGCTTCACGTGGACGGGCACGTGCACGACGATATCTGGCGGGAGCCCGACGTCGTGACCAACTGGATGTTCGGGGGTTACTGGAGCCACCCGTACGGCTGGCGCTGGCAGTCGGATAAGAAGTACGGGTTCGAGAAGACCCCCAACTTCGAGGGCCGCTTCGATGAAGACTAGCGGTTTCACCCTTGTCGAGCTTCTGGTCGTCATCGCCATCGTGGCGCTGCTGGCGGCGCTTATCCTCCCGGGCCTTTCCCGGGCGAGAGAGTACGCGTATTTCACCTCCTGCAAGAGCAGCATGCGGCAGATGGGGATCGGCTTTCTGGTGTATGCGGCCGACCAGGGGCGGTACGGCGGGGTACTGCCCGAGTTCATTAACAGGTGCAAGCCCACCTACAGTCCGTACGCCGATGCGGTGCGGATCGGGACGATGAAGAAGTGGCTGTACTACGGCCGGGGCGGGCCGTGCGGCGGTGCGGGGCTGGACTTCGTGCGCCAGACATACGACGCGTGGAAGAACCATCTTGGTGCGGGGATCGAGTGGGACGACACTCCGGACGCGTGGCATGTGGGGCGGCCCCGGCTTCCGGGCAAGTATCTTCCGATCGAAGTCTTCTGGTGTCCCATCACCAGGGTAAGGAACTGGGGCTACCGCAGTGACGCACCACTGACGTACGCGGGAAGCGAGGAGAACCGGGACAAGCTTGCCAGAAACTCGGGGGTGTTCGGCTTTACGTTTTTTCTGGGTACCATCGGGTGTCACGGGTATCAGAACAAGACGATGGGCAACCATCACGTGCTGGAGGGCTTCGGGGGACCGGGCGGGGTGCCGTCTCATCCCGGGAAGTGCCAGGAGCCGTTCCGTCCGGCGACGAAGAGCAGGAGCATGAAGGCGTCGAACCTTCCCTCGACGTGGATCGCGACGGACTGCACCCCGGTGATGGGGGAGCTCAATTCGCCCGACGGGCTGATGGACTACCGCAGAAACGTCGGCCACTTCGGGCCGGCGCAGACCATCGAGGGCGAGTTCCGATTCAACGTGCTTCATCTGGACGGCCACGTTCACGACAGCATCTGGAGGGAGCCGGATATCGCCACCGATTGGCTGTTCGGCGGCTACTGGAGCCATCCGTACGGGTGGACCTGGCCGAATGGGGACGAGCGCAAGTACGGATTCAAGATCGATTCCGATTTCGACGGCGCCTTCGACCGCAACTAACGTTCCCTACCTTCTTCCGCAGCAGCGCTTATACTTCCTCTTGCTGCCGCAGGGACAGCGGTCGTTTCTTCCTATCTTCTTCCCGGTCGGGACGCCGTCGTTGCCGTCCGAGGCGGGGTCGAAGCCGTAGAAGCGGTGCAGCTCTTCGTACATGTCGGGCGTGTGTTTCTTCATTTGCGTCGGCTTTTCGAAGAACGCCTCGGTGGCGACGGCCAGGAATTCGGCCGGGTTCGTGGCCCCGTAGTTGCGGATTACCTTCCTCTGCCGCTTGCCGCGATCTCTGAGCTTCTCGAAGTGGCCGCCGAGTATCTCTATCCACGGACGATAGTCCTCGCTGGCCTTGAGAAGCGGGGTGCCGTCGAAGCTGCCGTCGGCGATATCGAGCACGTGAGCGAACTCGTGCGTGGTGACGTCCAGGCCGTCGCGCGTGTCGCGGAGGCCGTGCTGGACCGCTGGCCAGGAAAGCACCACTATTCCGCGATCGTTGGCCTGGCCCAGCAGGGCGCCGTCCGAGTCGTCGTCCTTGAGTATGTACGGATAGACGATGATCTCGCGCAGAGCGTTGTAGTAGTCGATATCCAGGTGGAGTATCAGTCGGACCGCGACGGCGGAGATGACCACCCTGACCTCATCGGTTATCTCCATTCCCTTCGCGCCGAAGAACGTCTTCTCCCACACGAATATCTTGAGCTTCTCGATGAATTCCTTCTTCAGGTCATCGGGCAGGCGGGGAAAGAACGGCACGCAGACGTTGAGAATCCTGAGCCACTCCTCGGGCAGCTCGCGTCGGGCGAGCCGCTTGCGGCGATAGCTCCGAAAGAGACCGAACATGCCGGCTACGACTTTTTCTTGTCGAAGATGAGGCCGGAGATGAACACCAGGATGCCCAGGCCCGCGACGACCGGCCCGAGCAGGAAGGAAGCCACGCCGCTCACCACGGTTCTGGCGTGCCTGGCGACGCTGTCGTAGATCCGTACCTCCATCTTGCCGGCGACCGCCTTGTACTTCTCGTCCGGCTTGACCGTGATCTCGACCTTCACCTTCCCCGGCGGCGACACGTCGAACTTGGAGAAGCTGTTCTCGACGATGACGGCGCCCTTGCCCTTGGTGACGTCCTGCTTGTCGAAGCTGCGTATGCCGTTGTCCCACGCGGCAGCGGTTTCTTCCCTGAATATCTCTATGCCCTGTTCGTCCCTCACGACGTACGTGAGGGGGAACGCGTACCGGGCCTCGTAGTTCAGCTTGTCGGTTTCAAACGTATCCTCGCTTTCCTCCACAGACAGCGTCTCCAGGTCTATGTAGAGCGCGACCTGGCACGCCTTGGACGTGTCCACCGTTACGACTTCGGTCGTCGTGACTTCCTCCAGCTTCACCGGCGCCGACGCGACCATCTTCGCCTGGATACCTTCCCACACCGCCTTGCCGAACAGGAA
>CAYMFW010000026.1:0-35098 GCA_964389785.1 uncultured Planctomycetota bacterium
CGACGCAGAACAGCACCAGAAAGACCCCCAGAACGCCTACTCCCGCCCGATTCCGTAGTCTGCCCATACAGTCCCTCCTTTGTTACACGCCCGGCCTCAGCCGTCTTTCAGGAGGGTATTGAAGGTTTTCCCGAAGTGTTACAGGGAAATGAGAGGTTTCCTGGGCCGTTCCGCGTTCAGACGTCGTCGCGTATCTTTCTTGACGGCAGCAGCTTACGAACAACGACGTCGTCGATCAGTATCCGGCCGTTCCGGACTTCGATGATGAACGTATTTTCCGTCAATCTGACGAGTATCCGGGTATTCGGCTTCCCATCGCTCCGGTAGGTGCTCACCTGATGCCAGCCGTCTTCCGCATCTCTTTCGGGCGCGGGAACGCATTCGAACCGCATTCTGTGCGCAGATCCCACTCGAATCGAATAGGCCCCGGGAGCGGTGTATAGATTGCGGTACTCGGTAACTCCGGGAAGCACGGGAGACACCACCGTGCCGACTGTGTTGTGGATGGTAGTCCATTCAGCCATGTACGCTTCCGGCAGAGCCGCGTTCCTCAACCGGATGCCGATGTCTATCTTGCGGTTTCGAGGGACGTCGATCGAGAGGGCATTCTTGACCTTCTCGTCCCCGCCGATCTGAACACGTTTCTCATCGGCATTGCTCGCCGGAGCGTATGTCCGGCCCTTCTCCGACGAACGGCTGACCACCTGCCAGTTGTCCATACCCTCCTCGAAGCCGTCCCGGAACACCACCGGCCCGTCCACCCAGGTCGTTCCGTCCGCGTACGCCTTCAACGCGTAGTCCGAGGCCTTCCCTCCCGCTACCGCAAACTGCCCGGCCGCGACCGCGATGCTCCTGCCGTCCGCCAGCCGGGTGAACTCGACCGTCCCTTCGTCGACCTGCAGCCACGTCGAGCCGAGGGCGGACGATCCCCCTCCTCCGTCAATCGCCAGGGAAAATCGCGTCCCCACCACCGTCACCCTGGCGTGGGGGGTTTCCATCACGAACGGCGACACGTCCGATGCGGGCGATTTCGCCACGCTCGCTGCGAGGGCCCCTCTCTCCAATCTGGACGCCGAACGCGCGGTCGGCGCGTTCAGAACAGAATCCGCGCCCAGCTCGACCCGTGCCCCGACCGCATACGCCAGAATAACGGCGCCCTTCTCACCTGACTCTATCCGGTCACCCTCGCACACCTCGTCTCCCACCTTCGGCGCGCCCTTGAGTCCGGACTGACCGGTCACTTCCCTCACCACGGCAACCACCGCACCCCCGGGCCTCTGCCCCGCCGCCCACCATACTGATACGGCGGCGACGATCGCCGCCGCGGCCGCGAACCCGGCGCGCCGCCATAGACGGCGTTTCCGCAACTCTCTCGCCCACCGGGCCTTTAGATCGCTCATGAATTCCCTGCTTTCGCCGCCGACGCGCAGATAGTGCAGAATCTCGCGAACGGCCTGTTCGTCCGTCTCCCCGCTCTCCCGAGACATGAACCGCAGGCGGCGATGTATGCTCACCTCCCGCACCAGTTCCTCCGCGACCGCAGTGTCTTCCCGAGCGGCAGAAAGAAGCTCTTCTCGCTCCGTATCGGACAGTATCCCGTCGACGAACCCGGCGATCAGCTCGACATTCCTGTCCTTCATGTCCCGTCTCCCGCCGCGCCCGCCTCCACGCACGAACGCAGTGCCTTGCGAATGCGGTGAATGGCTATGCGGACGGCGCCCGCCTTCTGCTGCAGCCGCTCGGCGACCTGCGCACAATTGAGACGCTCCGTGTAGATCATCTCGACCAGGCGCCGGGCCTTCGGCCGCAGCGCTTCGACGCAGTGTCGCAGCGTCTCGATCTGTTCGCCCGTCCGGTCCTCCTCGCTGTCCTCGTCCGTGTGAAGCTGCATATCGGCAACGAACACGTCCAGCGCATCCGCCCTTCCACGCTTCTTGAGGTCGCGCCAGTATTCCCGCAGCTTGTTGTGGGCAATACTGATCAGCCAGGGCCAGGGCTCCCGGGAGAAATCAAACCGGTCGATCTGCCGCAGCACGACCAGAAAGACCTCCTGGGTCAGGTCCCTGGTGACGGCCTCGTCGCCCACTCGTGAGAAGAGATAGGCACGAAGCCGCGCCTGATAGGCATACACCCATTTCTCAACCGTCTTCATCCGTTCGGAATCGGCTCTTCCGATCATGTCTCCCGCCCCTGTGCGTCGTTCTATACAGGTATTGAAGATTCTATAGGAATGTTACATGGAGATACTACGACAATTCTGCACAACTCGAAGTCCCGCTTCCGCGCAGAGAAGAACGCCCTACCGCATTTCGGAGGCCGCCTTGCGAGCTTCGGCAATCTTGTCTTCGAAGTACTTCTTTGCCAGCGGGTCTTCCGGAATCCGCTTCGCGAGCATGTCCGCGTACCCGGTGATGGCCGCCTTCGCGTCCCCGGTGCCCGTCACCCTGAGCGCCGACACGATCTCCGATCCGTACTCCAGGCTCCAGTCTTCCTTGCCCGCCTGGTCAAACTCCTTCTTCAGACCGGGTACCGCCGTGGGCTCGGCGATTTCCTTGAGTGCCTTCACGATCTCGGTGCGCACCTCGACCCCATACCCGTCGGGCCTGGTCCGGTTCTTCTCGAGCGCGGCGACCATCTCCTGCGCCCCCTCGCCGCCCTTGCGCGTGCCGTAGGCCTTGACGGCGGAGCGGGCTATACGCACGTCGGGATCGGCAAGCCTCTCGGTGAGGTATTCATCTATCCGCGCGTTGTGCGCGTCGCTGTATATGCCGGCGAGAAGCTCGACGGCCTCGCCGCTGAGGTATATGTTGGCCTTTCCAATCGCCATGAGCGTCTCGATCGACTTCTCGTCATCCTTGTCGGCTATCGAGGCCAGGCGCGCCCGTCTCGCCTTCAGCGGCGTCTTCTTCGCGTCCCAGAGATGCAGGATCACGTCACCGACGTCCGGAGGCAGCCCGTCCACTTTCGGCGGTTCTGGCCTCACGGCGGCTTCGTCCGCCGGCGAGACCGGTTTCTCGGGTGCAACCGGCGGCGTTACGGCGACCGCGGGCGGCGCGACGGGGGAAGGCGGGGAGGACACCGCCGCAGACGCGGGAATCTCGGCCGGCTTCTCGTCGGGCAACTCCGCAGGCGCGGGTACCTGGACGGGTTCCTCGGCTGTCGGGGGCGCGGATGGCGGCTCTACCGCTCCCTCCTCCTTCTGCACGGACAGGAACCAGAACGCGGCAACACCCACTACCACCACAAGGCCGATCACCACAACTATCTTCTTCATCATGCCCCCTTATCTACCGACTGGATCGGACTTCCCTATGGCAGAATGATATCACGAATAGGGGCAATTGCCTACGAGAACGTTCACCGGGGAATCCTCGGATCTCCAGCCGAGGAACGAAAAACCGGTACGACACCCAGCGTGGGATCCTCCAGCAGCAGATCTTCCAGGTCCCGCAGGTCTTCCTCCGAGCCCGGGAGAGCCGGATCCCACTCCCGCGCTACCGGCTTCTCTTCAGCGAGGCAGTGCTCAGGAAACATCCTCCGCCGCTCCCCCCTCCGCCGTCGGAGCCGTCGTCCGGATCGTTATCGTCACCGGCCCACTCCTCCTGGATGTCCCACAGGGACCTCCCGTCGGGACCGGTCTCGTTTTCGTCTATCACGCCGTCCGCGTCCGTGTCCACCACCTGGGGATCTACCCCGTAGAGGTTCTCGAACTCGTCCTGGAGGCCGTCTCCGTCCGTGTCGCCGTCATTCAGCCACTCCTCGGGCGCAAGCGGGCCGACGACGAATTTGATGTTCGGGGACATGATTCCTATCGTGTCCCCGGAATCTGACTTCATCGCCGTCACCGGCCTCACCACCACGACGTAGTTGCTCTTTGCCCCGCTGGCGCCCGCGGCCAGGTTGCCGCCGAGCACCACCTGTCCGGCCGCCACAGTCTTCTCGTACACCAGCATCGGCGACGCCTTCCTGTCGGAAACCGCCATCACCTCGCCGGTAAGCGTCCAGCCGCTCGCGAGCCAGCTCGGTACCGCGGACGCCCTCTTGTCGTAGCACACGCTCAGCACCGCGTCCTGACCGAGCTGCAGCGTGAGATGCTGTTCCGTCTTCACCCTCTTGTCGTTGTTGGCGGTGCGCACCAGCACCATACCGTCGAGGTTCGCGCTCAGGTCCTCTATCATGTAGCTTCTGTCGATGTAGTACAGCGCGCCGACCTGCGCCGTGGCCAGCGAGTACGCCTTGCCGGTCGAGACGCTGACGATGTCGACGAGGTTGCCGGACACGTCTACCGTCACCGTCGCCGTGTTGCTGTCCGCAAGCCCGTCCGTCGCGACGAACGAGAAGGAGTCCTGTCCCGAGAACCCGCTGTCCGGCGAGTAGGTGACATATCGATCGCCGTCATCGCTCAGCACCGAACCGTTGGCCGGCAGATCAACCAGTGAGTACGTCAGCGCGTCGCCGTCCGTATCGCTTGCGCCTAACGTTATGTCCACCGGTTTGTCGACACCCGTGGACACGCTCTGGTCCCGCGCCACGGGCGCGTCGTTCATCGGAACCACATTCACGTTCACCACCGCAACATTGCTCTCGAACTTGCCGTCATCGGCCTTGAACGTGAAGGAATCCGTGCCGAAGTAGTTCTCGTCGGGAGTGTAGACCACGTCGGGTCCCGTTCCGGTCAGGTCACCGTGCGCGGGCAGGGCGACAACAGCGTAACTCAGCGCATCGCCTTCCGCGTCCGTTGCCACGAGCGTGATCGGTGTCACCGCATCCTCCCGGGTGTTCACCGTCTGTCCCTCGGCGACGGGCGCGGTGTTCACGACCACCGTTATGCTCAGGGAGGCGGAATCGTTCAGGCCCGCGGTATCGAAGACGTACAGCGTCACCTCGTAGGTGCCGGCGGCAGTGTACGTGTGCGTCGCGGTCGCGCCGTAGGCCGATGCGCCGTCGCCGAGATCCCACTCGTAATCCTGGATGCCCTCCGGATCGCTCGAGCCAGAGCCGTCGAGCGTCACGGTGAGGGGAGCGGACCCGGACATCGGATCCGCCGCCGCGACGGCGATGGGAGGATCGTTGACGGCCGTAACCGTCACGGTCACCGTTGCAGTGGCCTGTCCTCCCTTGCCGTCGTCCGCGGTGTAGGTGAGAGTATCTACACCATAGAAGTTGAGATCGGGCGTGTACGTCACGCTGGTGCCGTTATTCACGACGGTGCCGTTCGCCGGCTGGGTTACCGAACCCACCACCAGCGCGTCGCCCTCCGGATCGGAGTCATTCGCCAGCACGTCCACGGTCACCGCGGTGTCTTCCACGGTCGTTACCGCATCGTCAACCGCCGTCGGCGCGTCGTTCGCCGTGTGCACCGTTATCGAGACCGTCGCCACGTTCGAATCCGCCTCGCCGTCGTTCGCCTTGAACGTGAACTGGTCCTGGCCGCTGTAGTCGGCGTTGGGTGTATACGTCACGTTCGGCGCCGTGCCGGAGAGGGCTCCGTTCGCCGGGCCGTCCACTATGAAATATGTCAGCATGTCGTCGTCCGCGTCCGTCGCGACAAGGACGATATCAACGGGCACGTCCTCGTCGGTCTCGACCTCCTGGTCCTCGGCTACCGGCGCGGTGTTGCCGTCCCCACCGAAGCTCAGCCGGGCGTAGACGACGTCGTCACCGCTGTTGTCCGACGTCCAGATCCAGTGCGCGGGCGTGTCCGTCGGGAAACCACTCACGCTGGTATTCCACGGAGCCACGCCGTACGCGCCGTAGTCCGTCGCCGAGGCCCACCCCGAATCGTCGAAGCCGATCGTCTCCCAGCCGGCCGGCGCGCTCGTCGAGGCCTTCCATTGGGTACCCGTCCCCACGCGCCCGGACGCCCGCTCCAGCTCCGCGATTATGGCGGCCGCGCCGCCGGAGTCGGTGCCCTTCACCGCGATGACGTTCTCGCCGCCTATGATGTCCACGGAGTAGATGTCCGCCTGCTGCCAGTTACTTCCCGTACCGATCAGCTCGCCGTTCACGTACAGCTCATAGCCGTTGTCGCAGGTGACGTACAGGTTGCCGGTCTCGATCACGTCCTTCACCGTTACCGTCACGGTCGCCGCGGCGCTTTCGGCAGTGCCGTCGTCCGCAGCATAGGTGAACGTGTCGGTGCCGCTGAAGCCGGCGTCCGGCGTGTACGTCACGTTCGTGCCGTTGCTGACTACCGAGCCGTTCGCGCCCTGCGTCACTGACGCAACGCTCAGCGTGTCGCCGTCTA
Organism: uncultured Planctomycetota bacterium; assembly: GCA_964389785.1. Lineage (GTDB taxonomy): Bacteria > Planctomycetota > CAYMFW01 > CAYMFW01 > CAYMFW01 > CAYMFW01. The sequence goes on from CAYMFW010000026.1 coordinate 6,248, forward strand.
TGTCGGTGTCGTTGGCGAGCACGTCTATGTCGACCGCCGTGTCCTTGTTCGTCGAGCCGCTGTCGTTATTGGCGACCGGCGCGTCGTTCACCGGATTCACGGTTATCGAAACCGTCGCCACGTTTGAGTCAACCTGCCCATCGTTCGCGCGGAACGTGAAGCTGTCCGCGCCGTTGTAGTCCGCCGCGGGCGTGTACGTCACGTTAGGTGCGGTGCCGGAGAGCGCCCCGTTCGCCGGGCCGCTCACTATCGAATACGTGAGGGTGTCGTTGTCGCCATCGGTGGCGACGAGCGCGATCCCACCCGAATCGTCCTCGTCCACCGACACGCTCTGGTTCTGCGCCACCGGCGCCTCGTTGACATCGCTCACGTTGACGGTAACCGTCGCCGTGTCCGTGCCGCCGTTACCGTCACTCACCGTGTACGAGAAGCTGTCCGTGCCGCTGTAGCCGGCATCGGGGGTGTAGACAACATTCGAACCGCTCTTCACGGCACTGCCGTGCGGCGGGTTGGTCACCGACGCAACGGCGAGCGCATCGCCGTCCACATCGGTGTCGTTCGCCAGAACATTGACCGTCACGGCCGTGTCTTCCGCCGTCGAGGCGCTGTCGTTATTGGCGACGGGCGCGTCATTCACCGGATTCACGGTTATCGAAACCGTCGCCACGTTGGAGTTCACCTGGCCATCGTTGGCGCGGAACGTGAAGCTGTCCGCGCCGTGGTAGTCGGCGTTCGGCGTGTACGTCACATTCGGAGCCGTTCCACTCAGGCCACCGTGTGAGGGGCCGCTCACAATCGAATATGTCAGGCTGTCGCCGTCGCCGTCCGTGGCAACGAGCGCGATCCCAACCGAATCGTCCTCGTCCACCGACACGCTCTGGTTCTGCGCCACCGGCGCCTCGTTGACATCGCTCACGTTGACGGTAACCGTCGCCGTGTCCGTGCCGCCGTTACCGTCACTCACCGTGTACGAGAAGCTGTCCGTGCCGCTGTAGCCGGCATCGGGGGTGTACACCACATTCGAACCGCTCTTCACCGCGCTGCCGTGAGGCGGGTTCGTCACCGACGCGACGCTCAGCGTGTCGCCGTCCACGTCGCTGTCGTTCGCCAGAACGTTTATCGTCACCGCGGTGTCTTCGGCCGTCGAAGCGCTGTCGTTATTCGCAACAGGCGCATCGTTTACGGCGCTGACCGTCATGCTGACCGTCCCGACGTCCGTGCCGCCCTTGCTGTCGCTCACTACATACGTGAAGCTGTCGGACCCGTGGTAGTTGGCATCCGGGGTGTAGCTGACGTCGCACCCCACTATGGCCGCCGACCCGTGGGCCGGCTGAGTGACGGAATCGACACACAGCACGTCACCCTCGATGTCGGTGTCGTTCGCGACGACCGCGATCGTGGCCGCGGCGTCTTCGTCCGTTACGGCGGAGTCGTCCACGGCGACGGGCGCGTCATTGACGGGATTGACCGTTATCGACACCGTCGCAACGTTGGAGTTCACCTGCCCGTCGTTCGCGCGGAACGTGAAGCTGTCCGCGCCGTGGTAGTCGGCATTCGGCGTATACGTCACGTTCGGGGCCGTTCCACTCAGGCCACCGTGCGAGGGGCTGCTCACAATCGCATATGTCAGACTATCGCCGTCACCGTCCGTGGCGACGAGCGCGATCGCCTTCGACGTATCCTCGTTCGTCGTTACGCTCTGATTCTGCGCCACCGGCGCCTCATTGACGTCGCTCACGTTCACCGTGACGGTTGCGGTATCCGTGCCGCCCTTGCCGTCGCTCACCGTATAGCTGAACGTGTCCGTCCCGCTGCAGCCGGTATCCGGCGTGTAGACGACACTTGAGCCGCTCTTCACCGCACTGCCGTGAGGCGGGTCCGTTACCGATGCGACGCTCAGCGTGTCGCCGTCCACGTCGGTGTCGTTCGCCAGCACATTGATTGTCACCGCCGTATCTTCCGCCGTCGAGGCGCTGTCGTTATTCGCAACCGGTGCGTCGTTCACGGGCGTGACCGTCATGCTGACTGTCGCGGTGTCCGTGCCGCCGTTTCCGTCGCTTACCGTATAGCTGAAGCTGTCCGAGCCGTTGTAGTTCGCGTCGGGGGTGTAGACAACATTCGAGCCGCTCTTCACCGCGCTGCCGTGAGGCGGGTTCGTCACCGAGGCAACGCTCAGCGTGTCGCCGTCTACGTCGGTGTCGTTCGCCAGCACATTGATTGTCACCGCCGTATCTTCCGCCGTCGAGGCGCTGTCGTTATTGGCGACCGGCGCATCGTTCACCGGGGTGACGGTAATGGAAACCGTCGCGATGTTGGAGTCCGCTTTCCCGTCGTTCGCCTTGAACTTGAAGGAATCGCTCCCGTGGTAGTTCGCCGCGGGCGCGTACGTGCGGCTCGCGCCCGAGCCCGAGAGCGTGCCGTGTGCGGGATTCGCCGTTACGGAATACGTCAGCGTATCATTGTCGCCGTCCGTCGCCACCAGCGTGATCGCCTTGGCGGTGTCCTCGTTGGTGCTCACGCTCTGGTTCTGCGCCACCGGCGGCGTGTTGGACGCCTCGGTCACCGTTACGGACACCGTGGCGGTATCGGTGCCGCCGTTTCCGTCGGAAGCGGTGTAGGAGAATGAGTCGGACCCGAAGTAGCCGGCGTCGGGCGTGTAGACAACGTTCGAGCCGCTCTTCACCGCACTTCCGTGAGGCGGATTCGTCACCGAGGCAACACTCAGCGTGTCGCCGTCTATGTCGGTGTCGTTCGCCAGGACATTGATCGTCACCGCAACGTCTTCCCCGGTCGTCGCGCTGTCGTTGTTGGCGACGGGCGCATCGTTCACGTTGGTGACGGAGATGGTTACCGTCGCGGTGTTCGAATCCGCCTGGCCGTCGTTCGCCCTGAACGTGAACGAGTCCCCGCCCACGTAGTTCGCCACGGGCGTGTACGTCACGTTCGGCGCGGTCCCGGAGAGCGAACCGTGGGACGGGCTGCTGAGGACCTCATAGGTGAGCGTGTCGCCCTCCGAATCCGTCGCCGTGAGCGTAATCGATTTGACCGTCTCTTCGGGCGTCGTCACGCTCTGGTCCTGCGCGACCGGGGCGTGGTTGCCGCCCGGGTCCACCCAGCTCGTCGTCACCACCACCTCGGTCGTGCCAGCGGCTATCGTGGCCGGGTTCAGGTCCCCTATCACGATCCCGTCCTTGAAGATTCTCACCCTGACCGTATCGTCGTATGGGACGCCCTGGACGCTGTTGTTGGCGAATTTCGGTATGCTGCTGCCGTACAGCTCCACGTCCGCGCCGGGGACTATGGTCGTCCCGTTCGTCGCCACGCCCTTGAAGCGCACCGCGCGGAACTTGGCGTTGAACTCGGTCACGTCACTACTGAACCTGGTGGTGTCGTAGACATTCGCGTACAGGTTCAGCCGCCGGCTCCTGGTGCTGACGTCATCGTCCCGGGGGACCGTCAGGACCGCGCCGTCGGCGTGGTATTCCGGAACGTAGTAACGTATGTGCGCCTGGCCGTCCGGCACCACGTTGTTGTTCTGATCGCGGCACTTGACGGTGAACGTCTGGAAGCCGGGATTCACCTCGGTCAGGCCGTCGGTGAACACGAAGTACACATACGGACCGGCGAGGTTCGTCGAGACCCTGCCCTGCGTCGTCGCGTTGTAGCCCTTGGGCAGCGTCACCTCGGTGCCCGGCGCGAGCCACTCGACAGGCAGGTAACGCACCAGTATCTCCGCGAAGGTCACGTCGTCGCCGTTCTGGTCCTTCGCGACGAGCGTCGCGGTCCAGAAACCGGGGTCTATCTCATCGAGAGCCCCCCAGGTGATGAGCATCTGCGGCCCGTTGATATTCGGGACCCTCCCGTAGATGTATACGTTCACATTCTTGGGCAGAGTCACCTCCGTACCGGGGGTGTACGGAGCGTTCGTGGCGTTCTTCACGTACACGAGACCGTCCGTCACGTTTGCGCCGTGCTGGTCCGTCGCCCGCATCGTGGCCTTCCAGGCATCCACCGTTACCTCATGCGTGGCGTTCTCTATCTTGACGGAGACCTCCGGACCGGTGATATTCTCGATCCTGGTCTTGAAGCGGTAGGTGTTCCCCACCGTCAGCGCCACCTTGGTCCCGGTGGCGTACCACAGCGCCAACTCGCGAATGTAGACCTCCGCCCCCGCCACCTCGGCGCCGAACTGGTCGCGCGTTTCTACTATTACCTCGCCGGGCGTGCCGACGCGGATCTTCACCTCGGCCACGTTCGACTGGTGCGCCCCGTCCGTCGCCTTGTAGGTGAAGAGATCGTGCCCCTCGTAGCCGCTGTGCGGCGTGTACGTCAGGTTCGCGCCGCTGCCGCTGAGACTCCCGTGATCGGGTGCGTCGACTACTACATACGTCAGCGAATCACCGTCCGGATCCACCGCGTTCAGCGTCACGGCCAGCGGCGTATCCATGAGGGTCTGATACTCCAGGTCGTAGGCGATGGCCGGACCGTTCACGTTCACCACCTCCACATCCCACATCTGATATATCCTGCCGCCCTTCCAATCGTCTATCTGCACTTTGATCGTGTGCATCCCGGCCTGGTAGTAGTCGGGAGCGTAGTTGTATACCGCGGCCCGCTCGCCCGCCAGGGCGACGTCGTCGAGGAACCACACGTACGACAGCTCGTCCCCGTCCGAATCGCTGGCCGTCACGGAGAAGTCACGACTGGTACCCTCGTTCATGGTATGCGGAGTGCCGGGGGAGTACGCATCCACCACCGGCGGCTGATTATTGGAGCTGTACGGCTCGACCGTGATGCAGTTTACCACCGCGTCCTGAGAGCTGATCGAGCTCCTTCTCACGTCGATCGTCATCTCGCCGTCGGTGACGTCCAGGATCGCCTCGACGGTCACCGCGGTCTTCACCGCGCCCGCCTCCGCGACGATGTCGTAGCCCACCAGCCACGGATACCCCTCCAGGTCCACGTCGGCCATACGCCAGCCTGCCGGGGTGCTGGTGCCGGGTTCGGCGAACCCGACCGTCACCTTGTAGCTGCCGTTCTCGACCGGGACCCTGTACGTGAAGGGATAGGAGGCGGTCGCCGTCCGGTAATACATGTATGCCTCGTCGTCCTCGGTGCCGGCGATGTCTCCAGAGATGGTTCCCTTGTAGCTGCGGGAGAGCTGGTAGCCCCAGGTGCCCGCGTAGTACGCCTGGTCGTGCAGCCACACGTTTCCGCTCGTATCGGTGTAGTCCGCGCCGGAAACGTAGACGCTGGTATCCACCCTGCCGCAGTTGATCCGTATCGGCGTGCCCGGCTCCGGGCCGACGGTGATGGTCGCCGACTTCCACGCCGCCGCCTTGTAGTTGTCCAGCACGTTGACCTCCGCCGGGTACCGGTGCGCGGTCATGTATGTATGCGATACCGACGACGTCGTGCCGGTCGAGTATACCGGGCCGTCGATGCCGGAGTTGTATCCGTTGACGAACCACTCGTGCTGAACGATTTGACCGTCAGGGTCCGACGCGGAAGCGCTGAAATCGACCGTGAGCGGCGCGTTCCCGGCCGTGGCGCTCGCGATGAATTCGTCGACCACCGGCACCTCGTTCGACGGCGCCGGCATCGCACCGATCGACAGGTCACCGTAGTATATCGCCCGGGCGGTGTCGTTGAAGGCGTGGTACTTCACGAGCGCGTCGCCCCACGAGTCTCCGGCCGCGAGTCTGGCGCGCAGCTGTCCCTCCAGGGTACCGTACGACAGAATGATGAACGCGCCCCCGTAGGTGGTGGTGCTTGCTCCAACGGAGAACACGCAGCCGCCGCCGCGGAGGGTCGTAACGTATTTCGCGGCGTTGGCCTGCCCGCAGCTCGTAATCAGTATGGTTCGCGCCTGCGCGGGATGACCAGCCAGGTTATACAGGCCGTGAGAGGCGCTATGGGCCTGTTCGTCTATCAGGTCACCGCCTATGATAGCGGCCGTCAGAGGATGCGTCTCCTGCACCTCAGGCCAGACGTCCAGGGCAGCCGCCCCGTTATTCGGATAGTACGAGGCGGCCGCGTTGAACGCGAGTTCCTTCCAGTGCGCGGTATGCGGCAGCCGGTGCGCTCCCGTCCTTGTGTCGTGGTTCGCCTGGAGCAGCCACTTGATCTGCTGCAGGGTTCCGTCCATGCGCGAGGTCCATATCCGCCTCGTCCGCGTACCTTCGGATTCTATCAGCCAGTAGAAGTAGTCCGTCGTCTGGCTGATGTATCCAAGGGGAAGACTGCCGATCAGTATCGCTCCATCGAGCCGCTGCCCCGACAGGTTGTACTGGGCGTCCAGATACGCGCGGAGGGCGTCCCGGTTGGCGTATGGATCGGCGTTGATTTTCACCACGTGCCCCTCGTTCTCCAGGTCCGCCTTCAGCCGATTCACCTCGGACTCGACCTCCGCGTACAGCGTGTTCTTCACCACGAGGATCACCGTGGGCGGCAGCGAACTGCCGTCGCTCTGAACGGTGACGGTGCACGTGGCGGTGTTCGAGTAGTCGGCCCCGTCATACACCCTCCAGGTGAACGTATCGGTGCCGTACCAGCCGGCCGTGGGCGCGTAGTAGAAGGTGTGATTGCTGTAGTACGAGTTGACGGTAACCGCCCCGTGAGCGGGCTCCGAAACGAAGGTGTACGTCCTGGTCTGCTGAGTGTCCGGGTCCGTAACGGCGGGCGTCATCGATACTACCATGCCTTCCTGGACGGTGGCGGTCTGATTGCTCGCGACGGGAGGGGTATTAGTCGCGACGTTCAGCGTACACGTGGCCGTGTTGGACTGCGAGGTGCCGTCGCTCATCTTCCAGGTGAACGAATCCTGGCCGACGTAGCCCTCGTCCGGCGTGTAGTACCACCGGCCGGCGTAGTTGCCCGTGGCGGTCATACCGGCGGTGAGCGTCTTATAGGTGTAGTAGTCGGGGTAGTTGTACTCCAGTGTTCCGTGGGCCGGCACCGATACCAGCGTGAACGACATGGTGCCGCCGTCCAGGTCGCCGTAGCTGAGAGTGAACTGGCCGCGCAGCACCCCCTCCACCGTTTCGACCGTCTGGTCGTTGGCGGTGGGAGCGTTGCTGGCCACGTTGATGGTGAACGTACCGACGTTGGAGTCGTCGAAGCCGTCGTTCGTCTTCCAGGTGAAGCTGTCCTGGCCGACGTAGCCGCTGCTCGAGGTGTAGAACCACTGGTTGGTATCGGTAGAATGCTCCACCGTTCCGTGACTGGCGCCGTTCACGAGCGCGTAGGTGTACGTCTGCCCCGGATCGACATCGGACTTGCTGAGATTCGTCGCTCCCCGTGCCTCGGAAGCGATGGTCACCGTCTGGTTCTGCGCCACGGGAGGGGTGTTCGCCTTCACCGTCACGGTGCAGGTGGCGACGTTGCTGTCCTTGTCGCCGTCGCTGCACTTCCATGTGAACGGGTCGGGACCGGTATAGCCGGCGTCCGCGCGATAGTAGTATCGGGAAGGGTACGCCGTCTGGTTGTTGCGGACGTTGTACGACTCCAGCGTGCCGTGCGACGGGCCGGACACGATCGTGAAGGTGTGATCCGTCTCCGCCGGATTATCCGCGTCGCTCCATGAGAGGATCATCAGCACCTCGCCGCCCTGGACGATGGAGTAATTGGCCTGATTATTGGCCACCGGCGCGGCGTTGCCTACCACCGTCAATACCAGGATCTTATTGCTGGAGCCGTACGCGTTCGTCGCGGTGAGCCCGACGTTGTACGTCCCCTCCTGGGTCGCCTGTCCGGCTATCGTGCCCGCGCTGAGGCTCAGTCCCGACGGGAGACCGGAGGCGCCATAGGTAATCGGCTCCGAGCCGGTTGCCTGAATCGTGTAGCTGAAGGCGGCCGTCATGGATGCCTCGGCGGTGAGCGCGCTCACGATCTGCGGCGGCTCCTCGGCCTCCCCCGCCGCCATGGTGAGCGTCGCGTACTTGCTGTACGTGCTCATGCCGCTCAGCCGGAAGTAGTACGTGGTGCTTCCCTTCGCCTTGACCGTCGGCTGGAGGCAGTATTCGAAGTTGGAGAACGTGCTCGCCGCCAGAGTCGTACTCGGCGTGCTCGTGGCGGGCCCCTCGACGCACACGCCCGGTGTCCATGATCCCGATCCCGCCAACTGGTTCGTCGTCGCATCACTCGTTGCGTAGTTCGCCGTCGGCGTCATCGCAAACGCCGCCATCGGATCTGAGCTCACGCTGGTCCACGGGCCGCCGGTGTTGGTCGCGTACTCGAGCCTCCCCGCCACCGTCACCGCGTAGCTTCCGCTCGTCTCGGCAACGCAGAACCGAAGGCGTATGTTCTGGCCCCGCGCAACGCCTGTTGCGGCCGTGTCCGCCGCCGCCTTCCACGTGGCGGCCGATTCGGACCCGTTGTCGTTTCTCCAGCGGTAGTGCTGCTGCACCAGCGTGCCGGTTGCGTACGCGTATGCGGAAAGCGCCACCCAGACCACGAGCATTACGGGGAGCACCTTGCCAATAAACCCTTTTCGGTGAATCATTTGCGCAACCCTCCAGAAACCGGTAGATTCCACGCCACAGCTTCTCTCCACCCCTCTACGAGCGGCTCGGGGCGAATCTTACATACTAATTCGCCTTGTGACTCACTGTTAACCGTCAGGGTTGGGGAGTTGACGCAATATCAAGAGGGATATGCTCTTCGGACTGTCACCCAAGGACCGGAACGTGCTAATTAGTTATCGAATAACGAGTTGCGTTATTCGACGACTTTCGGCTCCTCGAGGAGTTCGCGTACCGTCACCCGATCGACGGCGATGATGCCGTTGCGCACACCGAACGTGATCCTTCCCGTACTGACACGCATGAGGATAGACTCGCTGTAGGCGTCCCCGTTACTCCCGAACCAGTAATGGCAGAGTCGAACGTCGTCGGGATACCCCGGAACCGGCTCGTACTCGGCACGGAAGGTGTGCCACCCACGATTGAGCCGCGCCCCTCTCGGGCTTCTGAACAGGCTCAGGGATTCGCCCATCTCCATGCAGTCGGTGAGTATGTTGGTACCGCTACCCCTGGTGGCTCCCAGATGAATACGTATCTCGACGACGAACCGTTTCGCCGTTATACCCTTCCGGCACAGGAGCATGGGCATGATGTTCTTGAACCCCGCATTCTCCTTCACCATATCATCGAGGTTCGGATGGAGGATCACGCAGGAGACCCCTTCGCCCTCCTTGCTGCCCGGCGGGTAGTTCTTTTCCATCTTCCAGAGATGCTGAGAGCCATCGTTCACCAGGAACCCCTTCTTGGATCCCGGAGAATCCGGATTCACCATAACCATCCAGTTGTCGATACCTTCGTCGAAGTCATCCTCGAACAGGACCCTGCCGTACAGACGGGGTCGCGGCTTCTGTATCTCGGTGACGAGCGGGACGGGAGGCGGAACCAGCTCCTTCGGGATCAGTATCGCCGCAAGCTCCACGCCCTCCGACGCCACGGCATAGTGACCGGCCGCCACGTCGATCGCCGCGCCGTCGAACCGCCGTGTCAGGCGCACCAGCCCCTCATGGACCTCCAGACGGGTGTACCACGCCTTCGGATCGGTGGTATCGATGGGAGTGGGTTTCCCCACGTTTGTCACGGCGGGAGTGGACTTCAGCACGAAGGCCGTTCCCTTCACCTCCAGCGTCGCCCCCGGTGTGGTCAGCACCATCTGCCGACCCGCCGGCTGCGGCGCGAGCACGCACTCAACACGTCCGATATCCAGCGAGATCCGCTTGCTGCCGTTCTCGCTGAAGAAATCCGCCTTCGTGTTGCTGATGAGGTCTATGGAGGTCGACTCTCCTTCGTACTCCACTCGCGCCCTTCCGTCTTTGCCCGTCAGGATGATATCGTGCGGAAGAAGCTCCATGCCGACGACCACCACAACCTGCTTGCCCATCCGGACCACGCGCACGTCGCCGCTCGTCTGTGTCAGCTTCGTCACCTTCGCCGCGATCAATTCGGGCATCTGCTCGGACTGCCGGAGGTTGTAGACGATCGATCCGGCAACAATCGCCAGGCATGCCGCCACGGCCGCCCAGGCACCCCAGCGGATGCGCCGGGCGGGCTCCGCTGACGCCGTCCTGCGGGCTCTCGCCGCGGCCACGCTCTCACTCAGCACCTCATGCAGCGCGTGCTCCTGACAGGAAAGCTCGACGAGCACCTCAACGGCTTCGGGCTGTGCCTCCAGGACGGCGGCAAGACGCCGCTTCTCCTCGTCGGAAGCATCCCCTCGAAGATACTTGAGTATCATTCCCTGCTGCGTCGCGCGATCCGTCATCTACTCCTCCCCGGCCAACCGGGTCCGGACACATTCCGCCAGCGCCGCACGCCCCCGGTGACAGGCGACGTCAACCGCCGAGACCGACGCCCCCAGCGTCCGTGCCACGTCCTTCGAAGAAACGTTCTCCAGGTATCTCATGCGGATGACCCTTCTCAGCTTGGCCGACAGCCGGGCCAGGCACGCCTTCAGGGCCCGCTTCTGCCGCTCCCAGAAATCCAGGGCGGTGTCTTCCTGCTGCTTACTGTCTATCTCGTCCTCGATCTTCACGAGCAGGTCGTGACCGAAGGGGATCGGCTGCCGCTTCGCCGCGCGGGCCGCCTCCAGAAGATGCCGCCGGGCTATCTCCCGCAACCACCCGCCAAAGGACGTTCCCTGCGTGAATGTATCACGCTTCCTGTATGCCGTCATAAATGTCTCTTCGAGCAGATCCTCCGCACGGTGATAGTCCCCGCACGCTGCAAGCAGGTAGCTCATGAGCCACGGCTTGTGCATCTCGAGCAGCTCCCGGTCCCAGGCGCCGGGGCCGCCACCTTCATTCCGGCCATTCGTCATAGGTGCGGAGTCCTCCACCCCTCTACGGCGTTTGGACACCAAATCTTACATATGATTCTGGACCAGGAAGTGCAGAAATGCAAGAAAACGCCTGCCGAGGTGCTCATATTGCGGCAATCGGCCCCGTTTTGCGCTATGATAGGAGCCATGGATACTGAATGGCTGAAGATTTCCACACTGCCCCAGCTCGACTCGCCCAGGCTTCTGATGGGCTTCACCGGCTGGATGGACGGGGGTGACGTCTCGACCGGCACGGTAAAGTATCTGGTCGACAAACTGGAGGCGGAGGAATTCGCCCGCATCGAGGCCGAGAGCTTTTACATCCAGAACGTGCCGGGCTCGATGGAGGTTTCCTCTCTCTTCAGACCGCACGTCAGGATACAGGACGGCCTGATACGGTCGTACCGTCCCACCACGAACAGATTCTACTTCAGCCATGACGACAACCTGATCCTCTTCCGGGGCAAGGAGCCCAACATGAACTGGTCCGGCTTCACCGACTGCCTGCTCTCCCTGTGCTCCCGGCTGGGGGTGAAACATATATACTTCATCGGCAGCGTCGCGGGGCTCACCCCCCACACCCGCGAGCCGAGGATATTCTGTTCCGCCTCCGACGAGGCCATGAGAGACTCGGTGAGGGACAGGACGGACATCAGATTCACGAACTACGAGGGGCCGGGAAGCGTCCTGACGTATCTCATGACCAGATGCCCGGACGAGGGGATGAGCATGCTCAGCCTGGTCGCCGAGATCCCGGCGTACGTGCAGGGCTACAATCCGATATGCATCGAGACCACCACCAGGCTGATGGCCGGCCTGCTGGGGCTTCACATCCAGCTCAACGACATGCGCACGATCGCCGACTCGTACGAGCAGCGGCTGACCGAGGCGATAAAGGACCAGCCGGAGCTCCAGGAACGCATTCACCAACTGGAGCACGACTACGACAACGAGGTCCTCGACACCGAGATCCCCGACCTCAAGAAATGGCTCGAGGAGCAGGGCATCAGGGCCGAGTAATATCGTAGCCCATTTCAGCGATCGTCTTCCCGTCCACGTCCGCCGGCTCCTCGTTGAAGTTCACGGTGATCTGCGTGCCGTCCGTAAACGTGCTGCGGCGGAGCCTTCCGTCACCGCTGAGGACCTCGTGATTCGTCATCTGCTCGAAGGCGATCTTTTCGTGTGACTCCTCCAGAATCAGCGTGTCCTTCATCCGCTGGCCCATGTCCGGGAACTCTCCCTTGAACGTCCAGTTGCTCGGATTGCCGAACACCAGGTCCCACAGCATCTTCTCCCTCCAGTCCTGGAAGCACTCCGGCTTCACCCGGTAGTAGATGTAGTCCTGCGCATACGTCCGCATCTGGTACCAGTACGCCACCACGCAGTCGTGGAATACCAGGTTCCACAGCGGCACGAACTCGCGGAACCGGTCCTCGTGGAACGGGATGTACGACTCCCCCATTATCCCCTCGCAGTAGTGGACGTGCTTCACCGCCCAGTCCTGGCCGACCTCGGCGCCCACGATCTGCCCCTGGTCCATCAGGTGCTGGAAGAGTCTCCCGCGGTATTCCACGTCTTCCTTGTTGTCTATCGGATGCTCCGGATCGAAACACTCCTGCGGCGCGCCGGCGCCGAGCACGTCGATGAACATCAGCTTCGGCTCGAACTCCATGATGTCCTTCATATTCCGCTTGCAGTACTCCAGCCCGGCCTTCAGGCACACGTTGTACGCCTGGCCGCCGTCCCAGATGTTCCCGCCGGAGCGGCTGCCGTCGGCCATGATACGTATCCCCTTCGGAAACGACGGTGCGTCCGCGTAGATGTCGGTGTAGTTGTCGTGGAGACCGACGGGAAAGGGCGATTCCTTGATCAGTCTATGCAGGCCGTCGCTGCCGCCGATCTCCTCGCAGGGAGGCAGGATATCCGGGTGCAGGTTGTCGTACCCGCGGATGGTCCAGCCGGTGAGCACCACGGCGGCGTTCTTCACGCCGAGGGCCTTGATATCATTCGCCATTTTCAGTGCGTCATCGAAGGTGCTCCATACCTTGTGGCCCCCGGGCACCGACCACTCCGGCAGGTTCTTCATGTACTCCTCGCACTGGTGATCGAGCAGGCGGATCTTGATCATGCGAAGACCGGCCATCTTCTCCACCATCGGGTTGTCCGCGGCCTTGTCCCGAAGCGTCTTGACCAGGCCCTCTCCCTCGGCCCACGTGCGGTACCTCGCGCACACCTCCGGAAAGCCGCCTCTCATGAAGCGATACGTGACGGTCCGCGGATACGACCATTCGTCGCGCGACAGCTCCCAGGTGGGCGTCGCCTCCAGCTTCTCGCCGGATGACCATAGCGTAGCGTTCCACGGCGTCTCGAAGATCGCGAGGTACGCGTGGTCACCCTTAAGGCCCCCGAACCACCGCATGCTGAGCCCTATATTATGGAAACACTTTATGTATCTCTCGCGCGGCGCGCGCAGTATGGTCCCGTTCTGCATCGGAAGCAGAAGCGCGTCCTGCTCGAGCGGCGGCGGGAACCCGAGATTCGTATACTCGCCCTTGTAGTCGATGATGGTGAACCGTACCGCATCGTCCACCAGCTCGACGCCGCAGTGGCACACGCCCATCTCCTTTCCGTCTTCGCTCTTGAGAAGGATACGGAGGGTGTCCGTCTCGTTGGCCGCCTCCCAGGTGAACGCGCAGGGAACATGCCCCTGCACCGCCGCCTTCACGTCTATGGTGAGCTTCGCGATGTCGAGCTGCTCGGCGGTATCCGCCATCTTCCAGGCGACACCGTTTCTCTTGTCATGGATGGTGAAGCTCCTGTCCAGCTCGACCCTAATAAAATCGTTCTCGATCATCATTTCGCTCCTCCTGGTTTCTCGAAGAGATCCGGTCTGAGCCGCCGCGCCAGCGAGGTGCACTTCTCGGCATCTTTCGTCTTCCCCTGCCGGGCCAGCGCAGTCCCGAGACCGCCGTACGCCGCCCCGAAGTGGGGTCGTATCTCGACGGCCTTCCGGAAATGAGACTCCGCTCTAACGAAATCTCCCAACTGGGTCATCACGATGGCGATGTTGTTATGGGCCTCCGCGAAGCCGGGATCGGCCTGCAGCGCGGCCGCGAAGGCCGCCAGCGCCCCCGGCAGGTTGTTCTCGTCCAGGAAGAGACTTCCGAGATGGAAGAAGGAGGCCGCCCTGTCCGGAGCGGAGGGCGCCACCTTCCGGAGCGCCTCTATCTGGACCGCCCTGCATCTCCTTTTCAGTTCCTCGTCCTTGAACACAGAATAGTCGATCGGGTTCTCCGCGCAGTACGACGCCATCAAATCGAAGAAGCGGGCCCTCTGCTCCGGCGTCGCCTCGGGCAGGGCTATCATGTCCCGGTACGCCTCGTGCACCGAGAGCGCGTACGCGGCGAAGTCTATCTGCGCGTCCACGTCGGCCGCCAACTCCCGGAACACGGCGAGCGTCCCGTCGCTGTACTTCCGCCCGGCGTCGATCTCCTTCCGGATCTCCGCGGCCTGGCTCTTGTGCACCAGCCGCGGGGCCTGGAACTCCAGCCTCGGCCGGCTGTCGGTATTGACCGGCCCCTCGCCGAAGAGCTCCTCCAGGTTCTCCGCCACGACCAGCGCGTACAAGCTCTTTTCGTCCGTGAGCCTCACATTTCTTGATTTCTTGATATACGCCAGGTTTTTCTCCGCGCGTGCCCGCACCAACCCCTTTCCGTCCCTGAAGCCGATCAGGACGTAGTCACTCCCGGGACCGGAGAGGGTGGTGAGAAGCAGCACGCTGTCGGGAAACACCTCGGCGAACGTGCGCCCGACCAGCGCGAAGGTCTCCCAGTCCATCTGGTACGCGTGGAGCCACTGCGAAAAGACCCCTCCCTCGTTCAGCCTGTCTCTTACCAACTCGAAGAAGTCCTTCGTGAACAGCGTCGCCAGCCCGGCCATCCACGGGTTGGACGGCTCCGACATGATGACGTCGTACGTCCGGTCCGTCAACTGGAGGTGCGCCCGCCCGTCCTGGATGATGACGTGCGTCCTTTCGTCGTCGAGCACGTTGTTGTTCCACGGCCGGAACAGATCGCTGGCCTCCACCACCTTTGTGCTTATGTCGATGACGTCGAGCCGCTCGAGTGGGTAATGAAGCATCTCGCCCGCGGTCACCCCGCTCGCGAGACCGAGCACCATCACCGTCCCGGGGTTCTCGTGGAACATCATCGGGAAGTGCCCGGACATCGTCTGCGCGTCCATGTCGCCCTTCGACGACGCGTCCGATTTCCCCGCGTTCGTCATCACGTACTCGTAGTTGCCGAACGAATCCGGCTTCCGGCGCACCGCGGTGAACCCGCCGATGCCCTCGCCGTAGAACATCAGCTCGTTGCGGTCCAGCTTCTCCAGTATCTCCGAGCCCCGGAAGAGGGAATCAGTCCAGCCGTAGTATCTCAACGCCGTTTCGATCTTGTAGAGTCGATGGTACTTCCCCAGAGAGAGCGTGAGATGGTTCCACCGGGGCATGAGGAAGCACAGCACCAGCCCGGCCGCGGCGAGACCGGCGACGGGACCCCACCTGGACCCGGCCCGCTCCCTGTTCCCTGCGGCCAGGACCGCCGCGATGACGAGCGCCGCGGCGAGCTGTGTCCCGGCAACGACGCTCAGCCCCAGCTCCTTGCCCATCATCGGGACGATCACGAACCCGGCGCAGAAGGAACCGAGTACCGCGCCAATGGTGTTGATCGAGTACGCGATGCCTATGGATCGTCCAACCCGGGTAACGGATCGGGTGTATATCTTGCCCACCAGGGGAAAGGTGGCGCCCAGACATATCGTCGGCAGCACCATGAACGCGAAGAGCACCCCGGCCTTGGCCAAGGTCAGCAATGCGAAACGCTCCCTGCAGACGAATATCAGCTTCGCGAAGAAGAGCTGGCTGTCGCCCAGCACCTGGCTGATGACGAGCACCATCACCGCCGCGAGCGCCTGGGTGACAAGCAGTAGACGCATGTGGTCTTTCACCGTGTCCGCGAGCCGTCCGAATATCATGCTGCCCAGCGCCAGCCCGGTGATGAACGTCACCAGTATCATGGTGAACGAGTACGTCGTCGGGCCGACCAGCAGCCCGAGCAGCTTCACCCACATCACCTCGTAGGCCATGGAGCAGAAGCCGGAGATGCCGAATACGGCGAGCGCCGCGATTACGACGCGGGTGGGAATTGGAGACTCGGCGGGCGGCTGCAGCGCCGGCTCCACGCCGCCTTCACTCTCGGAGGGCTCACGCCCCGCCGCGAGACAGACCAGGCCGATCGCGGCGTTCACTATCACCGCGAACGCCAGCGTCCCCCACACTCCCAGCGCCGCAATCAGCCAGAACCCGCAGAGAAGCGAGCCCGCCGCCGCGCCGAGCGTGTTGATGCCGTACAGCCGCCCCGCACGCGTTCCCAAATGGGACAGGTTCCTCACACAGAACCGGCACAGTATCGGGAGTGTCGCCCCCATGCAGACGACCGGCATGAAAAGCAGCAGCGCGCAGCCGGCGAATGTCAGCAGGTGGTACAGAATGAAGCGGTCGAAGAACCGGTTGTACAGCATCGCCTGCACCGGCCCGTACACCTGTATCAGGAACGGAAGCGCCAGACCATACAGGCCTATCACCAGCTCGAGCGCCCCGTACAGCCGTACCAGGTTACCCGGCTTCTTTATGCGGTCTATGGTCCGTCCGGCAATGTAGCTTCCCAGTCCCAGCCCGCCCATGAACACGGTGAGCACGATGCTGACGGCGAAGGGGGCGCCGCCGATGATCTTCACGATCATCCGGCTCCACAGGATCTCGTAGGTCAGGCCGGTGACCCCGGACAGGAAGAAGCATATGAAAACGAGGATGACGAGTCCGCTCATCCGCGTATCGTATCGCGGCCGTGCCCTGATTTCCACCTCGAGGGCATCACGTACCGCCGCCGTATCTCTTCCGGTAGACTTCCCGTATCGCCCGGTCCCGCTCCTTGTCGAGGGAGAAGCGCTCGAGATAGCTGTCGAACATCCGCAGGATGTCGCGCGGGTCGTAGAGATGGACCATGAAGAATTCCCTGGTCTCGTTCAGGCGCGGGACATCCTTCACGAGCGCGTCTCCACCCGACGCGGAGCCGAGGACCGCGTCCCAGGGAGTGAGCTGCCCGTGCAGACGCCGCGCCAGGGCGCTTCGGTCGACATCCTCCGGACCGGCAAAGCCGGCCGTGTCGTCCGTCCAGACGACGGCCCCCTCGGCCACGCGCCGGAAGTCCTCACCGGACAGAAGCATCCCCGACAGGAAACGGCCCAGGGAATAGTACTGCCTCATACCCGACTTCTCCTTCAGCACGCGATGCACGGCGGGGTTCCGCAGGCGGCCGTGTATCGTCGGGATATCGAGCACCATCGCGTCCGGCGAACCGATCATCATCAGATCCAGGCCGTTGAACCAGAGCGCGCACCACTCGAACGAGGTCGCGAAAGTGTTCATGATCCCCGCCGCCTCGTCCGGGCCCACGTTCCCGGCCGGCAGCACCTGGGAAAATATCCCCTTCGGGTTCAGGCGCTTCCTGACGTCCGCGTAGAACTCCCGCGTGAACAGGAGTGCGTTGTGGAAGCTGTACACGGGCGGGGTCGCTTCCAAGTGAATCAGATCGTAGGTCTTCCTCGAATACCTGAGCCGGCTGCGCGCGTCGTCGACGATGAAACGCACCCTGCGATCGCCTTCCCAGACGCGGTTCTCCTGAAAATGCTCCAGCGCCAGGTCGACCACCGGGCGCGATATGTCCAGGAAATCCAGCCGTCGGATGTCCGGAAACAGGCTGAGCGCGTAGGAGGACCTCCCGGAGCCGAATGCCAGGGCCAGCACGTCTGACGGGATATCCCCGGCGATCAGCAGAGGAATGAACCCCTGCACGATGAAGCTGTCGTTACCGCTCTTGCCGATGATCGTGCAGTTGTCCCACAGGTCAATTCCGTATTCCTCGGATACCGACACCCAGCTCGTTCCCGCGGTGCCTTCACGTATGTCGATTCGCTTCGCGTCGGCCGGGGCAATCTGTCTGATGACGGTGTGGGGCATGCGCCGCACCAGCCCGCTCTCGACGCACAGAGGAAAGAGCCCGACGGCCAGAATCGACGGGGCGAGAGCAGGAAGAAGCGGAAATTTCAGCTCCGCTCTCAGCAGGAGCAGTGCCATCAGCGCGTTCAGCGCGAAGAGCAGGTAGAGTGCCGCCTGGATGCCCAGCATCGGAAACAGGACGAACGTGGAAAGCACCGAGCCCGCGACGGCCCCGCCGGTGTTGAGGGCATAGACCGTGCCCGCCCTGTCGCCGACCTGGTGTGCATGAGCGGTGATGATCCTCGTAATCACGGGAAACACCGCGCCCATCAGCACGGTCGACGGAAGAATGAACAGGGCCAGAACCGGCAGCAGTGCGGCATCGCCCCTCGCCGCGACGCGACACAGGAACGGGAAGGACCACGAGGCGGCATACGCCGCGGACACCGTCGCGGCCCCGATTCCCAGCTGGAGCAGCGCGAGCTGCAGGACGGGACGGCCCGCCGCGGCCAGCCGCGCACCCAGCAGAACGCTCCCGGCGCCGATGCCCAGCACGAACAGCGTGATGATGCCGGTGTAGAGCGTGATGGAGTTGTAGAAGAAGAGAAGCAGGTACCGGACCCACAGCATCTCGTACGAGAGCGACACGAATCCGGATACCACCGCGCACATGAGCACCAGCGAAAAAAGGGGACATTCTGCTTTTCCAGAAAAACAGGGACAGATCCCTTTCTCCTCGACCCTCGTTCCACTGTCTTCTTCTTCCGGGGAAGAGCTGCCTTCCCCCTCCTTCCCATCCCCGCGTTCCGCACGCCCGGCCCCCGCCGCGATGCACACCGCGGCGATGACTCCCGCCGCGATATTGAGCCCGGCGGCGACACGGCTCGTCCCGGCCGCGCCGAGAACTCCCAGAAGGAGGTACCCGGCGGCGCAGCTGCCGCACGCCGCACCGACCGCGTTGATGCCGTACACCAGCCCGGCGCGCCGTCCGACGGCACCGATTCGCCTTACGAGGTGTTTCAGAAGGAGGGGCAGCGCGCCGCCCATGAGCGTGGTGGGAACGATCAGCACGCCGACCGCGATCGCCGCGCGGACGGTGGTGGTGTAGATCGTACTATCCGGAGCAGCCGGGTACAGCCGGGAGTAGAGAAGCCCTCCTCCGGCGAGGATCCACGGGAAAAGCAGGGCGTACCCGCCGGTGAAGAACTCGAGGACCGCGTAGGCGACAAGAGGCGTGCGCAACCGGAGAGAGAGCCTGCCGAAGATGCGGCTTCCCAGTGCGAACCCGCCGAAGAACACCGCGAGCACGACGGCAACGGCAGGAGACGTGGCACCGAACACCAGGCCGAACTCCCTGATCCACAGCACCTGGTAGATCAGCGCCGCGCAGCCCGATAGAAAGAACGCCGCACAGAGAGCAGCGGTCACCGGGAAGGACCCCACTTCTCACGGCTTTTCCCGTACAGGTCCCGGCCGGACGCGTCAATCGCGACGACGGCGGGGAAATCCTCGACCTCGATCTTTCGGAGCGCCTCCGGGCCCAGGTCCTCGTACGCGACCACCTCCGCCGCCTTGATGCGCTCGCCGTAGAGCGCCCCTGCCCCTCCCGTCGCGGCCAGGTACACCGCGCAGAAGTCGGCGCAGAGCTTGCGGACCTCGTCGCTTCGCTCCCCCTTGCCGATCATGCCTCTGACGCCGCATTCGAGGAGCGGCCGGACGAATCGGTCCATCCGCGCCGCGGTCGTCGGACCCGCAGCGCCGATCGCCTCGCCGGGACGGGCGGGTGAAGGACCCATGTAGAACATGACGGCGCCCACGGAGGGAAAAGGAAGATCCTTCCCCCTCTCGAGCGTCTCGATCATCCGCATGTGCGCGGCGTCGCGCGCAACCCAGAGCGTTCCCGACACCAGCACCCGCTCGCCTATCATGAACGCGCCGGCGACATCCTCGGTGAACGGGGTCTCGACATGGACCACTTCTCCGTTCACAGCACCACCTCCCCGTGCCGGTGGGCGTGGCAGTCCAGGTTCACCGCGACCGGAAGACTGGCGATGTGGCAGGGCGCGGCTTCCACGTGCACGGCAAGCACCGTCACCCGGCCGCCCAGGCCGGACGGACCCACCCCGGTGGCGTTTGCCGCCTCGAGTATCTCCTTCTCCAGCGACGCGAGACCCTGATCCGAATTGGGCTCGCCGAGATCGCGCACCAGCGCCCGCTTGGCGAGAAGCGCGCAGGTCTCGAAGTTGCCTCCGACACCGATTCCCACCACGAGCGGCGGACAGCTCTTGGCGCCCGCCTTCTCTACCGTCTCCACCGCGAATGCCTTCACGCCTTCTCTCCCGTCGGCCGGGGTAAGCATGCTCAGCCGGGAACAGTTCTCGCTTCCGCCGCCCTTGGCGTCGAATATCACTTTGATCTTGTCGCCGGTCACGATACGGGTGTGCAGAATCGCGGGGACCCCATCGCCGGTGTTGGCCCTGGTAAACGAATCGCATACCGAGGCGCGGAGAAAGCTCTCCTTCACCGCCCGCCGAAGGCCGTCGCTCACCGCATCTTCCAGCGATCCGCCGGTGAGATGCACGTCCTGACCGATGTCCATGAAGACGACGCCAAGGCCTGTGTCCTGACAGATCGGCCGGACACCCTTCGCGGCGCACACCGCGTTTTCGGTGATCTCCTCGAGGGCGACGCGGCCGGGCTCCGACTCCTCGCGTCCACGCGCTCCCTCCAGCGCCGTCTTCTCGGCGTCACCCAACCGGTAGGCGACCTCGCCGGCGAGCCGCGCGACTGCGTCCCCGATCTCTCCGACGTCGATCTCGCGCACGAATGCCTCCCTCAGCCGCCCAGTATGGACTGCGCGATATCGCTGGCGGCGTTCAGGTGATCGTCGCAGAACTTGATATTGAAATCGGCCGGCTTGTGCGGCGGCTTGGGCCATATCCCGTCGGAGTTCTCACCCTGCACCAGGTGCCACCACGCCTTCAGTACCTTCTGCTTGTCGTCGTCGGAAGACGCCTTCTTCTCCGCGTTGCGGATCGTCTCACGCACCTCGTCGATCTTCGGCTTGAACGCGATCGCCTGCGGGGTGTCCTCCCAATCGGTCGTCTTGTTGTGATGCCACGCGAAGCCTTCGTCAATCGCGATCGCCTCCTCGACCGTCGGGAACATCTCGAGCGCCTGCGAGCAGGTAATGAGCTCCCCTCTCTCCTTCAGCGCATCGATCAGCTTCGCCAGCCGGTCGAAGCTGCCGGGATTGTCCTCGAACAGTCGCGACAGCCCGTGGTACTTCAGGTGGTACCAGGCGGTGGTGCCGACGTACTCCGCGTCCTCCGCGAAAAGCGTCAGGTACCCTTCCCCGGTCGAATAGCGGTCTATCGTCTTTATCAGCCCGTCAAAGTCCTGCTCTCCTATGAAGTACTTCAGCGTTCGGACGGAAACCCGGTCGGTGCGGGTGATCGCCTTCACGCCGGGGATGACCCGGGACGGAAAGTGAAGGACCGGGTCGCTGGGCTCGATGGAGAGGATATCGTCGATCTGCTCCGGGCTGTGCGTGTGCGTCGCGGGAAGCGTGATACCCGTCTTGGACTGAATGTAGGAGTCGTAGTCCGCGATGATAGCGGAGTACCCGGCCTCCTTGTACATCTCCGGCACGTCGTTCCGCCAGCACCCCTCCGGGTTCCACCCGACGGCGGGACGCGTGCCGAAGTGTTTCTGCCAGCTCTCCACGCCGAATTTCAACGCGTGCACTCCGTCCTCGTACGGAAATGCGGTGAGGATGCTGTGCGCGTACGGGCTGCCTACCAGCTCGCAGTTGCCGTCCCGATACGCCTTCTTCAGCCCTTCCAGCACCTCCGGGGTGTGCGCGGCCATGTAGTCGAGCGTGAACCCGGACGCTTCATAGCACCACTTCTCTCCGGGATACCGGTCGTTAAAAAACTCCGCGAGCCGGCCGTAGCTGGCACGGCAGACGAAATCGAACTTCTCCGGCACCAGGTTCGAATAGTTGAGGTTCGCGTGAAAGACGAAGATGAACTTCATTCAGGGCCTCCTTTTCGAATGTCAGGGCAATGGAAAACCCAAGTATATCATCACTCCCCACCGTTGAAAAGAAGGAGCTGAGTCACGCTCAAGACAGTTGACTTCCGCGTGGGATATGTTACTCTTGCCCGCTTTGGTACGGAGCGAAATAATGAACGGCGATACCGCCATAGACAAGATCAGGAACGTGGGCATTACGGCCCACATAGACGCCGGCAAAACGACGGTGACGGAGAGAATTCTCTTCTTCACGGGAAAGAGCCATAAGATCGGCGAAGTGCACGACGGCGAGGCCGCGATGGACTGGATGGTCCAAGAGCAGGAGCGCGGCATCACGATCACGTCGGCGGCGACCACTGCATACTGGAAGGGCCACCGGGTGAACATCATAGACACGCCCGGCCATGTGGATTTCACCGCGGAGGTCGAACGGTCCCTGCGGGTGCTCGACGGCACCGTGGCGCTCTTCTGCGCGGTCGGCGGCGTCCAGCCCCAGGCGGAGACGGTCTGGCGCCAGGCCGAGAAGTACAACGTCCCCCGCCTGGCGTTCATCAACAAGATGGACCGCACCGGCGCGGATTTCGACGGCGTGGTAAAGGAGATACAGGACGAGCTCGGCGCGAACGCGATACCGGTCGTGATCCCGATAGGCGCCGAGGAAAAGTTCGAGGGCATCATCGACCTGGTGGGCATGAAGGCGATCTACTACGACGATGCTCCCAAGGGCTCGGTGATACGCGAGGAGGCCATACCGGACCCGTTGATGGAACGGGCCCGTGAGGCGGACGCAACGATGATCGAAGGCATCTCGGAGCAGGACGATCAGCTGATGGAGAAGTTTCTCGAAGGCGTCACCCCGAAGTGCGACGAGGTGGTGTGCGCGATGCGTAAGGCGACCATAGAGAACAGGATCATTCCTGTCCTGTGCGGCGCCGCGTTCAAGAACAAGGGGGTGCGCCGCCTCCTGGACGCTATCGTGGACTACCTGCCGTCGCCGGTGGACCGGCCCCCGGTAATAGGAGCCTGCACCGAATCCGACCGGGAGCTGATCCGGCGCCCGAGCGACGACGCGCCGCTCGCGGCGCTCGCGTTCAAGGCCCAGGCCGATAAGCACACCGGCAAGCTGACGTACGTGCGCGTCTACTCCGGCACCCTCAAGGCGGGCACCCAGGTCTATAACTCGACCAAGGACAAGACCCAGCGGGTCGGACGGATATTCGAAATGCACGCGAACGACCGCCAGCCGCTGGACGCGCTCAGAGCGGGTGAGGTCGGCGCGGTGATAGGGCTGACGGAGACGCTCACCGGCGACACGATATGCTCCCCGGAGCATCCGATAGTGCTGGAGTCCATCGAGTTTCCCGCCCCCGTCATCGGCATCGCCGTCGCCCCGGCGTCACGCGAGCACCGGGACAGGCTCTCAACCGCGCTGAAGCGGCTGTCGGAGGAGGACCCCACCTTCATAGTGAAAACGAACGACGAAACGGAGGAAGTAATAATCTCCGGCATGGGCGAGCTGCACCTGGAGGTGATCGTCGACCGGCTGAGGCGTGAATTCAACGTAGAGGTGCTCGCCGGTACGCCGCAGGTGGCGTACCGGGAAACGATCGTCCGCGCGGTCGAGCACGTTCACCGCCACGTGAAACAGACAGGCGGACGGGGGCAGTACGCGCACGTGGAGTTTCGCATCGAGCCGGGCGGGCCCGGCACCGGTCTTCAGTTCGAGGATGAGATACGGGGCGGAAACATTTCCCGTGAATATCTGCGGGCGATAGAGCGCGGCGTCATCGAATCGATGCTCAAGGGCCCGTACGCCGGCTTCCCGGTGGTGGACGTCAAGATTGTCGTCTTCGACGGCTCGATGCACGACGTAGACTCATCCGACAAGGCCTTCCATACCTGCGGGAAGCTCGCCTTCCGCGACGCCTGCCGAAAGGCGGGGATGGAACTGCTGGAGCCGGTGATGAGCGTGGAGGTCGTCGCGCCGGAGGACTGCACGGGGGCGATCACCGCAAACCTGTGCGGCAAGCGGGGCAAGATACTCGAGATGGAAACAAAGAACGACACCGTCATACTTCGCGGCCGGGCGCCGCTCGCAGAGATGTTCGGCTACGCCTCGGAGCTGAGGAACATCACCAGCGGTCGCGGCACGTTCACGATGCACTTCGAACACTACGAATCCGTGCCCTTCGCCATCGCTGAGGAGATCGTGGAGGCGAGAAGGAAGAAGTAGCCATGCTTTCGATGGTAACCAGCTACGCCATCCCACGCCTGGAAGACCCGGAACCGCATCTCGCCCGCATAGCCGACGCCGGCTTCAGTCACATCCACTGGGGGAACCTGGGAAGACGCGACTACCTGTATGCTCCGGATGAGATCGAAGATATCCGGCTCATGCTGCAGAAGCACGGTCTTCGCCTGCTCGATCTTCACGGCACGAACGGAATCGAGAAGCGGTGGACCACGACAGACGAGGCCGCGCGGCGCGCGGGGGTGGAGCTGATACGGAACAGGATTCTTCTGACGGAAGCGCTTGGAAGCGACGTCATCGTGATGCACATAGAGCCGCACGGAGGAGACGACGAGTATGGCGACGTCTACTGGAAACAGCTCTTCGCGTCCCTCGACGAGCTGAGGCCGTTCGCGATGGAGCACGGGGCACGTATCGCGGTCGAGCTGGGCCAGTGCGACCCGCTCGACAGGGTCCTCGAGAAATACGAGCCGGAGTTTGTCGGCCTGTGCTACGACTCCGGCCACGGCAACCGCCGCCCGGACGGGCCCGGCTGGCTGGAGAAACGCCTGGACCGGCTGATATCCATACACCTGCACGACAACGACGAATCGTACGACCAGCATCGCATCCCGTTCACCGGCACGGTAGACTGGCCGCGCGTGATGGAGCTTATCGCCCGCTCCCCGTACGACAAGCCGGTCAGCCTGGAATGTGAGATGAAGTTCGAGCCGTATGAGACCGAAGAAGAATTTCTCGCGGCGTCGTTCGAGGCTGGTGCCCGGCTGACAGAGATGCTCGAGAAGCTACGAAGTCAGTGACCTGACGAGCGGCTCGATGTGCTTCTCGAAGATGGTCGGCCAGGTATACGACCGCATCACCCGTTCGTGGAGCGGCTCGGTGTCGCAGTCATCCAGATAGGCGACGATGCTGCGGGCCAGCGCGTCCGGCGTGGCTTCCAGATCCAGATACAGCACGTCGTTCCCGGCAACTTCCGTGAGCGGCTCGATGCGGGAGCACGCCACGGGCAGGCGCGCGGCGCCCGCCTCCAGGATC
This sequence comes from uncultured Planctomycetota bacterium, assembly GCA_964389785.1. GTDB lineage: Bacteria > Planctomycetota > CAYMFW01 > CAYMFW01 > CAYMFW01 > CAYMFW01. The sequence goes on from CAYMFW010000026.1 coordinate 31,462, forward strand.
GGTATCCCGAACCCCTCCTGCTTCGTGGGGAACAGGAGCATATCGCACATCTGATAGAGATCGGCGACCAGCTCCGCGCTTACGCCGCCGTGGGGCCCGCCCGCGATTCCCTGCTTCCCCAGGAACATGACCCGGCGAGCGACTCTCAGTTCCCCGGCCAGCATCTCCAGAAACCGGAAGTATTCGCCGGCATCGCGGTTGTGCGGGTCGGGAGCGCCCGTCACCAGCAGCATCGCGCGCTTCCTCGCGCCGTTCAGCGCCCGGGTGATCCGCAAAGCAAACTCGATGTTCTTCCGGCGCACGATCCTCGCCGGGTAGAACATGACCAGGTCGTTGTCGAACAGACCGAAGCGCTCGAACAGCTCCATCCCCTCCCCTGACGTCCGCGTGAAGCGCTCCGCGTGGATACCATTGGGAATGACGCCGATCGTTCCCGGGTCCGCGCCGAACAGCACGGAAAGCTGGCGGCGGCGCATGGCCGAATTGGTGACGTAGGTCACGCCGGGAACGGGAGCGCGTATCAGCGACCACGGATACCCATGTGCGATCCGGTCCTGGTACCAGGGGTTGATCGCGGCGATGTCGTGCGTCCAGGCGACCATGTTCGTGGTTCCCGTCTTCGCGATACCGGCGAGAGCGGCGGTGAGCGCCGGGTTGAAGTGCATGGTGAGTGCGTTGTGCACGAAGCATATGTCGACGTTGGACAGCACCTCTTCCAGCCGGGGTCGAATGACGCTCACCGCCGCTCCGCCCGGCTCGCTCGAATCGAGAGAGGCCGCTGTCTCGAGGATGATGTCGACCGGTACGCGCGGATCGAACTGCTCCCCGCGGCCCGCGACGACGACGACCGGAACGTCGTGATCCGCGAAGAGACGGGCGTGCGCGTCGATCACGATCTCGACCCCCCCTATCACCGGAGAGCAGGTGTAATGGACGATTGCGATGCGCGAAGCGCTCACGGGCCTATCCTGCCGATCACCTCGGGTGCCTGTCGCTCGAATTCCCGCGCCTGCACCTCCACGGCCGCTTCGACTTCCCCGTCGGTCATGTGTTCCGATTCCTCGACGAAGGACAGCACCTTCGCGCAGTAGATGGGAGCCATGGCGTCGACGACGCCGCGGCTCCATTCTCGGTCGGCGGCGAGACAGCAGGCATAGAGAAAATCGTAGACCACGCCCGCCCAGAGGGTCGGGGTGAACGCCGTGCGCCCCATGCCCTCGGCGTCGAAGACGTCTTCTATATCCATCCGGTGGCCCGGACTGAGCACGTCGTCCCACACCTCCGCGAAGCGCTCCCGCCCCTCCGTCGCCTCCCGGCGCAGCTCTTCCCTGGAGACCTCCACCGGTCCCGGTTCGCAGCGGAATTCCTCTCCGAATGTCGGCACGGAAGACACTTCCCCGCCGGGCTTCAGGACGACTCGGGTTTCCCGTATCGCGTCGAAGAGCGTCGCCACCACCTGCGTGAACATGCCCTTCAGCCGAAACGGGTCCTTCGGGCTGTGCACCTTCGCCCCGAGAAACGACTGACAGACCCTCGCCCCGCGGCCGACGGCTCGCGCGGTCATCCAGATGTCTATTCCGAAATGGGCGATGTCGTCGTTCCATTCCTCGTCCGCCCGCCCGGAGAAGTACCGGGCGAGGTCCCCCGAGAACGCGAAGTCCCCCCCTATAGGCTGGCGTATCCCCGAACCGAGGAGCGCCCGCATAATCGGGTAACAGATGTTGTTGGTGATGGTCGCGTCGTACCGATCCCTGCGGTAGTATGGGGCAACGTACTCGAACCCGTTCCTCAACACCGGCTCCAGCATCAGCCGCACCCACTCGGGTGTGATGTTCCGAAGGTCCGCGTCGAATGTCGCGCACGCCTTCGCGGAGACATCCCTGGCCGCGTCGAACAGCACCCGGAGGCCGGTGCCTTTGCCGGGACATTCGGAATGGACCACGACCGCTTTTTCGACCGGGAGCGGCACCTCCGCCCTTTCCGCGACCTCGATCGTCCCGTCGTCGGAACCGCCGTCAGAGACCAGCAGGACGCTGCTGCGGTCCGGGAAATGAGCGGAGAGCCCCTTCCCCACCGCTTCGACCACCCCGCCGACGGTCGCGGCCTCGTTGTAGCACGGCACCGCGACGATGATGTCGACGCTGCCGATCCGCCTCGCCAGGTCCTCGGGAAACGCGCTCATGCCGGATAGAATCCCCATGTCCTCGGAAGTCCGGGATTATAGCAGAGAGGGAAAATAATGTGAGATTTCTTGAACAAACCGCGGACCCGAGCGTCTATAATTGCGATAGTGAGTCACTAAAGGGAGGGATCTCATGGCAAGACGCGCGCAAGTTCTTGGTGTTTACATAGTTGTACTGGCACTGATCGCCGGCCTGGCGGCCCACGCCCAGGCTCCCGATCCGAAGGAGCTGATAGCGAAGGCGGACAAGCTCTTCGAGGAGAAAAACTACAAGGACGCCTGCCAGAAGTATGAAGAGGCGCTGGAGACCGGCCTCACCGGGAAGCCGCTCCATCATGCGTCCGAGCACGTCATCCTCTGCAAGCTCCGGCTGCAGCTCTTCGACGACGCGCTGGCCGCCGCAGAGGCGTATATCAAGAAGACGGCGGGCACGTATCACGAGGCCCGGTCCGAGCGTCTCGCGGGAAATCTCTATCTCACCGTGCCCCACTGGGGCACCCGGGCCGGCGGGAAGTTCCACCGGGCCCAATGGAAGCAGGGGATACGGCTCCGGAGCTACACGTTCGACAAGAAGCACGCCATGGCGCACCTGGAGAGGGCGCGCGAGCTCTATGCCAAGTACGACGGCGCCGGGGCTGACGCCGCCATGTCCAAGGAGGATCGTGAAGCCTGGCATGGCGAACGCATCGAGTGCACGTTCGACCTGGCCGGCGCGGCCAGCCGGTTCACCATATACGAGAACAACTGGGAGTTCTGGTACCGCTGGTGGGGAGAGCGTGACGAAGAGACGGCCGACACCGCCGGCGAGGACGATTTCGAGGAGTACTACGGCAACTGGCAGCTCCGGAGGAAGCGCCCGATAGGACTGCGGCTGGACAAGGACGGGAACCCGATATTCCCCTCCGCACCGAAGGAGTACACCCCCACGCTCGACGACGACGGGAAGATACTCTTCCTGCTTGCCGAGGCGCGCAACCTGGATACGACGGAGAACAGAACGTACGCCGGCCTGAGCTACTACCGGCAGGCGATGCTGGCGCGCGCCCGTTTCGGCATGGACCGTCTCAACGGCTACGCCGGCAATTACTGGTTCAACGGGAAGTACCCGCTCAAGGAGGAGATGGAGGACTTCAACCCGTGGGAGCTGAAGGACGATGAGGCGCTGGTGCTCGCCAGCGGCAGGATTCGCAAGGTGGCTCTGCCCCCGCAGTTCGACGTGCTCTCTCTGCTTCGCGTGGCGGCCGGCGACTACGCGAAGAGCGGCACGGCCGACGAGGCGCAGTACGCCGTGGGGCTCTACTACCAGACGCGCCAGCAGTACCTCGAGGCGCTCCGCGAGTACGACCTGCTCCTCAGGGACCATTCCAAAAGCGCCTGGGTCGACAGCGCCAAGGCCCATCAGGGGAATATCCGGCAGCCCCAGGTGAGGATAAGCCAGACCGGCGTACAGCTCCC
>CAYMFW010000027.1:0-18389 GCA_964389785.1 uncultured Planctomycetota bacterium
ACATCGTCCGCCGCTTCTCGACCGTTGCGGTGATGCCGAGGAAGGCAATCTCGTCGGCTCCCCCATCCGAGTACGCCCTTGCCGCTTCGACCGGGTCCGCTGCGTCCCGCAGCTCCACGAAGTGCACTCCCTTGACGACCCTTCCCTCCTGCATGTCCAGACAGGGGATAATTCTCACTGGCTCCATAGAATCCTCCTTTCACGATCAGACGGAAAAGCGGAGTATACCACAGGACGAACGGGTATTGACCGTGCAAACCGGAATTGATATAGATAACGGGCATGAAAAGGACTACAACCTTTCTTCTCGCAACTGCTCTTCCCATCCTTTCGGCGGCATACGCCGGAGAGAACGATCCTCCCCCCAAGGCCGGGGACACACGTCCGCTGGTGATGTTCATCGGCGATTCCCTGAGCGTCGGCGGAAAGGGACATCCCGACCCCAAGAAATACCCCCGCTGGAGCTACGTCGAGGCCATCAAGGTCCTCGCGGAGAAAGACGGACCGTACCGCTTCGACAAGCGCGCCGCGGGCGGGCAGAGCATCTGCGGGAAGTACACTTCGCTGTATCGTTCCCTGAAGAACGTCGCCCTTGGCGGCAAGCGTTCGAAGCCGGTGGAGGGTCTCGCCTTCATCGTCTTCCAGGACTCGGCCACCGGGCACAAGCCCGGACCCGAGGAGTACGAAAAGGCGCTCCGCGAGATGATCGGCTTCGTCGAGAAGCGCCCGGACGTGAAGCTGGTGCTGTGCACCACCGCGTTCGAGCGGGCCGGGAAAAAGAGAAAGGAACTGGTCGACGCCTGGAACAGGGTCAACAAGGTAATGCTCAAGATTGCCGAGGAGAAGAAGCTGGGCATCATCCGCCAGGACATCTACTGGCAGCGTTATATCGACTGGTACCTCGCCAAGAAACTGCCCCTGAAGGAAGAGAAGCACTGGCGCCTTACCGGCCAGATCATCGACAGCGTGCATCCCGGACCTGCCGGATCGATCTTCATGGCGATGCAGATCGCGCGGGACCTGGGTATCCCGGCGGAGAAGCTGGATATCGAGAATCCGGACCTGCCGATCGACAAGGAAAAGACGAGGCAGATCCGTGACTTCGTCTATTCCTGGACCGAGCCGACGGTAGTGCCTATGAAACAGCCCCCACCGCTGCCTCCTCCGCCGCCGGAGCCGCCGTCATCCCCGTCGTCTCCGTCACCCGCCCACTCGAGCTGAACGTCCCACAGCGTTCTTCCGTCGATCCACAGTTCGTCTTCGTCCATCGTTCCGTCGGCGTCGGTATCCGCGACGAGGGGATCGACGTCATGAGGCGGCTCGAAACCGTCGAGCAGCCCGTCGCCGTCCGAATCGCCTTCGTTCATCCATTCGGAGGCCGCGAGAGGACCCGCGGAGAAGACGGGTGATTTTGCCGGAGCCGCCGCGCCGAACGGTCTGACGACCACCACGTAATTGCTCCTGGCGCCTGCCGCTCCCGCCGCAAGGTTCCCTCCCAGCACCACCTCTCCCGCCGCCACCGTCTTCTCGTACACCAGCATCGGCGACGCCTGTTTGTCCGATACCACCATCACCTCGTCCGTCAGCGTCCATGTGTCGTCCGCAAGCCAGTCAGGCACCAACGTCGCCCTCTTGTCGTAGCACACGGAAAGCACCGCGTCCTGCCCCAGGCGAAGCGTCAGATGCCGTTCCGTTCTGACCCGCTTGTCGTTGTTGGCGGTGCGCATCAGCGCCATGCCGCTCAGGTTCGCGCTGAGGTCTTTTATCCGGTAGCTCCGGTCTATGTAGTAAAGCGCCCCCACTTCCGCCGTCGCCAGCGAGTACGGCCTGCCGGTCGAGACGCTCACGATCTCCACCAGGTCTCCGGAAACGCTCACCGTCACCGTCGCGGCGGCGCTTTCCAGCAGGCCGTCGTCCGCCACGAACGCGAACGTGTCCTCTCCGCTGAACCCGTCGTCCGGCAAGTACGTCACGTACCGGTCCCCGTCGTCGCTCAGCACCGACCCGTTCGCGGGAAGCTCCACGATCGCGTAACTGAGGGCGTCGCCTTCGACGTCGTTTGCCGTCAGCGTGATGTCCACCGGGCTTCCGACTCCCGTCGAGACCGCCTGGTCGTTCGCCACCGGCGCGTCGTTCACCGGCGTCACGTTCAGATTCACCGCCGCGATGTTGCTCTCCAGTTTCCCGTCGGACGCCTTCCACGTGAATGAATCCGTTCCGTAGTAGTTTTCGGCCGGCGTATAGATGAGATCCGGCGCCGTGCCCGAGAGCGCGCCGTGCGCGGGCGCCGCAACTACGGTATAGGTGAGAGCGTCACCCTCGGCATCGGCTGCAGCAAGGGTCACGCTCCCCGCGATGTCTTCCTGCATGTTCACCGTCTGGCTCTGCGCCACCGGCGCGGTGTTTGAGACGACCGTGATCGTCAGGCTCGCCGAGTTGCTCGCCCCATCCGTATCGAATACGTACAGCGTCACCTCGTACGTGCCGGCGGCGGCATACGTGTACGTCGCCGTCGCACCGTAGGCCGACGAGCCGTCGCCCAGGTCCCACTCGTAACCCACCAGGCCTTCCACGTCGCTCGAGCCGGTCCCGTCAAACGTCACCGTCAGGGGCGCCGAGCCGTGTGTCGGGTCGGCCGTCGCCGCCGCCTTCGGCAAATCGTTCACCGGAGTGACGGTTATCGACACCGCCGCAACGTTCGAGTCCGCCTTCCCGTCGTTCGCCTTGAACGTGAAGGAGTCCGCACCGAAGTAGTCGGCTGCGGGCGCATACGTCACGTTCGGCGCCGTGCCGGAGAGCGCGCCGTGCGAAGGGCCGCTCACGATGGAGTACGCGAGCGCATCCCCGTCGGCGTCGGTCGCTACCAGAGTGATGCCGAGAGAGGCGTCCTCCGCCACCGTCACGTCCTGGTCCTGCGCGACCGGCGGATTGTTCGCCGGCGGGCTGACGCTTATCACGACCGAATCGGACGCCGTGCCGCCCTTGCCGTCGGATACCGTTACCGTCGCGGTGTAGGTTCCGGCCGCGTCGTAGGTGTGGCCCGGGTTCTGCACGCTCGAGCCATCGCCATCGCCGAACGTCCACACGTACGAGAGCATGTCGCCGTCGATGTCGCTTCCCGCCGCCGTGAAGAAAACCGCCAGGGGCGCGACGCCCGACGACGGGCTCGCCGACGCCGATACTGTCGGTACGTCGTTCACCGGGATCACGGTTATCGCTATCGTCGCCGTGTTTGAATCCGCCTTACCGTCGTTGGCCATGAACGTGATGGAATCCGGGCCGTTATAGTCCGCCGCGGGGGCGTATGTGACGTTCGGAGCCGCGCCCGACAGCGTCCCGTGCGAGGGACCGCTCACGATGGAGTACGCGAGCGCATCCCCGTCGGCGTCGGTCGCGACAAGGGCGATGCCGAGCGAACCGTCCTCCGGCACCGTTACGTCCTGGTCCTGCGCGACCGGCGGGTTGTTCGCCGGCGGGCTGACGCTTATCACGACCGAATCGGACGCCGTGCCGCCCTTGCCGTCGGATACCGTTACCGTCGCGGTGTAGGTTCCGGCCGCGTCGTAGGTGTGTGTAGGAGCCGCCTGCGGTGAGCCTGTCGAACCGTCACCGAACGTCCACACGTACGAGAGCACGTCGCCGTCGGTGTCGCTTCCCGTTGCCGTGAAGGAGACCGCAAGCGGCGCGACGCCCGATGTCGGGCTGGCCGAGGCGAGTACCGAGGGCTCGTCGTTCACGGGCGTGACGGTTATCGAGACCGTCGCGACGTTGGAGTCCGCCTGGCCGTCGTTCGCCTTGAACGTGAATGAGTCGCCGCCGTTATAGTTCGCCGCCGGCGTGTACGTCACGTTCGGCGCGATGCCCGAGAGAGTCCCGTTTGCCGGACTGTCCACTATCGTGTACGCCAGGTCGTCGCCGTCCGCATCAGTCGCGGTGAGGATTATGTCGACCGGCGAGTCCTCGTCCGCCGTCACGTCCTGGTCCTGCGCGACCGGCGGCTCGTTGGTCTCCTCGGTAACACTGAAGGTGACCGGTATGCGGATGCCGGGGTCGGCCGGATCGTCCACCGTCAGATGGATCGTGGACGAGTAGGTGCCGAGCGCCAGCCCGGTTGCGTCGAACGTGACGGCGACGTCCTCGGAGCCCTTCGACGCGCACGCGCCGTCTTTCGGGTCCTCGTTCATCCAGCGCACCTCGCCCAGCGCGTGCAGGTGGATCTTGTGATTGGAGTAGTCCGGCACCCACAGCCCTCCGAGGCCGTCGGTGCAGAGGTCCATCGCCCACAGGCTCGGGCCCTCGAAGGAATCGACAACGCTGCCGTCGGCCGGGTCGATCTTGGAGACGGTGCTGCCGGAATGGCTCCAGAGGGCCCCGTTGTAGTAGGCGAGATTGGAGCCCGCGGTGCACGGCAGGTCGTCGACCAGGGCGCCGTTGGAGGGATTGATCCTGTAGATGTGCATCTGGCTGTCAGTTCCGAGGACGATCGCCCACAGCGAGCCGTCGCCGTAGGCCAGGCTGAAGTAAGGGGTCCCGCCGTTCGGCGTGAGGAACGATTTCACCACCTTACCCGTCGAACGGCTGAACGCGTACAGCTTTCTGTCGCTGAAGCCGCCCGACGTCCAGAGGTTGGTGCCGTCCCAGGTGAGACCGTAGATCAGCCCCGGAGCGCCCGTCAGGTCCATCCCCATGTAGTCGCCCAGGTTCTCCCCCGTCATGGGATCGAGCTTGAACACCGTGTCGAAGCCGCTGTGGATCCAGAGATGCTCCCCGTCGAAGGCGACGCCCTTCGGATACTTCGCCGCGTCGTAGCTCGGGGTGTAGAAGCTGCGTATCGCGCCGCCCCGGGCAACCGCCCGATCTCCCGACGCGATGCCCGCGTAGTCGCAAAGCTCCCACGTCATCTCGTTGCCGCCCACGTTACCGATCGTGAGCGTCTTCGTCACGACGGTATCGGGCAGGGCGCTGACCGTGAAGACCTTCGGGGAGACCCGGATTCCGGACACGAGAAGCTCGAATCCGGCCGTCCACGAACCGCCCTGCGAATCCGTGATGTCGAGCGTGAGGGTGAGCTCCCGGGGAGTCGGACAGTCCTCCGCGATCAGTATCTCGAAGCCGTCCAGCCCCTCCTTCTCTCCCCCCTTGCCCGCGATATCCCCGAATGAGGCCGCGCCGTCGGTGACCGTCACGTACCCGTCCGTCACGGCAAGCACCGCGGTTACGCCCAAGGCGTCCGCGATGCCCTCGTTCTTGAGAATTGCGCCTATGTCGACGGTCTCCCCGGGATTCACTATGCCGTCGCCGTTGCCTCCCGATTCGTCGGCGACGACCGTGCCCTCGAGGGTGATCGAGGGACCGGCGCTCAGGCCGTTCAGATCCAGGTGCGGGTCCCCGAACAGGTTGGTCTGGTACATGCACCAGCGGGCGTACCCCTCCAGGTAGTCGGGTTCCGTCACCGCCAGGCGCCAGGTGTTGTCCTCGTGGCTGTCCGCGTTCAGCGCCCCCAGGGCCGTCATGAACTCGCCGAAGTACGCGTCGATGAACTCCCTGTGGAACCACTGGCTCGGCCCGTCGGTCGAGTCCCTCATCCCCCAGCCGTAGCGGGCGTTCATCACGCCGGCCGCCATTCCGTGATCGTTGTCGCGAAGCAGCTTCTCGGCGATGCAGTCGTTGTCGGTGTAGTCGTTGGTCCAGTACGCGAAGTTGTCGAACGAGCCCGGAAAACATCCCTGGCTGTACACGAAGGGAAGCTTCTCGTTCACGACGGCCGTCAGGTCGTCTTCCCCCTCGTACCCCTCACGCGACGTCTCGGAACACATCTTCATCAGCCAGTGATTCGCGCAGTGTCCGAGATGGTTGATGATCCCGAACTGGTTCGAGTTGATCTTGGCGAGGATCTCCGGCGTATCCCACTCCGCGTCGTACTCGTAGAGGGTATCAATGGCGAAATAGCTCGGATAGCCGGCGCACGCCACGCCGCTCTGCGTGCCGCCCTGAGCGATGATGTCCATGCTGGCCTTGCCGTAGCCGTACTCGGCGGGCAGGGAGCTCCACAGGAATTCCCCCACCATCAGCGCGTTGGTGTTGTAGGAATCCGCCGCCGCGTCCGCGTATTTCATCGTCTTCTTTACGAACGTGGATACGTGCGCCGCCGTGGAGACCGTCGCGCGCCCGATGTATACCTCCGCGTGCGTATCGACCTCCCCGCCGCCCGGACCGTCGCTGGGGCGGCCGTACTTGCCGTCGTTGTTGTAGTCCCACGTTCCGTCCAGGCACTGGTAGTACATGTCGCTGGCGATGTTCCCGTGCTGGTACACGTAGAGGCAGTCCAGTATCCTCACCGGCACCACCGCCGGCTCCGTGTCTTCGTTGCCGAAGTCCTTCCCGTCCGCGTCGCCGCCCAGAAGCACGTAGTCGGTCTCCCAGTTGTTGTAGGCGTCGAGTATGAAGTTGCGAATCTTCTCCTGACTGTCCTTGCCGGTGTAGCCGGCGTAGATGTCCTCGACCGTCACGATCATCCCGGAAACGCCCAGCGACGCCTTCCAGTCGAGCATGTCCTGGAAGTTATAGACCCCGTTGTCGGGATCGCTCGGGGCGTTCGCGAGCTCGCTCGACGTGATGATGACGTACTGATAGGAGTCCTCCGGGCTGCATATCCCGAACGTCACCGGTCCGTCTCCGGCGCTCTCCGCGTACGTCGCGATGCTCGACGGGTTGTCGACACTTCCTCCCACCGGGCTCGCGGGATCGGGGCGGAACCGCACCGCTCCCTTCCCCGCCGGAGAGGGCCTCAAGGCGACCCTCACCGTCATGTCCCCGTACACGGTTACCTTCCCGGACTTCGGGGAGTACCGCACCGGATGGAGGTTCACGATGAGAATCGAGACGCCCCGCTTCTTCTGCACCCCGACCACGCTGTGGGTGACGGACGGATAGGGATCGTCGGAGCCGTATACCGCCGGATCGGGCGGCAACTGTTCCGTCTTCACGCCGGGCATGAGCGGCACCGGCTTCTGTCCGTGTTCGATCGTAAACGTGCCGGAAAGCGTCGTCTTCCGTCCCGGTACTACCGTAACGTTCGCCGCCTCCATGCCCGCCGGCAGGACTATCCGCGCAGGGACGACGGGGAGTACCGGCCTGCCGGGTCCGCCGCTGAGAGGGGCGTTTCCGACCAGGATGCGCCTGCCCCCGGCGGCGGCCTTCGGGGCGGGCATCGAGTACGTCAGCTCCGTGCACCCGGACCCTTCGCCGAGCACCTTCACCCTCACCGATTCGACGCCTTCGGTCACGGGAAGCCCGCGGGCCGGATGCCAGCCGGACGAACCCGCGGCGCCCGCGGGAAAGAGCCCGCCGATAAGAGCCAGAATTGCCGTCGCCAAGAGGATTCTCTTCATATCCGCCTCCCGTGTTATTCCTTCGTGCGACCGGCAAGTCTCGTGCTCACCGGACAACGGCCGTCTCCGATGTACTATTGACCGCTGAATCAGGAATGTTGACTCACATTTCGGGACGGAATGACGCCAACGCAGCATCAATACTGAAAAGGAGATAGAGCAACGCCGAACGGAACCCGTTACCGCCCGGGAGGGTCAGGCCCGGTACTCCCACGCCGCGGAGAGCATCGCGAAGTAGTTCTCGTCGGGAACGTATTCCGGCACGCTGTTTCCGGTGCCGAGCGCGTAGCCGCCGCGGTCCGCCGTCCGCTCGATCATCGCCTTAGCCCGCTTGTACACGTCCTCCGGCTTCGAGCGGCACACGAAGTCCATGTCCATGCCGCCTATCACCGCGATGCGCCCCACCAGCTTCTCGTACACGTCCTCGACGGGACATATCGCGTCCTCGTAGGAGTGCCTCCCGTCGTGCTTTATCGTCTCGATGATGTCTTCCACGACCGCGTCAACGCAGCCGCAGCTATGAAGTATCGTCGGCTTCCCGGCCTCGTGGGCCACCTCGGCAATCCTGGCGTGCCACGGGATCACGTACCGGCGCATGTCGTCCGGAGCGAGCATCGTCTGCGTCTTGAATCCCCAATCGTCGTTGGCCCACACCGCCCCGACGGAGTCGTACTGCACCGCCATGCGGTAGTACTCGACGAGACGGGTGCCTATTTCCGCGAATACCTGTTCGACCAGGCCGGGATCGTCGAACACCATCAGGCACAGGTTCTCGTAGCCGACCAGGCTCATGGCGTTCTCCAGAACACCGCCGGGGCCTATGATGATGATCTTCATGCCGTCGGGCAGCAGGTCGGGGGCTTCCTCCAGCCGGTCGCAGGGGAAATCGCCGACCGACGGCCAGGAGAACTTCTCAAAACTCTCCCTGTCGGTGATAAGCGCCCCCTCGTTGAGAGAAGTCGTATTCTTCGACTCCCGCTTCCCCGTGGGAAACTTGAACTCCGACGCGCGCAGCGTCACGTAGTCGTACCCCATGTTCTTGAACCCGTATATCGTCTGAAGCGTTGCCTTACGCGGATGCCCCTCGAGCTCCCCGAGCTTCTCGGGCCCCACCACCTTCTCGTGGAGCGGACCGTTCATGAAGAGCTCCACCAGGGTCGGCCGCTTGGGCACCTCGCCGCGAAGCACCATGAGAACGTTCTCGAAATCGGGTTCGGCCGCAATCGGGCCCTTCCAATAGCTGTCAGCGCACATACACACCTCCCGTCGTCTTCTTCCGGTACTCTCCCGGCGCCATGCCGTAACGCCGCTTGAAACGGCGATTGAAATAGGACAGATTCTCGTAGCCGCAGTCGCCGGCCACATCGACCACGCGCTTATCCGTTTCCAGCAGAGCCCGTGCCGCCGCCGAAAGCCGCAGCGTGTTCACGTACTCCGTGAAGGTCCTGCCGGTGTGCCTCTTGAAGAAACGGCAGAACTGCTCCACGGACACGCCCGCCACGCCGGCCGCATCGGCAAGCGCCACGGACCCCGTCGCTCGACGATGCAGGAAACTCAGCACCTCCGCAACGCGGTTCTTGCCGTCCGCCCGCACCGCCGGATGCCGGGGGCGCCTGACAATCTCCCGCGGCCGCACGTTCCCCAGCTGGGCCAGGATCCGGCAGAGCGCCCCGTGAATCACAAATCCCTCGTCCGGCGTCTCCCCGCGCCGCGTGTTGCGCGGCAGCGCCGCGAAGGACGCTGCCGCCCCGGGGCATTCGGACACGTGGTAGACAAGTGCCGCCGCGTCATGACGCGCCGCCGGGTTCCAGCACGGCTCGTCATAGCCCGCCAGCGCGTCCCGGCCGAACTGCACCACCGTCGCCCCGGCCGGACGGCCGAGAGGGTCGCTGATAAAGGTGTGCACCATACCGGAATCGACGAAGACAATGTCGCCCTCCCGGCAGGAGCACATGTCTTTCCCCAGGTACACCTCGGCGGGCGACCTCTCCAGAAGCACGATCTCGAACTCCGGATGGAAGTGAAAACTCGCCTCGAAGCCGCGCTTCACCGCACGTTCGAACACGCGCGAGCGCGACCATCGGGCCAGTGGAATACGTTCTCGAATCGGCTGCATATGCCCCCACAAACAATTATCAGTTGCTCTATCACGCACCTGCATCAATATAGTACCATCCCCGCCTCGCGAGGCAAGCCAAAAAACGGGTATTTCTCTCATAATTTCGGGCAACAGAAGACGATTTCGTGTGAGAAGATAGTGGAGGACACAACGCGTTGGGAGAGCACCGCATGACCGAGCTGGAACGGGTTCTGGCGCAGTATGAACGCTACATCCGCGGCCTCGCGCTGAAGCTGGCGCCGTCGCCCGGCCTCGCCGAGGACGTGGCGCAGGAGGTGTTCGTCGAGATCCTCTCCCACCCCGATCGGTGGGATCTCTCGCGGGATCCGAAGGCGCTGTTCGCCGGCATCACCCGCAACGTCGCTCATCGGTACTGGCGGAATCGGATGCGCAACGCGTCGCGCGATCTCAGACAGCTGGCCGATCACATCCGCGAGCTCGCCGCCGAACGCGACGTCGAATGGTTCTCGGATGAAGAGAGGTTGGCGCTCAGGAAGTGCCTCGACCGGCTTCCGTCGCGAAGCAGGAAGCTTGTCGACCTGTTCTACTGTGTCGGTCTCAAGTCCCACGAGATAGGCGAGCAGCTCGAGGTCACGTCGAGCACGGTGCGAACCAGTATCCTGCGAATACGGGACAAGCTGCAGTCGTGTGTGCGTCACACCCTGTCGATGAAGCGGGAGGCGCTCGATGGAGCGTGAGCAGCTCATCCAGGGGTATGTGGAGAATTCGCTGTCGGCGGCAGAGAGCCGCCGCCTCCTCGAGATGGTGAAGGCCGACCCCTCGCTGCTGGACGAGATACTGGAAACGCTCCGGTTCGACGCAGGCGCGCGGGAGGTCCTGAACGAAGATCTCCAGAAGAACGCGGCCCGCCACGTGCGCCGGTCCCTGCGCGTCCGGCGGCGCGTCAACTGGGGACTCTGGGCCGCCGCCGCGGCCTGCCTGCTGGCCGTTGTCGGCACCGTTGTCTACAACCTCGGCCAGTCCCGCCGGATGCCGGAGAAGGTGCTCGCGCGCGTCGTCGAAACCGGCTCGGGAGTCCGGGTGTTCAGGGATGGAAAGGCGATCGCGATTACGCTCAACATGAACCTGCAGGCCGGTGACCGGGTGCAGACCTCCGCCGCGGCACCGCTGGTTTTCGAATACACCGGTGAACGGACGTCCGTTACCGTGCGGAAATCGACGGACCTTACCGTCGGCACCTACGCCGGACCGCAGGACCGCTCCGGCAAGCTGATCGACCTGCGGACGGGCATGATTGATGCCTCGGTGGATACCCAGCGGGGCGAGGCGCCTTTTCGCGTGGTTACCGAGCACGCGCGGGCCGAGGTGAAGGGCACAATGTTCACCATGTCCGCTTCCCCCGCGCTCAGCAGACTGGACGTATCCGATGGAATGGTGACCGTGACGGACGTGCGGGGGAATACCGTCGCGGACGTCCCCGCCGGACACGTCGCGTTTGTCGGCTCCGGTCTCCCGCTGGTGCAGGGCGAGATCGCGGACAACCCGCTCCTCGCGCGGCTTCGCACCGCACGCGGCACGGCCGACCTCAGGGACCTGGCCGCGGATATCCGGACGGCCTTCGAGCGGGAAGCGGCGCGCGGCGAACGCTCCCGTCCGCTTCCGCTTCTCTGCCTCGGGCTCGCGGACGCGATCGTTTCGAACCCGAAGGAGGATCGCCAGGTCGAGGACGTCAGCTGGGCCCTCGCGCGAGCGCTCGCGGCAGCCAACGACGATCCGGACCGCACAACCGCCGCGAAATTCCGCGACCTGTACACACAGGCCCGCTCCGCCGCCCGCGCCCGCGCCTACGAACACTGGCACAACGGCCTGGACCAGCTGTACCGGCTCAGCGAGTCCTCGCGGCGGAAGGACCTCTGCGACGCGCTCTTTCTGGAATTCGTGTACGTCACCTTCTACGAACGCGGGCTTCCCTACGAGAAGGGCGTCCTCGACGAACGGTTCCCCGCCTGGAAGGCGTCATTCGCCGGCCGCCGTCACTTCGACGCGGGCGCCGCCTCCTCCATGGCCGCGGCGGTCCGCATCCAGCGCGGGATGCAGCGTGCCATCGACATCGTGAAGGGCGGAGCCAAGCTCGACGAGAACGGGTCGTGGCAGGCGGGGCACCAGAAGCCGGCCGAAAGGGCCGTATTCATGCCGCCGAAGATCTTCGGGGTCTTTCAGAGAAACCGCTCGGCCCCCAAGACCGGCCTCATGTACAGCAAGCCGCGTTTCGACGAGGCGGTCGTCATCGGCCAGGTGCAGATGATGCTCGGAGAATCCGCAACCGACAGTCGCGTTTCCTTCCAAGTCTATTTTCCGAAGATCGACCGGTCCTGGGGACTTCACGTGGACCGGGCTCCTCCGGAGTTTGAGGGAAAATGGCTCTGGTTCAGGGTCCGGTTCGCCCGCCAGGAAGACTCGTCGTGGGATGCACGCATAACCGTCTGGCCCGAGGGGAACCAGCCCCACGATCTCTGGCAGCTCGAGGACCCGCTGCCTGCCGATGCTCTCGCGGGTTCGACCGGAATGACGACCAACAGCCGCAAAGACAACCTGAAACAGCTGCGCTCCAGCGCATGTCTGTTGCTGGGAACGCAGCGAGCCACCGCGGTCTGGCGCGCGGTCGGCGTGAAAGTGAAGAGGCCATGAGTACCGCCGTCGAACAGCTCCCGCTCGCTCCCGGACGCGCCGCGCGCGGCGCACCCCTGACGGCCTGGGGAACCTGCGGGATATGCAGTGCCGCAGTGGAAGATACCGGATACCTGGTATCGGACCGCATGCATCATACCGCGGGACTGTTCCGAATGGTCACCTGCCCGGCATGCGGACACCGGCAGCTCGGTCGGCGCCTGAGCCGCGACCAGCTTCGGCGTGCCTACCCGTCCCACTACCTGGTGCGTGGTCTCGATCCGGACACGTCCTCGTGGCGCGGCCGTTTCATGCGCGCACGCATCGGCGAAATGGAATCCGCCAGGGTCGAGCTGGCCAGGAGGTACGTCCGCCTGGGCCCGGATACCAGGGCTCTCGATGTCGGCTGCGGGAACGGCACGTTCGTTCGAAAGCTGGAGTCCGCCACCGGATGCGTGTGCGTAGGGATAGAGCCGGACCGCGCGTCCGTCGAACGGGGACGGGCCGACGGGCTCGATATGCGATGCGGCACGCTGGACGACGTCGACGTCGGCGGTCAGCCGTTCGACCTGGTGACCATGTGGCACTGCCTGGAGCACGTTCACGACCCCCTCCCGCAGCTGGCGAGGGCAGCCGGGCTGCTTCGTTCCGGCGGCCGCATGATCATCGCCGTGCCGGACGCCGGGGGCCTGACGGCCCGGCTGTTCGGCGGGAGCTGGTTCGGACTCGACGCGCCTCGCCACGTGCACCAGTTCACGCCGGCGGAGCTGACCCTCCTGTGCGAACGGGCCGGGCTGAACGTCACCAGCGTCGAACACGTCACCGAGCTTTCGACGTTCGCCGGCAGCGTGCACAACGCGCTCGGGCTGCGATGGTGCGACGACGTGCAGGCCAATCTGGTCAAGTGGGTCGCCCTGCAGGCCCTGTGCATGCCGGCGGATATTCTCTTACGCCTTCTCGGGCGGGGCGACTGGATGGTGCTCGCGGCGGAGAGACCCGCCTGACCGGTACTACTTCAGCGATTTGGCCACTTCCGCAGCAGCCCTGTAGAGGTCGGCCGACCGGCTCTGCCAGTCGCTCCCCGCGTACCAGTCCAGACCCAGCGGCCCGCCCGGAAGCGAGCTGTGCGGCGCGCGGTTGGTGTTCTTTTCCTGCGCCCATATCACGGCGCGGGTGCGTGCATCCGCGATCTCCCGGCATCTCTTCGCGAGCTCGGCGCCGAGCTTCGCACGTTTCGCGTCGTCGTCGAGCGCCCTTTCTATGTAGATACGCGCCTCGCACTCCTGTATCGCCTCCTTGGCGTTCTCGAAACGGGTGGTCGATATCGGACCGCCCTCCGCCGGCGCGAGCCAGGGAAGACCGAGCGTGAGCGACCCCCACTTGGATTCGGGAAAGCGGGTGCGGAAGCCGAAGAAGTCAAGATCGAGCCGGCCCGCGCCGCGGGTTCCCGCGGTGAGCCCCTTCTCGAAGAGCGTCCGGTCTGCGGCGAGCTGCTGCTCGGAATTGCCGCGGGAGAAATACGCCACCTGGTCTTGGCGCTTCCACCCGTCCTGGCGCTCGACAGCAGGGTCCATGGC
Source organism: uncultured Planctomycetota bacterium (assembly GCA_964389785.1). Lineage (GTDB taxonomy): Bacteria > Planctomycetota > CAYMFW01 > CAYMFW01 > CAYMFW01 > CAYMFW01. The sequence goes on from CAYMFW010000027.1 coordinate 13,716, forward strand.
GAAGTGGACGCCGAACACCGTCGTGGAGTACCCCACCGTGAAATCGTACAGCCGGCGCCCCCCGTCCTCCTTCCTGGGCGGCAGGCCGTGGCCCATCGTCACCCACGGCACCCCGGGCAGAAGCTCCGCCCAGAATGCCATGATCTCTTTCTTGGGGATGAAGTCCGGCACCAGCCCGAGCATCATCTTCCCGCCGAGGCCGCGCTTCTCCACGACGGATTTCAACCCATCCGCCACCGGCTTCCAGAACGCCTTGCCGTCCGCGTCGTACTTCGGCGCCTTGATCTCGGTGACCGCCCCCCCCTCATTTTCTATAACGCTGATCGGAGGCGGTAGAATCCCCGGGTCATCCTTGCCCTTCTCCAGCTTCGTCGGCTGGCCGTACATGCCGGTGCCTATCCGGAACTTCCGGTCGTAGTTGAGACCGACGTGATAGTCCCACACCTGGAAACACACCACCTCCGGCTTTACCCCCACCTTCAGCGCGGTATCAAGGTATCTCTCGATGATGCCGAAATCCGGCTCGTACCCGCCCCCCTTCTTCCTCCAGAGAACCATCGACTGCGTGTTGCCCACGTTGCATCGGGTGATGATGGGCATGTACAGCGTCTTGTTCTTCACGTCGACCAGAAACCGCATCGACTTCTCTATGAGAGACCAATGTGTATCCGACCAGAGCGGCACCTTGTAGTTCTCGGCCAGGTTTTCGGGAGACTCGAAGAAATCCACCCAGAGCTGAAGGTTCTCGGGGTCGGGCAGGCGGTGGTCGTAGACCTCGAGAGCCACCGTCACCTCGGTCGGCTTCATCCCCTCGACGCTCACCGTAAGCTTTCCCGTGTAGTCCCCCGGTCCCGCGTCGTCCGGCACATCGACCGTGAGCCATACCGGCTGGACGGCGCCCGCGCAGTTATCCGGCCAGTTCTTCGCGGGCACCACCGCGGGAGGCGATTCAAGCAGATCGTGAAACCGAACGGCTACCGGATCCCTGCGGCCCCCGACCGGACGATGGTAGAACTTCGACCCGAACTCCTTGAAGACCGCCTTCGGATAGCGGACCTTCATCGCCGACACCGGTATCTCTCCCTTGCCGTTCCTGTGGGCGAGCGGCGACACCTCCGCCCTCAGCCCCTTGATCGATTCCGTGGAGCCGACAAGCACCTGCCCGCCGAACGACCCGTTCCGCGCGCCGACGATCCGCATCGGGCGAAGCGGCTCGCAGGCGTCGGGACAGTCCGATTCGTACACCGACTCGATCACGTTGGCGTTCCACACGCGGAGGCCCTTCGGACGTCCGATATTGGGGGTAATACCGCTTCCTTCCGCCGTCAGGTTCACGTCGATGAGTCCCACCGTGTTCCAGAACATTCCGGTGGTGGTCATCACCGCACCCCGGCTCGACACCTTCGTCATCTCCTCGGGCATCGCCGCCCGGTGGATCTCGATCGCAAGGACGTTCACGCCCTTCACGAGCCTATCGATCGGCAGGGAGAGACGTTCGACGGCGCGAATGCGCAGCTCGGCATTCTTCGACTTGGTATTCCCCTTCCAGCAGTTGATGAGCTTGCCCTTCTCCAGGCTGGCTTCCAGCGGGTAGTCGTCCGCCAGCGTCAGGAAGGATATGTCGCCCTCCGGCAGGTGGCTTCGCCCGGCCTCACGGCCGTTCAGGAACACCCGTACCCCGCCCCGGAATGCCAGCGACAGGTTCAGCGACTTCACGCTCCCGGGATCCTCCACGGAGAACTTGCCGCGCGCACAGAGAAGATACAGAAGCGACGCCTGCTCGACGCCGTACTTGTTGTTGTGAGGCAGGCTCCGGTGACCGCCCCCGCCCGTCCCCCCGCCGAAGAAGGGGCCCGGGTCGCGCCACCAGCGGGAGTCGTCGAAATCGGGCCTGGCCCAGCCATCGGGCGGGAACGGCGTCACCGGCCCGTCGAGGGGAACGGTGGGCTTTCTCGACCCGAAGCCTACTGCGTAGGTGCCCTTGGCGTGCGGCTTCGCGTCGTTCTGCGTTCCGAACGGTATCGGCCGCAGCGTCACATGGCACCGCCATGTGCTGTAGGTGTCGAGCACCTGCGTGCCCGTCGTCTTGCCGGCTTCCTCGCCGGCGCGAACGCACGGGTATCCAAGGATGAAAAGAGTGAAAATAAGCGCGACCGCCCGCAACATGTATCCCGTCTTCATGGTCTTCGTTCTCCCGTGAGATTTGTGACGAACAAGGATTGCCCGTGTACTATATCATATTCGTGCGAAGCGCGGGAATTTTACATGATTTGACGAAGGAATTTCGGCGGCATCACTCCACTTGAAATAGGAGGCGTGCGTGTTTAGAGTGTACGTGCTATGAAAAGAGGGCTCATCATCGTGGTGACCTGGGTCGTCGTCGCGGCCGGAGTGTGGGTCGTGCGTCAGGCCCGGATGGCGCTGCCGCTGAATACCGGGCAGGAGCCGGCCTCTCCCTCGGTCCGGCCCTTGCCGCCGGAGAACCTCCGGATACCGGCCGAAGACACTCCGTCTCCCGCGCAGCCGATATCGCAGGAGAAGGTGGACGCCGCCGCAGACGAATTCATGACGGGCGAGATCGCCTGGCGTACGCTGCCGATCCGGCTGAAGCTGATGGCGGAGGCCGGCGAGTTCACCCTGCGGGTACTCATGGCCCTGTCGGACAGGGAGGGACGGATCCGCACGTACGCGACGGAGGGCCTCGGCTGGGCGAGGGATCCCGACGCACTTCCGGAGGTCGCCGCGCTCCTCGAAAAGAAGTTCGGAGACCGTAACGTGGAAACCGTCTGCGCGGCGCTGAAAAGCTACGCACGCATCCGAAAGGACGAAGCGGTCCCGAAACTGACGATGTACATCGCCGCGAATTACCACCGCCCGGACGGTCACGGAGAACGGGTGTGTACCGCGGCGGTGCAGGGCATGGGAGAACTGGGCACCAGGCCGTCACACGACGCGCTCCTGGGCCAGCTCGCCCGGGTGGACGAGCCGACGTGGCTGATGGACTATGGCTCCTCGGTGGTCGCGGCGCTCGTCCGCCACAACGAGGTGAGCGCCGGACCCGCGGGCGGAGGAGCCGCCCGGCCGGTGCAGGGCGGATCGTTCGAGAAGGTAATGGGCAAGGCGTCGGGCAAGCGACCCGCCCCGCCGCCCCCCGCTCCCACCGCCGGCAACGCCCCGAAGAAGAAGGAGCTTCGCGGACCGTACAAGGACCAGACGCGCGACGCGCTGGTTCGCTACGCGGAACGTCTTCGCGCCCGCCTGCCGAAGGTGCTCAGCCCCAACGGGAAGAAGTACGTAGAAGGGAAGATCGCCGAGGCCCTCCTCGCCGCGGGAATCTAATTGCTGGTGACAGTTACCATCAATTAAGGCTTTCGGAATGTAATTTCAAGGCGTCAGAACACCTGAAAACTAGGATTGGCTTTCGTTCCAGGCGGTGGCGAGGTCGGCCTCAAGCTTCGGGAAATCCCCCGCCGTCTTTCTGATCTTGCCCTCCAGCTCCTCCAGGGACGGCTTCCCGCCGCCGGCAACCGCCTGGAGCACCAGCGCGGCGATGTCGTGCTGCATCCCGTTTATCGCTCTGGCGGCGTGCACCCGGGGGGCGGTGACGGACCAGCCTGCCCAGCACACGCTCATTGCCTCCGTCAGCTTCATGGAGAGCTTCAGCAGGAATTCGATCAGCTTGTCTTTCTCGATATCGGCCGGAACCGTCCGGAATTCCATCGCGTTCCTCCTACTTCGACGCCTTCTCTTTCAACGGCGCCTTCTTCTCCGATGCCGGCTTCTTGTCTGCTTCCGGATCCTGCACGTCCAGGATCTCCAGCTCGAAGGTCTGGTTCCAGTAGACAGGGTTGTTGCTCTGCGTGATGAACTTCGGGTTCTTCAGATGCGTCTCGTTGAACATCGCGCGCAGCTTCAGTTTCGCCTTGATGAGATACTCTTTCTCGCCGTTGGAGAGCGTCTTCTTCTTGAAGACATACCCCTCCTTCCCGTCCTTCCCCCTTTCCTTCGTCAGCTCCTTGGAATCGGCCACACGCAGGTATTTCTTGCGTTTGACGTCCTTGAAGTCCGGGCCGTCGAAGACGATCTTGACCGGGCCCGCCTTCTTTTGGAGCTCCTTTATCGGCGTCGGGTCCTCCGGGATCTTCGCGTGCGCGTACTCCCAGCCCAGCTTCACCTTCAGCCATATCTCCCTGCCGAGGAACTCGACGATTCCCTTGTCGCGCAGCTCCTTGAAGGTCGTCACCTTTCTCTCCTCCTTCTTCGGCTCGGCATCATCCGAATATCCGGCGGCGCACATCAGCAGCGCCAGAACGCATCCGCATGTCAGCCGCAACGCCTTCACTGCCCTGCCCCGGATTCCTTGCGCCTCTTGATCTCTTCGAGGTACTTCAGATCCTCCAGGTCCTTGGGCCTTCCGGCGGCCCGCTTCATCTCAATCAGTTCGTCCAGACCGGCGAAGCTGACGGAAGTGTCCCCGTAGAAGTCCTCGACCCTGTGCTCCCAGACCTTGTCGAACGTCGTCCCCTCGACGAAGGGATGAATATCCGTTTCGACGATGTACTGCCTGATGAGGAGCTTCGTGGCAAGCAGGTCGTCGACGGTGACGTCCGTCACATCGTAGCCGAACTCCCTCAGGGCCTTGAGCGTTCTCTCCGCGTTCTCCTTTTCGGGCCT
>CAYMFW010000027.1:18399-34492 GCA_964389785.1 uncultured Planctomycetota bacterium
CGTGGACAGGGAATGCGGATGCGCCGATTACGACGAAATCAACCCCGTTCTCTCTTAACGATCTCAACAGGCTTTCGGTGTCCATGCCGGATAAGCGCTCTCTTTATTTCGTCGGATTTCTGGATCATCATCTGGAAGCGCTCTTTCGTGGAAAGAGACATGAGAAAGTCGAGTTCGAAGCTTCGTTCGAGCTCCTCGTCGTGACGATCCAGCTTCAGTATCATACTGTATTATACTCATTTACGTGCCGTTGTCAACCAGATTCCGCTGTGATTTCGGGCGCGCGGCGCCGCTTGCGCTCGACACGATAAGTTGAGAGAATCCCCGCATGAAGATACTCGTCACCGGCGGCGCCGGATACATAGGAAGCCATGCGTGCGTGGAGCTGCTGAACGCAGACCACGACATCGTCGTGGTGGACAACCTGTCCAACAGCAAGGAGGAGGCGATCCGCCGTGTCCGGGAGATCACCGGAAAGGACCTCGCGTTCCACAGGATCGACCTGCTCGACGGTGAGGCGCTCGACAAGCTGGTGACCGGCTCACGAATCGAGGCGGTGATCCACTTCGCCGGGCTGAAGGCGGTCGGCGAGTCCGTCGCCCAGCCGCTTCGCTACTACCATAACAACGTCACCGGCTCCGTCATCCTCTTCGAGGTGATGGCGAAGCACGGCATCAGGAATATCGTGTTCAGCTCCTCGGCGACGGTCTACGGCGACCCGAAGGAGGTACCGATCACGGAGGACTTCCCTCTCGGCGCGCTGAATCCGTACGGCCAGACCAAGCTCATTATCGAACAGATGCTCAGGGACCTCCACACGGCCGACGACTCGTGGAACATCGTTCTTCTGAGGTACTTCAATCCGGTCGGCGCCCATGAAAGCGGCCGGATCGGGGAGGACCCGAACGGCATCCCGAACAACCTGTTCCCCTTCGTTTCCCAGGTGGCGGTCGGAAAGCTGAAGGAGCTCAGCGTATACGGAAACGACTACCCCACCCCGGACGGCACCGGAGTGCGGGACTACATCCACGTCGTGGACCTCTCCATCGGACATCTCAGAGCACTCGAAATCCTCGAGAAGAATCCGGGGCTTGCCACCTACAACCTCGGTACCGGGCAGGGATACAGCGTCCTGCAGGTGGTCGAGGCCTTCGAGAAGGCGTCGGGCAGGAAGGTGCCCTACAGGATCGTGGACCGGCGGCCGGGCGACTCCGCCATATGCTACGCCGATCCCACCAAGGCCGAGAAGGAACTCGGCTGGAAGGCGGAACGCGGCCTCGACGAGATGTGCGCCGACGCGTGGCGCTGGCAGGAGGCCAACCCGGACGGCTACCCGTAACGAATTCGGGGAGAGGAATTCGGGGGCAGCATGCGAAGGCCCGAAGGGATCGCATGCTGTCCCCGGAAGCCTGTCTATCGAGCGGTGCCTGCGAAACACCCGCCCCCACTACCGCCGCCGGTGCTCAACCCGCGTGCTCCTCTCGGTAGGCCCGTGGGGTTACCCCGTAGACGTGCTTGAAACGGCGCGCGAAATAGGACGCACTGTTGAAACCCGTTTCGTACCCGACCTCCGCGATATTCATGGACGTGGAACCGACAAGCCGCGCCGCGCGCTCGAGGCGATACGCGATGAGGTAGTCCATCGGACTCTGTCCCACCACCTGGCGAAAGCGCAGGCTGTAGTGGTTGGCGGTCCAGCCGACCATGCCGGCCAGCTCCCTGACGTGCCACGGGTGTTTCGGCGCCGCGTGCATCCGGGCCATCGTGAACCGGACCTGCCGCTCGATGTGGGACCGGCTCGCCCCGCCCGCGAGCGCCGGAGTTTCGCGCACCCGGCCCAGCAGTTCCAGCCACAGCCCCTTCACCACCAGGGCGTCGGCCGCGCGGGTGATTGCCGCCTGCAGACCGGACAGCAGTCGGAATGCCTCTGGAGACGAGCCGAGCCGGCCAAGAGGGGCGCTCCCGAACCGTCCCGACGCGGGATCGTATTCCGACCGGACTACGCTCGTCTCTTCGCTGAATATCAGCCATAGATCCGTAAACGCCGGCTGTCCCGCTATGGTGCTTTCGCTGTGCAGGGTGTCGGGGAACACGATGCAGCTTCGCCCGCTCTCCAGCGGAACGTGCGTATCCGATCCCGCCACAGCGCTCCTTCCCTCGATACATACGCAGGCCTCGTAGTACGGGTGGGCCGTTTCCGGCAGCAGCCGGACCAATCCCCCGGGGGCCTCCTCCCCCACGCCTTCCTGCAGGGAACGCGGCGCGTGCTCCGCCGCCAGGTCGAGGATGCTCTTCCACCCAGTCATTTGTCACCACGAATCATAGAATAGTGATACTCTTCATAGGATGTTACCCTTGTTTGAACCATAATGCAAGAGTACATTAACAGAAGATCATTCGATTATTGCATTAGAGAAGAGCAGAGAACTCAGACAGGAGGACGAGATGACCGTTCTGGCAAGCGCAGTAAAACCGGCGATATGCGGCGGCGACCCCCTCGTGACCCTTCCGCCGCCTTCGTGGCCCGTCGTGGGTGAGGCGGACGTCGACCGGGTAGCGAACGTGGCCCGTTCCGGCAAATGGAGCTGGATCGGCCCGCAGGAAATGGCATTCTGCAGGGAATACGCGGAATTCATCGGGTCCACGTACTGCCTCGGGCTGATGAACGGAACCGTCACCCTGCAGTGCGCACTTCAGGCCGTGGGCGTGGTGCCGGGCGATGAAGTGATAATCCCGAGTCTCACCTGGGTAGCCACCGCGCAGGCGGCCATGGATATCGGCGCGGACGTGGTATTCGTGGACATAGATCCGGAAACGCTCTGCATCGATCCGGAGGCGATCCGCGCGGCGATCACGCCGCGTACCCGGGCGATCATCCCGGTTCACCTGTACGGGTGCATGTGCGATATGGATGCGGTGATAGCGATCGCGCGGGAACACGACCTGAAGGTGGTGGAGGATGTCGCTCACCAGCACGGCAGTGCCTGGAGGGGCCGGTGCGCCGGGGCGATCGGTGATGTCGGCAGCTTCTCGTTCCAGCAGTCCAAGATCCTGACCTGCGGCGAGGGAGGCGCCCTCACCTGCAGTGATGAGGATATGTATCGAACGATCTTTGCCCTCAAGCAGGTCGGGTGGGCGCCGGATCCCGAAACACCGTTTGCGCCGGGCGAGCCGCCCCGGCTCGTGCCCGGGAACCGGTACTGCCACAACTACCGGATGAACGAATTCCAGGCCGCCGTACTGCGCGGCGGACTCGGCCGTCTGAATGCGCAGAACGAACAGAGGGAAGACGCCGCCGAATTTCTGACGGAACGGCTGGCCGCCATGGGAGGACCTCTGCGCGTTGTTGCGCGGGACCCCCGCGTCACCCGACAGGCGTATTACGCCCTGACGCTTTTCTTCGATCCGGAGAAGGCCGAGGGGCTGCATCGCAATCGATACATGAGTGCGCTGACAGCTGAAGGATGTCCGGTGGTGCACACCTATGCGGCGGTGTACAAAAGCCCGTTGATGAATCTGCAGGACAGGACCAGCCCGATCCCGTTCCGCGATCCGTCCCGTCACCAGGACTACGCGGCTCTCGACCTTCCAAACGTGTCGCGGGCCGTGGACCACACGGCGGTCACTCTGCCGCACCAGCACCTGCTCGGCTCCCGGGACTACCTCGAGCGCCTGCTCGGGGCGATCGGCCGGTGCAATGATCATCTCGCGGAGATCCGTGAACATTTCGAGGCGGGCCTGGTCGAGCCCGGTGTGGGGAGATGAGGAAGGACAGACGGAATGAAGTTCGGATTCGGCAGGACAGACATCACTCCCCGCGTGGGCGTTGAGCTGCAGGGCTACGGCCCGTTTCTCAACCGGCATTCGGACGGCGTGCGCGACCCGCTGTGCGCGCGTGCCATGGCGGCTGCGTGCGGCGACCGGACGGCGGTGCTGGTGAGCTGCGATCTGGTCGGCGTCTCACGCAGTATCGTGGCGACGGTACGGGAGCTGGTGGAGGCCGAGACCGGGCTCACACCGGAACAGGTGATGGTACACGCGATCCACACCCACTCCGGCCCCGCCCTGCGCATGTACAGCGGATGGGGCACACCAGATCCGGCCTATCTCGAGCTCCTGCCGCGCCGCATCGCGCGCGCGTGTGCGCAGGCCGTCGGTGATCTGCAGGACGGCGTGCTCATGCACGCCGAGACCCCGTGCGAGGGCATCGCTATCAACCGGGAGTACGACGCGTTCCAGGCGGAATCCGTTGACGCGATCCTGGCGGACGACTGGCGCCCGTCAAAACCCGATTGCACGGATACGACCTGCCATGTGCTCAAGGTGATGACCGGCGACGTAATGCGAGGCTTCCTGTCGCACTACGGGTGCCACCCGGTGATCGGCGGTCCCAATACCCGCAAGATCCACGGGGACTTCGCCGGCGTGGCCACCAGCCTGATCGAAGAAGCGCATCCCGGCAGTGTCGGGCTGTTCCTCCAGGGCGCGCAGGGGGACATCAATGCCTGCGTCGTCTGCACGGAAGAGAAGGACGCGATGATCGCGCTCGACGCGGTCTCCCGACGGTACGCCCGCGCGGTGGAATGCGGGCTGGCCGCGGCCCGGCCGCTCGAGGGGAATACGCTGCAATGGGCGGTGCGCCGGACGGATTTCACCCGCGCAAACTGGGGCCACGGCCATATCCGGAAGCTGCTCGAACAGGAAGAATCCGTCCTGCACGCGCCGGACGCGAGCGATGCGGACCCCGGCGTGCGCATGGCCATGGTGCGAGCCGGATCCCTGCGCGCGATGCTGCGGCGGCTGGATGCCGGAGAAACGTCCAGCCCGGAAACCGAGCTGCACGGACTGCGGCTGGGTCCGGTTGCCCTGCTGGGCGCGCCCTTCGAGATATTCCGCAGCATCAAGAACGACGTAGTCGAAAAGGCCCGCTCCCCCCTTCCGTTGGTCATGGGATTCGTCGACGACAGTATCGGGTATGCCGCGGACCGCACCACCGCGGCCAAAGGAGGCTATGCCGCCGATACCGCGCCCATGATCTGCGGACAGCTGCCGTTCGCCAACATCCATGACGAATTGGTGCGCGAACTACTGGCGCTCGATGGAGAGCTCACGGCCTGACAACGAGAATGGGGGCAGCCGTCACCGACTGCCCCCACCCCTTGAGCGGATCTGTGAAGTCGGGGACAGGTACCGCCGGTACCTGTCCCCGGAAATCTATCTCGCAGTGTTAAGAAAGCACCCGCCCCCGCTTCCGCCGCCGCCTTCATCGGGATCGGGGACAGGATTCCTTCCTGTCCCCATATCCTGCCCGAGCATGAGATCGAACCAGTCGCGGCCGTCGGGACCGGCCTCGTACTCGTCATAGGTGCCGTCGCCGCTCGTGTCGGCGTCCTGCGGGTCGAGACCCACGACCTGCTCGAAGATGTCCGTCAGGCCGTCGCCGTCCGCGTCACCTTCGTTCAGCCACTCGGTGGCGGCCAGCGGGCCCATCAAGACGCTATACGCGCCTGCCGCGCCGACCTTCGCAACCGTCGCCGCCGTCGGTCTCACCACCACAACATACATGCTCTTCGATCCGGCCGCCCCGCCGGCGCGGTTGCCGCCGAGCGTGATCTCGCCCGCCTGCACCGTCTTCTCGAATACGTCCATGGGAGAGGCCCCCTTGTCCGTCACGACCATGTTGGAGCCCGCATACTCCCAGCTGCCGTCATCCAGCCAGCCCGGAAGCACCGCCCAACGCTTGTCGTAGCACACGGATACGATCGCTTCCCGGCCGATACGAAGTGTCAGATGGTTCGGCTCCGTGACGTACTTGTCGTTGTTCGAGGTTCTGACAAGCACGGCCCCGTCCAGTTCGGCCGAGAGGTCGAGTATCGTGTACTTCCGGTCTATGTAGTACAGCGCTCCCGCCTCCGCCGTCGCGAGCGAGTACGCTCTGCCCGTCGATACGGACACGATCGTCACCAGCTCACCCTGGACCGTGACGGTGATCGTCGCCGGAACGGAATCCAGCGCCCCGTCGTTCGCGACGAACGTGAATGTGTCCACGCCCGCGAATCCGTCCTTCGGCGTGTAGGTGATCGTGGCGTCGCCGTCGTCGCCCGAGATGGTGCCGTTCGCCGGGGCTTCCGCTATCGCGTACGTGATGGCGTCCTCGTCCACGTCGTAGGCCCGAAGCGTTATGTCTACCGCCTCGCCCGCTGACGTGAGCGCCTCACCGCCTCTCGCAACCGGGGCATCGTTCACCGGATTGACGGTGATCGAGACGGTCGCCACGTTGGAATCCGCCTGGCCGTCGTTGGCCCTGAACGTAAAGCTGTCCTCGCCATAGAAGTCCTCGTCGGGGACGTACGTCACGTTCGGCGCGGTGCCGGTGAGCATCCCGTAGCCCGGCTCGGAGACGATACTATAGGTAAGAACGTCGCCTTCCGCGTCGGTCGCCGCCAGGGTGATCGCCTTCGTCGTATCCTCGTCCATCACCACCGCCTGGTTCTGCGCCACCGGAGGCGCGTTCACGTGCTCCGTCACCGTGATGGTGAGACTCACCGAGCCGCTCGCTCCCTGGTTGTCGAATACGTACAGCGTCACCGTGTACGTCCCCGGCGTGGTGTACGTGTAGGCAATCTGCGGTCCGTAATCCGAAGATTCGTCCAGATCCCACTCGTAATCCACGATCGTGCCGTCCACGTCGTACGAGGCCGACCCGTCGAAGGCCACCGTGAGAGGTGCGTTGCCCGAGGTCGGGTTTGCCGAGGCGACGGCAACGGGGGAATCGTTCAGACCCAGCACCGTAATGGATACCGTCGCGACGTTACTGTCCGCCTGGCCGTCGTTGGCCTTGAACGTGAAGCTGTCCGCGCCGTTGTAGTCGGCGCCGGGTGTGTACGTCACGTTCGGAACCGTGCCGGAAAGCGTTCCGTGCAAGGGGCTTGCGACGATCGAATACGTCAACGCATCCCCATCGGCGTCCGTCGCGACGAGGCTGATGTCCACCGCCGTATCCTCTTCCGTCGTCACATCCTGGTCTTCGGCTACCGGAGGCGTGTTCTCTTCCTCCGTGTACGGAAGAAGAGACATGTCGTCGTAGTAGACGGCCGACGCGCCGTTCGCGAAAAGGTCGACGGCCGCTATCGCCTGGTCTCCCGTCCCGCTCACTCCCGACTTCCAGCTCTTCTCGTAGAGCTTCGTTCCGTCGTAGAAGAGCTTCTGAACGTCGGCATCCAGGTCTATCACCGCCTGGATCTTCACCCATCGGCCCTTCACGAGCGCCAGTTCCGCCCCGTCGTTGTCGGAGTGGACCTTGCCCGACGCGGCGTCGAAGTATACCTGCACCGCCCAGACCTTCGATCCCCCGTCGCTGTACCGGTTGAGCATGATGAAGTAATGCCTGCCCGAGAACTTGTCCGGCACGTACTGCCAGGCGGTATACGCCCATGTGCCGGTCGTGTACCCGGCATATTCGTGCACCAGGTCGCTCGGGCCGACGATCTCCGCCGATTTCTCGCCGGCGTGCTTCTGAGAGCCGCTTACCAGGGCGCCACATGCGGAGTTGTTGTCCCACCCCTTCCATCCGCCCTGCCCGTGCAGGTCGGTTCCCATCTCGTACGCCTCGAACGGCTCCACCCAGTCCGTATCGGGAGTGTCCGCTACCGCTATCGTGACGGACGCGAAGGCCGTGAGGCTCCCGTCGGATACCGTTACGACCGCCGTGTACGTGCCGGCCTCGTTATACGTGTGCGCCGGGTTCTGCATCGGTGAGCCTGTCGAACCATCACCGAAGGTCCATGCATATGAAAGCGCGTCGCCGTCGATGTCGCTCCCGACCGCAGTGAACTGCACCGCAAGAGGCGCCTCGCCGGACATCGGGTCGGCAGAGGCGGTCACCGTCGGAGCGTCGTTCACCGGCGTGACGGAGATCGATACGGTCGCGACGTTCGAGTCATCCTCGCCATCGTCCGCCCTGAACGTGAACGAATCCGATCCGTTGAAATCGGCATCCGGCGTGTACGTCACGTTGGGCGCGGTGCCGGAGAGTGACCCGTTGGCGGGCCCGCTCACTATCGCGTACGTAAGCGCATCCCCGTCCGCATCCGTCGCCACGAGCATTATCGCCTTGGCGGCGTCTTCCGCCGTCGTCACACTTTGATTCTGCGCGACGGGCGGGGTGTTGGCCGGCTCGATTACGGTTATCACGACCTGCGCGGAGGCGGTGCCTCCCTTACCGTCCGAAATCGTTACCCGGGCGGTGTACGTCCCGGCCACGTTGTAGGTATGTGCCGGATTCTGAGCCCCTGAGGTGCCGCCGTCTCCGAACGTCCACGAATACGACAATGTATCGCCGTCGACGTCGTTGCCCGAGGCCGTGAACTGCACCGCAAGCGGCGCCTCGCCGGACATCGGGTCGGCCAAGGCAGTTACCGTCGGAGCGTCGTTGACCGGCGTGACGGCAATCGAGACCGTTGCCGTGTTGGAATCGGCCGCGCCGTCGTTCGCCCTGAACGTGAACGAGTCCGCGCCGTTGTAGTTGGCCGCAGGTGTGTACGTCATGTTCGGCGCACTTCCGGAGAGCGAGCCGTGCGACGGCCCGCTCACTATCGCGTACGTCAGAGCGTCCCCGTTCGCGTCGGTCGCGGAAAGTGTTGTCGCCTTCGGCGTATCCTCCGCGGTCGTCACGCTCTGATCCTGGGCCACGGGCGGGGTGTTCCCGCCGCCGCCGCTCGTCACGGTGAATGTCACCGGCACGACGAGCGACTGGTTCTCGAGATCGTTCGAATCGACCCGGATTCCCGCGGTATGGACGCCTTCGGCGGCCTCGGCCGCGTCGAACGTCACCGTCGCGGCGGCCGAGGAATTCGCCGGCACCGTACCGCCCCACGGCTCCTCCTGCAGCCACGGAATCTCGCTCGTCTCCATCAGCCCGACGTAGGTGTAGCCTCCTCCCCAGCCGAAGTACGAACCGATCGTAAAGAGGCCGCTCGCGCCGTCACTCGCGGCGACACCCCAGCCCAGCTCGTTCGGGAAGGAGCCCACTACCTCTCCATTCCTCGGGTTCACCTTCAGTATCGTTCCGTTCGTTCCATTCAGCCACAGTGCCCCGCGGAACCATGCCACGGCGCTTCCCTGCGAGGCGTCCTCCGGGTACGGAAGGGTGCTGAGGACGGAGCCGTCGTCCGGATCGATCGTGATCAAGACGCACGGATCCTGGAACCTGGGAACGGCAACCGCCCAGATGACGCCTTCCGCGAAGGTGATGTGGGCGGGATAGTATCCCGACATGGTGAACGACTTGACCGCCTCACCCGTGTCCGGATCGACCTCGTGGAGCTTGCCGTACAGGCTGTCGCAGAGCCACAGCCGGGCGCCGTCCCACGCCACATCGTAGGGCATGGAGCAGACCGCGCCAACGTCCAGCATTCCCAGGATGTCCCCGGTAACGGGGTCCAGCTTGTGCAGAATCGGACTCATCTGTCCCTTGCAGGACCACAGGATCGAACCGTCGTAGGTGAGGCCGGCGATGGGCATCCGCTCGTCCCCGGAGACCGCGTAGAAGTACTGGATGAGATCCCCTCCCTCCGGGGCCTCTTCTCCCCGGTTCGAGACCGACCAGTAGAGCGGGGAGCCGCCGCTGTTGGATACGGTGAGCGTCCGCGTCACCGTCTCGCCGGGTGCCGCGGTCACGTCGAGCGCCTCGGGCGAGACGGCGAGCTCCGGCTGCGAGCCGACGGTGAGCGTGACCATCGCCTTGTCGGAGCCGTCCCTGCCGTCGCCGACGGTGTACGTGAAGGAGTCGGACCCGGCGTACCCGAGCATCGGCTCGTACAGAACGGCCGACCCGTTCCCGGTAATGGACACCCGCCCGTTCTCAGGCGGCGTCACGAACGTCACCGTCAGCGGGTCCCCGTCCGGGTCGTAGTCGTTGGCCAGGACCGGGATGACGGCCGACTCGTTCATGGCCGTCGCCGCCCTGTCGTCCGCGGCCACCGGGAAGCGGTTGGTGCTCTCTTCCAGGGGAACGAGCAGATAGGCCACGTCGGCGGCGCTGCCGTAGGGCTGCATCCTGCCCGTGATATAGCCGTCGTCGCTTATCGCGCGCGCGGTGCCGGCGCTGCCCATGGATATGGTCCAGCCCTCGCCGCCTTCCACCACGAGGTCGTCCAGCGGGATGACCGCACCGCCCCTCTTCATCCGGAACGCCCCGCCGACGATCGTGCCGTCGTCGTTGACCGCGCTCGGGATGAACTGATACGTGTAGCTGACCCCCGGGTTGTAGTAGCCGGGAAGCTCGGTCATCGACCCGTTCTCCCACAGGAAGCCGACGCTCTTACCGTCGGCGTTGTGCGACGCTCCCACCACCTGGCCGCTGTCGTTGAGCCCGTACGCGGAGGACGAATCCCCGCCCAGCGTTCCCAGGTCCGTCATCGCGCCGTCCTTCCAGAGGCAGGCGTGGTAGACCGTGGTGTCGGCGTAGTCCGGGTAGAAGCTGCCCGCGACCCGGCCGGACTGGTCGATGGCGTTGGCCACGCCGTATTTGTCTGAAGACAATCTCACCGCGTCGGTCGTCGAGTTCCACAGGACGGGAATGGGCAGGCCGTCGGAATCCACGGTGTAGCCCGCGAACCGGCCCGCGTCGTTGATCCCCAGCGCATAGGATACCTGCCCGCCGAAGGGGTTCGGCAGCGCGGTGAGGGCGCCGTTCTGCCACAAGAACGCCCTGGCGCTGTAGTTGTAGATGCTGTCGAAGCTGCCAAGATAGCCGACGATCTGCCGGCTGCCGTTGATGCCGCGCGCCCAGCCGAAGTCGTAGCCGGATATGTTGCCCAGGCTCGTGAGGGTCCCGTCCTCCCAGAGCCACGCGTTGTAGTTGTTCGTAAGCATCGAACCCGGCCCGCCGGCTACCTGCGCGGAATCGTTGACGTCGTAGCCGACCGCGGCGCTCAATCCGCCGCTGCTCTCGATCGGCACCATCTTATAAAAGGGACCGGGATACGGCGCGAGTGCGAAATTTTGCTCCCAGTCCGGGGGCATGGTGCGCGCGGCGGGCTCGGAAACGCCCACCGCCTTTTTCTTGATATAGACGGTCGTCTTCATCGGGAAACCGAAGACGCGGCTGTGCGTGAACGTCCCGTCGGCCGCCGTCTGATTCGTCTCCGGTCCGTAGCCGCTCGTCTTGACGATCACGTCGGCTTCGGCCACCGGCGCGCCCGTGGGCCCGTACACCACCCGGCCGCTCACCGTGCCGGTGGTGAAGCCGAAGTTGACGTCGTGGGTGTCGCTCCCAGGGACCTTGAGGACCCTGCTCGACGTGAAGAGCTGTCCGACACTGAAGTTATTGATGGCGTAGAGTCCGTATTCGCCGTCCAGTACGCTTATGCTGTAGCGGCCGTCGGCGCCGCAGGTCGCGGTGTAGGTCTTCGCGTAGTCGGGAAGGAGCAGGCAGCGCACCTGTGCCCCGGAAAGTGGCTGGTCGTCCAGCGTGACGATACCGGAGATCTCGTAGCTGTTGTAGACCGTGAAGGTGAGCGGAAACTGCCACTCCCCTCCGGCCGAATCCGCCACGGTCATCGTGAAGGCAGCGTCGTGCGGCGTCGGCGTGTCGGCGGACACGTCGAAGATGAACGTGTCGGAAGCCGACACCGTGTCGCCCGGGCCGATGTCGCCGTAGGAGGCGTCGCCGCGGACGACGGTGACGTACTCGTCCTCCGTCGTCAGGGCCAGCACGGCCGTGACATCCGATGCCTCGTCTACGCCCCTGTTCTGGATCGGCGCGGTCACCGCGATGCGCTCACCGGGATTGATGTAGCCGTCGCCGTTCCCGTTCGCGCCGCCCTCGGTGCCGTCGGCGTCCTCCACGTCGACCGGCCGCGGGTACGGGCCGTCGAGCGTGCGCAGCATGGCGTAGGCGTTCAGCCGGCCGTTCGTCTGCGTCGAGCGATTCATCAGGTCCTTCGGCAGGGGGTCCGTCCCCAGCAGGACCTGCTTCTTGATCTGCGTCCCGGTCAGGCTCGGGCGGTAGGCCTTGGCAAGGGCGCAGACACCGGCGACATGCGGCGTGGCCATGGAGGTGCCGCTTATGGAGCAGTAGTCGGTCGTGATGTCCCGGCCGGCATCCTTGTAGGCCTGCATCGCCTCCGTCCAATACGTGGGGAACGTGCTGTAGATGCTCACGCCCGGCGCGGCAAGGTCCACCGTCGTCGCGCCGTGGTTCGAGAAGCTCGCGTAGGTGTCGCGGTGGTCGCTGGCCGCGACGGATATGATGTTCGGGTTGTCGTAGGCAGCCGGATACATGGGTATCGCATCGGCATCCACGCCGCTGTTGCCGGCGGCGGCAACGAAGAGAATACCGTGGGAGTCGGCGTCCGCGATCGCGTCCTGCATGGCCTGGGTAAAGGGCCCTCCGCCCCACGAGTTTGAGGTGAGGTCGACACCTATCGTCGTGCCGTAGCTTATGGCCTCCACCGCGTCGGAAAGCCAGCCGCTGCCCTGGGCGGACAGGAACTTGAGCGCCACGAGGGAAACGGTCCAGTTGACGCCGGCGACGCCGACGTCGTTGTTGCCGGCCGCCCCTATGGTTCCCGCGCAGTGCGTGCCGTGGAAGTGATCGTCCATGGGATCGTTCGTCTCGTCGAGAAAGTCCCAGCCGCGCCAGTCGTCCACGTACCCGTTGCCGTCGTCGTCCACTCCGTTCGTCCGCATATCGGCGCCCTGGGAGTCGGTTCCGGTCTCACCGGGATTGTTCCAGATGTTGGGCGCGAGATCCGGATGGTTGTAGTCGATACCGGTGTCTATTATGCCCACCAGGACGTTCGCGTCGCCGGTCGTCCTGTCCCACGCCTCCGGCGCGTCTATGTCGGCGTCGGGAATACCGCCGGTCTGCCCGGTGTTGTGCAGGCCCCAGCACTGGCCGAGACCCGGATCGTTGGGGATCGTTTCGACGATGCGAACCATGTAGTCCGGCTCCGCACAGCTCACCAGGTCTTCCGCCTTCGCGTATTCGTCGGCCGCCCGCGGGACCGCGTCGACAAGATCATCGACGGGCGCGGCCGCGCCGGCGACCGGCGCTTCAGCGGCAGGCAGCTTCACCAGGTAGGTTCCGGACCCCGGAACCCGCAGTTTCTTCAGTACCCGGGCGCCGAGTTTCGCGTTCAGGTCCCGCAGGTCGTCCTCCGTCGCCCCTTCCTTCAGCGTCACCACGATGTGATCGGCGGCCATCTCGACCGTTTCAGTAACCTTTTCCTCATGTGTGACGGGATCGACAGCCCGGGTCTCGTCCACGCGGACCAGAGGATACTTGCCGTCCGTACGGACGACCCGGACCCTGTGCGACTCGCCGTTCGCGTCGGACGGCACCTCACGTTCCTGAAGCACGGGCAGACCGGCGTACCGATCGTTCCCCTTTGCCTCCGACATGGAAACAGCCTTCTTCCCGACAAGGTCCGAAGGGACCGGGGGCTCGTCCGCCCGGTGCGGCGCCGCTTCTCGGGTTTCGATTTCCGCGTTCTCGCGCACTATATTCGCATCCGATTTCACGTTCTCCGACTTGGGCAGCGCGATTTCCGCTTCCCGAGTTTCCGTCCTCTCGACATCCGTCTCGCCCGTCATGACGCGGCCGGCCGGGACGGGCCGCTCCGCGATGTCACAGACGAGATGAATCGCCGCGCACACCAGCACCAGAACCGCCGCCGCCCCGCAGATCCGCCTCATGCCCGTTCCCATGGTCCGCCCCTCCTTCCGCTTTTCCCCGCTCCGTTCCACCCGTCCTTGATCCATCTTCTACCTCCGTATAGAATGCCAATGAAAAACCGGGGCTAGGCTGGAGGCAGTAAACGGCCCTCAGCCGCTCGAACCCCCGGGGCTCACGAAACCCGTCGCCTGGCCGCCAAACCGTCGACGGGTTTCTTATTGGGCTCCTATTTCTTCATGTCGTCCCCCGTTTCCGGAACCATCTTCCGGATAACGGAATTGTCTATCATCATCACCGCTCCCAGACCGGCCACGGCGCCGAGTACGCTGTCACCGGCCGCGGGTGATTCCTTCATGCGCCTCCCGTCGCGGTAGGCGCGTACGACCCACGGCGCTTCCCCCCCGGAGTCGGCGGTGGGCACGTATTCATTACGCCAGTGCACCCACCTGCCCACATCTTTTCTACTCCACAGAATGCCGGTTACGGTATTCTGTGGCAGTCCTCCACCCTTGGTCGTCACGAACAGGTCGAACTCCCAGGATACCGGAGAGGTGATCTGCCAGCAGTCCCTCGGGCGAAGGCCGAAGTGTATCGCGTAGTCCTGGAACCGCTCGCCCTGGAACTGCGCGACGCGCGTCTTCCCGCCGTCCCTTTCCACCTCGGCGATCACCACGTACTCGCGCGGGCTCAGCGTCTCGATGATCTCCCTGTGTTCCACCCGTCCGTCCGGATAGTGGTAGTTACCCGTCACCATCCATTTCCCGAGCCCGTTTTCGAAATCATCCTCGTGAATCACATCCCCGTCCACGTACCTCACGGCGGCGCCGACGGCCTTACCCGCCACGGCGCTGCCCCCCGCGGCCACCAGAACGGAGTCGCGCTCGGCCAGACGGGTAAAGAGCACCTTCCCCTCCAGAACATCCAGGCGTGTCATCGTAGTACCGGCAGCCAGGATGAACCGGGTTCCCTTCACCTCGCAAAGCGCGTGCGGCGTGGCGACCGTCATCGGCCGGTCAGCCGGCTGCGGATCGACCGATGCGTCGATACTGCCCATCTCCAGCCGCAGCCGCTTGCCCTGCTCGACGCCGTCGATCTCTATCGCAGTATTCTCTCCCACCTTTACCCTGGTGTTCTCTCCCCTGTAGACTATCGTCGCCTGCTGTCCGCCGGCCGTCCGTATCACGTCGTCGGCGAGTATCCCCATGTCGACGACGGCGGACACGCTTCCGTTCCCACGGAGGATCGTGACGCCGGGAACGGTTGACTCTATATGCGCGATGAACGTCTCCTCGAACCGTCCCACCTGCCGATGATTGTGGACGAGCGCCCCGATGATGATCGCCAGGCACGCGGCGACGGACATCCAGACGCCCCAGCGGATTTTCGGGACCGGCCTTTCTGTGGACCTTGAGGGCCGTGCTCCCTGCCGCCCCGCACGTCTTCCGGCGACCGGAATGCCCGCCTTCGACTCCGACAGTATCTCCTGGAGCAGGGACTCGTCACGGGCCAGCTCTATCATCCGGCGGGCGAGCGCAGGTTCTTCCTTCAACCGATCGGAGAGGGAACGCAGCTCGTCGTCGGAGAGCCGCCCGTCGAGCGCCTCCACCAGCAGGTCGTCGTCGTGCATGTCACGATTCATGAGCCATCGCCTGTTCGTCGCCGCCCGAAAGCCGGGCGTTTATGCAATCTCTGAGCGCCTGGCGCGCCCGCTTGAGGAGCGCGTAGCAGGCCTGAGTGGATCTTCGTATCCTGCCGGCGATCCGGAACACGTCGAGCCGTTCCACATACTTCAGCTCTATCACCTGACGAGCCGTCCCCTGCAGTTTCTCCACGCATCGCTGAAGCGCGTCCCGGCGTTCCTCCAGAGGCTGGTGCGTTTCCACCTGCCGGGCCGCCTCCTCCAGGCTCATGAGCACGTCAGGGTCCACCGTGAGCACCCGTTTGGATCTTCTCGCGCGCTCGAGAATGCGCCGCCGGGCGATCTCCCTCACCCACGCCCGGAAGTTCGTTCCCGGGGCGTAAGACGCGCACGACCGGACCGCCGCGAGAGATACCTCCTGTATCAGCTCCTCGGCGTCGTGATGGTTGCAAACCGCGGCAAGCATGTAAGCGTACAGGTCCGTCCGGTACTTCATCAGAAGCTCCGTGATGCGTGCCGGGTCCATATGGTTATCGCTCATGGTCCTTCTCCTGCCTCTATAGGACGGTCCGGGGGCGGATTAGGCACGGTATTCTGACGTTTCTTGCGGTAATTCCCCATCTGCGTTTCAAGGACTCTGACCCTTGAAATCAGGCCTCGATGTACGCCTTGAACTTGAGCAGGCCTTCCTCGATGTCGGCGACGTCGATGCCGGAGTAGGCGAAGCGAATGTACCTGTCGGTCTCGCCCGGAAGCTCCCGCCCGAAATGGAG
>CAYMFW010000028.1:0-2137 GCA_964389785.1 uncultured Planctomycetota bacterium
GGGTGGAAGACCGCACCCGGGAGCTCGCACAGGCATACTCAGAGATGAGGCAGATATATGACGCGGCGGGCAACGGCATGCGGGTGATCGATACCGATTTCAACGTGATCAGCGTCAACAAGACGCTCCTGGAGATGTCAGGCGAGGCCGAAGAAGCTGTTGTGGGGAAGAAGTGTTACGAGAGTATGCGCAGCCATCTCTGCAACACGCCCGATTGCCCCGTTACCTGCGTGCGAAACGGAGAGCGTTCTGTTGAGCTCGAAATCGAGAAGGAATTCGCCAACGGAACCAGCATGGTTGTTCTTCTGACGGCGACACCGTACCGGGATGCTCAGGGACGCCTCGCAGCCGTGGTCGAGGACATAACGGACATCAGCCGAAGGAAAGAAACGGAACGGCTGCTTATCGATCGAACCAGCGCCCTGGAAGCGGTCCATCAACTGACCATGTCGCAAGATCCGTCATTGCAGAATGTTTGCGATAGAGCCGTCGAGAGTATTTCGAGAATCCTTCGCCTTCCGCGCACCGCTGCCCTCTGCTTCGAAAACGGCACGCCGGGTACGATGTCGAGGTCCCTCCACGGACGCATACTTCACGATACGTGCCCGAATCGGGACAACGGCTTGTGCAGCATCGTACGGCGGCAGGCTCACCCGCACAACGTGCGGGGACGGCTCTCGGAGGAATATCCCGCGTGCCCCTGTCTCGACGGATCAGAGGAATCCGCCTACATGGGGATTCCCGCCCTGGACGCCTCGGGCAACACCATCGCCGTCATAGCGGGTGCCAGGAACGGCGACACCCCTCTCTCCGAGGATGACGCTCGGATAATGGAGGTCTTCTCCAAGTACCTCGCTCTTCATATCCAGCGCGAACGCATGTCGAACGACCTCGATCGGTCGCGCCAGATGGAGCTCTTCGGAAAGCTCACCGCGGGAGTCGCCCATGAAGTAAGAAACCCTCTGAACGCCATCCTGGCACTGTTCGAAGCCCTGTTTCAGGAAATGGACGAGCCGGAACGGTACGCGCAGTACCACGAATACATAAATGTCGAGATCCGAAGAATGTCAGGACTGATGGAGGATCTGCTTCAACTCGGTCGCCCGCTGAAGCCGGCCGACATGCAGGTAACATCCCTCACAAACGTGTGCAGCTCCAGCTGTCGACAGTCCAGTACGCGATACGGAGACACACACATCCTCCGTTTCGAGCAGCTCGACGAAGACGATTTCAGGGTCCTCTGCGACCACGGAAGTCTGGAACAGGTGTTCGTAAACCTGATCGGAAACGCGGTGCAGCACAGCCCTGAAGGGGAGCAGATCAGCATTTCTCTCACCAGGGGGGAAGGGAATACCGTTGTCGCGACGGTGCGCGATCGCGGGACCGGAATCCTCCTCGAAAACATGGAAAAGATATTTGACACATTCTTCAGCACACGAAGGGGGGGATCGGGATTGGGTCTCTGTATAGTGAAACACATCGTGGAATCGCACGGAGGGTCCGTCAAGATCCACAACAACGATCCGGGACCCGGCCTATCCGTCGAAGTGCGACTGCCGTTGGTAACGGACACAATCTGAACCGGTCTCTACCCGCCCCGGACCATCGCGCGATGGTAAGACGCGGCATACGACTCGTCTCATTTCCGGAGACCCGAACTCCAGGTTGAGACTGCTCTTCGGCATTCCACGGGTCACCTTCCCCTCATCCCGCTTGCCAGCATTGCGCGTGTTCGCGAAGGAATGTGGCACGATAGTTGCACTATCTCATGCCTGTGATTCAAGCAGCCGGTTTCCGGGCACCGGGCGCCCGCGGGAGAAAGGAGGGCTGAGGCTTCCCGAAGGTTAGGAAGAAGAAGGTCTGGTTCTATATCGTCTTGAGAAAGGAAAAATGAACATGGCAGAATTGAGTCTTTCCGTACTGGGACGGTCGGCGAAGGAAGTAACGATCGGGGCAATTCAGGGGGTAGGCGAAACGGCCGGAGCCGTTGTCAAGGCGACGATGGACCTTCTGGCAACCACGGTCAAGGGTGCCGGCGACGTGACGGAGGCAACAACGGAAAGCGCGTCAAAAGTGGTGAGAGGTGCTCTGGGCGCCGCGTCCGAGATAGGCGAAGATGTCCTGGGAACCCTGCATT
>CAYMFW010000028.1:2147-24941 GCA_964389785.1 uncultured Planctomycetota bacterium
AAGGGCGCGTCAGACGTCGGCGCGGATCTCGGCAAGGTTTCGGTAAGCGCGGTGGAAGCTGGATTGGAGGCCGCGGGGGACATCGGGGCCGACGCGAGTTCCGCTCTTTCCCATGCGGTCACGGGAGCTATCGAGGCCGCGGATGAGATAGGCAGCGAGGCGGGAAAGACGGTTCGTAACGCGCTTGTCGGCTCCGTTAAGGGAGCAAAGGACGTTATCACGAAACCTTTCAAGTAGGCCCTGAACCGAGAATACGTGACACGGCGGCGGGCGGTGTGCGGGCAGCCCGCTTCCGGACAACAGCCGCCCGCGGAAAAGAAGGAGGGGATATATGTCCCTGGTGAGATGGAATCCGTGGGGAGATCTGGGGAATTTGATGGAACGCTACGCGCGGGAGACGGGAATACCCGCCGCCGGCGGGCACGAGGCTGTCGCCAGCGGCGACTGGGCGCCCCGGGTGGATATCGCCGAGACCGACCAGGAGTTCACCATCAAGGCGGAGATACCCGAGGTCAAGAAGGAGAACGTCAAGGTCACGGTGGACAACGGTGTGCTCAGCATCAAGGGCGAGCGGAACCAGGAGAAGGAGGAAAAGGGCAAGAAGTTCCACCGCATAGAACGGCACTACGGCACGTTCGTCCGCAGTTTCACGGTTCCCGAGAACGTGGACGAATCGAAGATCGCAGCCGCATTCAAGGACGGAATGCTCACGCTCAGCCTGCCGAAGGCCAAAGAGGTCAAACCGAAGGCCACCGAGGTAAAGATAAGCTGAGCCGCGTACGACGAGGAGGGATCTCCGGAGGAGTATGATGAAGAACGCTGAGACAGGTGCTGCCGGTGGCCCCAGAGTAGTCGGGATATGGATCGACCACGAGAAAGCGTACATCGTCTCGCTGTTTCAGGACCGGGAAGACGTGCTGACGATTGAGTCGGGCGTGAGGAAACGCATTCGCCTGGCCGGTGAGTCGCGAACGGCCGCCACCCCGCACGGACAGATGAACGTGGCAACGGACGGCAGGACCGGCCGAAGGCGCCGAGCCGGGCTTCACGAGTTCTACACGTCGGTCATCGAGAAGGTAAGGGATGCGGATAGCGTGTACATCCTGGGACCCGGCAAGGCCAAGGAAGAATTCCTGGAAGAAGCGGGAAGGTCGAAGGAGTTCATGGAGCGGCTCGCGGCGGTCGAAACGGTCAGAAGGATGAGCAAGCCGCAGATCGTCGCCAAGACCAGAGCCTTTTTCGCGAAACGGGACGGATGTTCCTGGCTGAAGAGCCCTCGAAGGCGTACTTCCCGGCACTAAATGAAGGCCTGCGAGGAAAAGGGGAGATGGAGATTCCCGGTGTGGGATATCTCCCCTACGGATACAGCCTGCACTGGGATTACGGCCCGAGGAGATACACTCGTCGTCACTGGGGATATGGATTCGGCTGGCACTCATGGAAAGGTGTGGAAGAAGCAGGAAAAGCGGCGCACAAGGACGAAAGGAGTTGCCATGAGATATGCGGTGGTTGGAGCGGTCATTGCCGCGAGCCTGCTGGGTGCGGGACTTGCCCTGTGCGACAGGGAAGACAAACCCGACTCGGCGCCGACGGTGCCGCGCGGGTGGGTGGTGGTCAGGGAACGCGACTGGAATCTCTTTCGCAATGAGCCCGCGGCCTGTTTACGAAGAGCGTACGATGAGTATCTCAAGGAAGAGCCGGAAGATGCCGCGGTCGAGGTGCGCAAGGCCGCGGCGTATATCGCGGTGGAGGTGAGCCGGGCGGACAAGGATTCCTCCGGGCAACTGACGGCGAGCGTCTCCGCACTCAGGTCTCTTGCGGACAAGATGGCGACGGGTTTGCTGAGGCCGGACGCGCTCAGAGATGAATTCGCCCGCGCCGAATACGCGCTGTCCGTGCACTACGAAAAGCGGAGCGAGGGCCACCAGAAAAACAAAGACGCCGAGAACTTCGCCGGCGCCCTGGAATCGTCCGCCTTCCACCTTCTTCACGCCGCCACGTGGGCGGACGAATCGCTCGACCCGAAGGATTTTGAGCTTATCCGGGAGACCAGAGAGCTCGCGAATCGTACCGGCAAGAACGCAACCGAGCTGCCCGAGGAAGCCGGAGCCAAACGAACGAGGCTGGGACAGACGATCAGAAAGGTGGGCAGGGAACTGAAGGAAGGCTGGAAGCGTGGAATGTCGGAGGAACCAGCGCCGGGAGATGACTGAATGGAGAGGGGATACCGTGGCAGGACCGATCGTCGATGAAATCACGGAAAGCGGGGTACGCGGACAGTTGGACGCTGATGAAGCGAAAGCTGTCCGCCGATACCGTCGAGCGGTGGACTACCTCGCCGCGGTGCAGGTGTATCTCAAGGACAATGTTCTTCTCGAAGAACCGCTCCGCCCCGAGCATGTGAAGGATCGCCTTCTCGGGCATTGGGGAACGTGCCCGGGCATCAATCTGATATACGCACATCTCAACAGACTCATTCTCGACAAGGACGCGAATATCCTCCTCGTAACCGGGCCCGGTCACGGCGCCGCAGCCAACCTGGCAAACATGTATATCGAAGGCACCGTCACCGAGTACTTCCCGGAGTTTACCAGAGACCGGGGCGGGCTGGATGCCTTCGTCAAGAGCTTTTCCTGGCCGGACGGATTTCCCAGCCACCTCTACCCCGGGCTTCCGGGAGTCATCCACGAGGGAGGAGAACTGGGATACGCCCTTGCCACGTCATTCGGAGCGGTGCTCGACAACCCCGACCTGATATGCGCGTGCATCGTCGGAGACGGCGAGGCGGAGACGGGCCCCACCGCCGGCGCCTGGCACAGCACCAAGTTCCTCAATCCCGAAAAAGACGGGGCTGTCCTGCCGATCCTGCATCTGAACGGCTTCAAGATCGCGTCCCCCTCTATCTTCGCGACAATGAACGACGAAGAACTCGAATCGCTGTTCTCGGGATACGGTTATGGAATGCGAATCGTCGATTACAGCGATGCGCTCGATGAGGATTTTTCTCAGGCAGTGTTCGGCGCCTACGAAGCGATCCGGGCGATTCAGTCCGAAGCTCGATCGGGCCGAATGCCGGTGCGACCACGCTGGCCGATGATCGTTCTCCGGACGCCGAAGGGCATGGGAGGACCGAAGAAGATAGACGGCAAGACCGTCGAGGGATCGTTCAGGTCGCATCAGGTCCCCGGGAAGGATATCCGGACGAATCCCGCCCATCTGGAAGCGGTGGAGAAATGGTTCCGATCCTACAAGCCTTCGGAGCTCTTCGACGAGAATGGGCGTCCCGCCGAAGACATCAGAGCGCTGTGTCCCGCCGGAAGCCGCAGAATGGCCGCCAATCCGCACAGCATCGGCGGCGCGATACGAAGGCCGCTGGATCTTCCTTCACTCGATCAATATGAGGTCGCGGTCGAGGATCGTGGACGGCCGAAATCGTCGTCCATGGAGCAGCTCGGGAAGTATCTGAAGGATGTCATGGTACGCAACAGGGAAAGCCGGAATTTCCGGATCGTGTGTCCCGATGAGCTGGAGTCCAATCGTCTGGGTGCGGTGCTCGACGAGACTGCCAGGCAATACGTGTGGCCGGTTTCAGAAGTCGCCGAACACATCGCACCTGACGGTCGCGTGCTGGAGATGCTGAGCGAGCACAACTGTCAGGGATGGCTCCAGGGATACCTGCTTACCGGTCGCCACGGCGTCTTCCCGTGCTACGAGGCCTTCCTGCCGATTGTCGACGGCATGATGAACCAGTACGCGAAGTTCTTGAAGACGTCCCGGGAGGTGCCGTGGAGAAAACCGATTTCTTCACTGAACTATCTTCTGACCTCCGAGGCGTGGCGGCAGGACCACAACGGGTACTCTCATCAGGGACCGGGTTTCATCAACAACCTGCTGACGAAGAAGGGGCATATATACAGAATATACCTTCCGCCCGACGCGAATAGTCTTGTGAGCACTGTTGATCACTGTTTGAAGACGACGGACTACATAAATCTCATAATCGCCAACAAGCAACCGATGCCTCAGTGGCTCTCCATGGATGAAGCAATCGAACACTGCCGTGTCGGCGCTTCCGTCTGGCGCTGGGCCGGCACCAACGACGGTGAGGATCCGCAGGTGGTGCTGTGCGGATGCGGAGACAATCTCGTACTCGAAGTGATGGCTGCGGCCCGCATCCTGCGTGAGGAGGCGCCGGAGTGGCGGATCAGGGTGGTGGTCGTGACGCGGCTGACCGTACTCGGCATTCCACAGAAATACCCGCCCGGCCTCGACGAGAATCGCTTCCAGCGGCTGTTCCCTCTCGGGTGCCCGGTTGTCTTTAATTTTCACGGCTACACCGCCGCGATAAAACAGCTTCTGTGGGAGAGGCCGGGAAGCGGCCGATTCGACATAAACGGGTACCGAGAGGAAGGAACTACAACGACGCCGTTCGATATGCAGGTGAGGAACCGGACAAGCAGGTATCATCTCGTCATACAAGCGGCCCGTGATGTAGCCAGAGGATATCCAGAGGTCTCCGCCAAGGCGGAAGATCTGGTGAAGAAATGCGAGGCCGAACTGCGCACACACCGTGAGTTCATAACCAGGGAAGGAACGGATCCCGAGGCGATAACGCAATGGGAGTGGAAAGAATGAGGATAAGAAGAGACTCGGACACAGAGAGGGAAAACATGAGATGGCTGAGGCGACACTTCATATTGTCGATGTCATTGCTGCTGCTATGTGTGTTGTTGGGAACCGCCTGGGGACAGATGGCGATTCCCGGGGATGTCAAAGGCGCCGAGAAGGGGCAAGTCGCCGCGAAAGAAACGCCGAAAGAGAAGGAAGGGATCGCCGACGACATCGAGGCGGCGGTCGCGTGGCACCACAAGTATCTCGGGGAAGCATCCCCCTACAGGGGCCCCATCATGGCCGCGCTCACGCTGGTGATCCTGCTGGCCGTCTATCGCTTCACCACGAAGCGCATGCGGAACTACCTGACGGAACACGCGTACAAGAATGACAACCTGCGCAAGTTCATGCGCACGTGGAAATCGGTGTGGCTCTTCGCGATCGTGGTGTTCGTGTTGATCAGCCTGTCGGGGTCTCTGAAGTCATTGGGAATATCCGCGGGATTCCTCGGCATGATACTCGGATGGTCCCTTCAGGCACCCGTCACCGGCCTGGCCGCGTGGCTGATGATCGTTGCCAAGAAGCCGTTCAAGATAGGAGATCGCGTTATCATTGCGGGCACTATCGGAGATGTTACCGATATCACACTCACGCACGTGGTATTGAATCAAGTCGGTGGCACCATCGGCGGCGAGGAGCAGAGCGGAAGGGGAATCCTGATACCGAACGGCATTCTGTTCAGCCACATTATCACGAATTACACGCTGGAACAGAAATACATGCTCGACGAGGTGGTGGTCCGGGTGAGCTTTGACTCGGATACCGAGCTCGCAAAGAAGATTCTGCTG
The DNA here is from genome assembly GCA_964389785.1 of uncultured Planctomycetota bacterium. Lineage (GTDB taxonomy): Bacteria > Planctomycetota > CAYMFW01 > CAYMFW01 > CAYMFW01 > CAYMFW01. The sequence goes on from CAYMFW010000028.1 coordinate 7,607, forward strand.
GAGGCGGCGCGGGAGGTGACGCCGAACATCATAGAAGAGACCGGCTCCGATCCTTCTCTGCGGTTCGAGTTCTACGACGCGGGGGTCCTGATGCGTCTGAGGTACCTTACCGCCCACTCGGAACGGCAGAAGATTTCATCGGACATCGTGGATATCATCCTGAGAAAATTCAAGGCACACTACCCGCAGGTGCGTTTCGGCTATCCGCACTCGGTCATACAGTACCGAAGCGAAACGGAATACGACATGCCGCCGGCGCTTCACACGCAGGAGGAGACAGGCAAACCGGACATCCCCGGCAGGAGGCCGGTGCAGTGATCAAGGTCCACCGCACGAGCATCCGCCTGAACCCCGACCGGGCGAGGGTGCTGATCCGCCCCTTCTGGCCCTTCCAGGAGGCCCAGATGCGGGTGGTGGTCGGCAGGATCATGTCGCTGTCCGAGAAGGAGGTGAAGACACAGCTCGGCATCGTCAACAAGAGTTTCGCCCACAGGCACTTCGAGAATATCGGAGGGGTCTTCCTCGAGAGATTCGAACGGGCGCGCCGATACATGCTGACCGACGAGGAACCGTCCAAGGAACGCAAGCTGCTGATAGGAGCGTACTTCACCAGCGAATACTCCCTGGAATCCGCCGCGCTCTTCAATCCGTCCATGATTCCTCATCCCGATCAGTCGGACCTTCCGGAAGGCTCTCAGCGGTTTATCGCGAGTCTTCGCGCGGTCGGGGAGGGCCATGTCTCGTCGATAGAATTTCGCGAGGGAATCGTCGATTCGGATCTCGATATCGAGATCACTGAGCCAGGACGGTTCGTGATCGCGCCCGATCCCATATCAACGACGCGGTTCGAAAAGAAACTCTTCTCTCACAAGGTCTTCGAGATGGGAATCGAGAACGACTACTCCGCGAAGCTCCTGCTCGCCCTGCCCGATCCATTCACCCTCCGGGACATCGAGAGGGGGACGTCCGACCTCGACCAGCACGAGCCCAGACTTTCGAAGAGCCGCCAGTACACGAGAGACAACATGCTGTGGCTCGCACAGTCCAATTATGAACTGGAGTTCTCTCCCGACGTACCCCTGTCCGCCCGGAACATATTCCCGCACTCTCCCGCCGAGAGCAGGGGTATCGAAGACGCCCGCTTCGTCAGATTCGAGGAGGATGACGGCACCGTCACGTACTACGCGACCTACACCGCCTACAGCGGCCGCGCGATACTCCCCCAGCTTCTCGAGACCCGGGATTTCCTTCACTTCAAGATCATCACCCTGAGCGGTAAAGCAATCGAGAACAAGGGATTCGCGCTATTTCCACGAAAGATCGGCGACAGATACTGCACCCTGTCACGCCAGGACGGCGAGAATGTCTTCATCATGTATTCCGACAACATTCAGACATGGAGGGAGAAGAGCCTGCTTCTGAGACCGACGTTCCCGTGGGAGTTCATCAAACTCGGAAACTGCGGCTCCCCCATTCTCACGGACGAAGGCTGGCTTGTCGTTATCCACGGCGTGGGCCCCATGAGGAAGTACTGCATAGGCGCCGTCCTGCTCGACAGGGACGACCCCTCGAGGGTGATAGGCCGCCTCAGGGAGCCGCTGCTCAGGCCGTACGAGAACGAACGCGAGGGATACGTTCCGAACGTCGTTTATTCGTGCGGTTCCATGGTCCACAACGGCATGCTGATCCTGCCGTATGCGATGTCGGATTATGCTTCCCGCATCGCCATGATCGACCTGCGCGAACTCCTTGCGGAGCTCCAGAGCGCATGAGCAGAACCGCGCGCAGGAAAACGTCTCCCGCGCAGCGCTCTATTCCGGTGATTCCTCTCGGGCTCCGTCCGCCTCATCCTCCGGGGTGTTCTTCTCGGGCCAGAGACCGAGGATCGCCGAAAGCGGCATGAACGCGAGCCTCCTCATCCCACCCCCCAACGACACGTGCCTGAGCGGCCCCGTCATCTCCGAAAGCAGCTCGTCCCACACCTGCTCCTGATCGACCTCGCCTTCTTCCCTGACCTTCGCGAGGCGGTGAAGCGAATACAGTCCTATGACGAACGCAATCGCGAAGAGGAAGTCCAGCGACTTGAGATTGAGGGCGTACATCGAGACCTCCCGCGCGGGATCCGCCCAGTTGATCGAAAGCGACAGCGAACGGGCCGAGAAGAAGTCTGCCATTACGCCCGCGCACAGGGGGGCGACCATTCCTGCAACCGCGCTGGTCAGCGCGAAAACCGTCAGGTATCCGTGGCTCTCCTCGCGGGGACTGATCTTGAGAGCGATGTTTACGGAAGCTATAGAGACACCCGCCGTTCCTACGCCGACGAGAACGTATATCGCGGCGAGAAGAGGAAACGTGAAAACATGACGTTCCGGCATCGTCGTGAAGCACCACAGAAGCACCGCGAGCAGGAACAGGAACCCGCTGACCGACATCACCGACTTGTTGGAAAACCGGTCCGCCAGTCTTCCCCATACGCGCAGGAACAGCATGTTCGTAAGCTGGCTCAGAACGGTGAGCCCGGTGATGACGAGGAGTGATACCCCGATTCGCTTCAGCATGTAGATGACGAAAAACGGAAGGGCCATGTTGACGGCAAACGTCCAGAAGCCGATGAATATCAGCAGCATGCGGAAGTTGTTCTCTCTGAGAGGATTCCGGAGAAGCTCCCACACCGGGGTTTCGTGATCGGCTTTCATGGTCGGCTCCGGTATGCGGGTGATGGCAGCCGCTCCGGAAAGGCCGAAGACAAGACCGAGAGAGAAGAGCAGAGAATACGCGTACAGCGGCGCATGCGGAAAGACGCCCTTCCACCAGTCCACGAAATACCCGCCCGCCAGCGTAAGCACAACAGAAAGCCCCATGCCGAGCATCAGCCGCCGGGAGAACAGCTTCCCCAATATTTCAACAGGAACGATGTCCTTCAGGAGGGAGTTCCATGCGGGACCGGCTACGGCCCCCAGCAGGCCCGCGATGACCAGCCACTGGAGCAGAAACGTAATACCCCTGTCCACGAAGAGAACCGGTATGAGGATGATGAATATCCAGAGCAATCGGGACGCCCCTGCGCACAGGGCGGTGATTGCCTTCCTCTTGCGAAGACGGGCAAGAAGGAACAATCCCGGAAGCTGCATGAGCTGGCTGAGAAACGCGATGGTGACGAGCATTCCGACCTCGTAGTTCGATGCCCCGAGCGCAACCGCGAAAGCGGTGAGAAAAACGCCGCCCTGAAGGGCAAACATCCCCATGAAACAGACGCCGTCGGCAACCACGAGGCGGAGGGCCTTCTTCTGGTCGGTTTCGGTGAGGGTTTCCCTGGTGGCAAGCAGGTTCCCGAACAGCGTCTGTGCGACGGCAATCACGTCTCGTCCAGGACGGTTTCCCGTTCGATTCCGTCCCCGCCGCTCTTCTTGGCGGAGTACATCAGGCCGTCGACGCGTTCCAGAATTTCGTCGATGTCCTTGGGCGGTGCAACGAACGTGGCGGCACCTATGCTGAACGAAACGGGCAGGCCTTCTTTCTCGATTCTTCCGTTCAGATTCTCCTTCAGACGTTCGAGTACCTGCTCGGACGCCCGGTCGTCCGTCTCGGGCAGGAGAAGAACGAACTCGTCCCCGTGAAGCCGTGCCGGCGTGTCGAGCGCGCGAATACTCTCACGAATGGCATCGGCGATACATCTCAAGGCAGCATCTCCCTTGCTGTGTCCGAACCGGTCGTTGATCGCCTTGAATCCGTCCACGTCGATGTAGGCCACCGTAAAGGGACGCTTGTAGCGCCTCGATCGTTCGATTTCGAAGTTGACCGCCTCCGTGAAGGAGAGCGTATTGGGAAGGCCGGTGAGCCGGTCGTGGCGGGCAAGATCCTTTTCGCGATCCATCGAGCTCTTGAGCCGCCGCATGAGATAGGCAACGGTTACGAAGAAGACGAGACGAATCGATGAGTTCCAGTAGTACACGAATACCATGGGGTAAGTTACCCGCGCCAGAAGGTCAGCGAGCATCCACGCGGCGTAACTCACCACCGCCGCGAGCAGCGCGATCGGCAGGCTCGAGGACCATGCGACGAGAATGATCGGAACGAGGTAGAAGATCGAGAACCCGAGCTGGTATCCTGTGATATAGTCGATTACCGCTATCACCGCAATCAGACAGAAGCCGATGCCCGCCAGCACGGGGCTCGGTCTCTTCTTTTCGCTCTCAGGTATCATTCTTCCTCGATCGTCTCATCCGCAGCTTCCGTCCGAAGAGCGGATGATATGTGCCCTACGGCAGAAATGCAAGCAAAGGAATTCTTGTCCCTGTCCGGACCGTGAGATAGAATGAACGGAGGAGGGCATAATGAATATTACCGTATGGGGTTGCAGGGGCTCTCTGCCCACGCCCGGTGAAGGGACCGCCCGCTACGGAGGCAATACCACCTGCCTGGAGATCCGCCTCGACGACGACACGCTTCTCGTCGTGGACGCGGGGTCGGGAATCCGCGGCCTGGCGAAGAAGATCATGAGCGAAGGCGGCGCCAGAGAGATATTCTTCTTCATCACCCATTCCCACTGGGACCACCTGATGGGCTTCCCGTTCTTCATTCCGGCCTACGTCGAAGGGTTCAAGGTACACGTGCGCGGGGGCCCGCTGGCGAAACGATCCCTGAAGAACTACCTGGCCCATCAGATGCAGCCGCCCTACTTCCCGATCACCTTCGATATGATGAAGGCCCGGTTCGACTTCACCGACTCCGACCCCAAGATCCAGGAGATAGGCAGCGCCGTGCTGACGCCGATACGGCTGAACCACCCCAACGGCGGCTACGGGTTCCGCCTGAACGAAAACGGCCGGTCGTTCGTCTTCCTCACCGACAACGAGCTGGACATGCAGTACGAGAAGGCGCCCTCGTTCGCCGATTACGTCGCGTTCTGCGAGGGCGTCGACCTCCTGATCCACGACGCCCAGTACACCGACGAGGACTACCGAATCAAGGCCGGCTGGGGACACAGCACCCTCGGCTCCGTCGCGCGACTCGCCCGGGAGTCCGGCGTAAAGCGGCTCGGCCTGTTCCACCACGATCCCGACCGGACCGACGACGGCGTCGACCGCTGCGTGGAAGAATGCAGGAAGCGGCTCGACGATGCCGGCGCCGGGACCGAGTGCTTCGGTTCCCGGGAAGGAATGACCGTCGCCCTTTAGGAAAGGAAACCACAGATGAACATCGTACTCTTCGTCGTAGTGCTCGCCACGTCATTCATCGCGGTGCGGATAGGCGCCATCGCCTTCGAGCTCACCGGCATCGAATGGTCCCACGCCAAGTTCCAGGCGCTCTCCTGCTTCACCGGGACCGGCTTCACCACGAAGGAGGCCGAACTGATCACCGGCAATTCCCGGAGGCGCCGCATCGCGTCCGTCCTCATGGTCCTCGGAAACGCGGGATTCGTCACCCTCATCGCCACGTTCGCGAATTCCCTCCGCACCGACGCTCTCGTCTCCAGCGTCATCACCAGCCGGTTCCAATCCGTCTTCCCGTGGTGGGTCCCCTCGATACTCAATCTTGCCGCGGCCGGCCTGGCCATCTATCTTATCTTCAAGCTGTTCACCTACGAGCGGTTCGTCAGCCGTCTCACCAGGTTTCTCCGCACCCGCATCCTCAAGAGAGACATGTTCGCGCCGGCCACCTTCGAGGAGCTGCTGATCGCCACCGGCGGGTACGGCGTCTCCACCGTCGCCGTCACCGAGGACTCACCGGTCGCCGAAAAGAGGCTCTCGGAGACCGACCTCCGGGCGCGCGACATCACCATCCTCGCCGTCGAAAGGGAAGACGACATCATCGCGAATCCCCCGGCCGATATGGTGATACGGGTCGGACACAGGCTCGTCTGCTTCGGCAAGCTCGACAGGATCCGCCACGAGATGCACGTGTAGCGGCCCTCCCGCTACGCGACGGTGACGGGCGAAACGAAGTCGTCCGGCTTCACGGTCAGCACGGAACAGTCCGCGTAACGCAGCACCCTTTCCGCGGTGCTTCCCATGAAGAACCCGTCGAGCCCGGTCCTGCAGACGGTCCCCATCACTATGAGATCCGCCTCCCTGTCGCGCGCGAAGACCGGGAGCATTTCCTCCGGGCTCCCTTCGAGCGTGTGGACGGTCACGCGCGCGTTCTTCGCCTTGTATCTGTCGAGCAAGCGGCCGATGCACTCCCGTCCGATCCTGCGCATCTCACTCATCAGCGTCTCGTCGTCTATCGACTCCAGCGCCAGTGTTTTCGTTTCGCCCAGGTCCTTCAGCCACGCCCACGCGTGGACCACGTACAGGTCCGCCGAGTCGAGTTCGGCGAGCGCGAAGGCGAGGTCCAGAATGTGCCGGTTCAGCTCGTCCAGCGTGTCGTCGTACGGCATCGGGTCTATTGCCGCAAGGATCCGATCATGCGCATGATGCTGAGACGGCTTGAATACCCATACCGGACAGGGACACTTCCGCATCAGCTGCATGCTCGTTCTCCCGAAGAGCATCTCTTTCAGCTCCCGCCTCCCTTCGGCCGCGATCATCACCAGGTCGTAACGGTCCCGAATGACCGCGCGTATGATCTCGACGAACGGAACCCCGAACAGCACGCGTGCCGACGCCTCCACCCCCTCGCCTTCCGCTCGCTCGACGATCTTCTGGAGCTCGCTTCTCCGCTCCTCGATCATCCTCTCCCGCAGGTCCGGCACGGACATCGCATGGGAATCGTATAGAGAAAACACGCCCGGCTCCCGGAGTACGTCCGCCACCGTCAGCGCCGCCCCGTTCCTCTTCGCGCGCGCGACGGCGCGGGCGATCAGCGCTTCGTTATCCGATTTCCTGCGCGCCACCAGCAGAATCCTCTTGAACCTCTTCATTACCCGTCTCCTTTCGACACGACTCCGGATCATTTCCCGCGACAGAAACAGAGCAAACGCCGTGCCAACCGCTCCGGCTCTTCGGGAACCGCGCCCGCGCCGCCGCGTGTTCGGCACGGTCGGTTCCGACTCCCGGTTCGTTTTCGGTGTCCGGACGTCACGTTTTCCGCCCTTCCGGCCTCCCGGGGACCGCGCCCGGGCACCGGAAACCCTGGCACGCTAGTTGCAGATTATCGTTCAGATACGGCGCCGCTTCCCGGGCGCCGGCGAAGGGAGACACTGAAGATGCCCGACACGAAGAGAAAACCGGAGCAGGAGAAACGAACGAGGGTGAAGCGCCGGTATCCAAGGCGTGTTCTGTTGAGGGATTTCGAGGAATCGCTGAAGCGGTAAGGGAGGAGGAGCCATGAGTGTGCCTGCGGGAATCATGGGGCCCATGACGGATCTCTTTCTGGAGGTGCGTGTGGACGAGGAGAGATGCATCGGGTGCGGACGGTGCCAAAAGACCTGCGCCGGAGTATTCGACACGAGCCTGGGAAAGGCGGGTGTCCGGGTGACGAGGGTCCCCAGAGAGCTGGAGGACGCGTGTTTCGACGCGCTGGAAGACTGCCCCCGCGGCGCCATCTCGGGATTTGAGGTGAGGGACGTTCTCTTCGGGCTCGTCGCAAGCTAGGCGGGGAGCCTTGTGAAAAGGAGGGCAAGGCTATGCACGGATACGAGTCATCAAGTCATTGCGGGGTGTTCCTGGAGGAATGTCCCGGGCTTTACATAGTCACGGTCAAAGGCGACCTGGACGCCGATTCTCTTCCCGAAACGGAGTACGTGCTGGATGCTCTGGTCAGGGAGGGGAAACGTCATATCCTCATCGACCTCACACAAGCCCGCTTCGTCGCCTGCTCGGCGATGTCGGCCCTGTTCGAATGCGCCGACCAGATGCGTCTTCACGGAGGAACCCTGAAGGCCTGCGGCGTCCGCGGCATTCAGAAGGAAGTCTTTCAGTCCCTCGACTTCTGGGACAACCTGGCGATGTTCGAAGACCGGACGGGAGCGATTCTGTCGTACCCCGTGGAAGTCCGGATAGCCCTCGGGGTGGACGACAGACGCATCGGGAGGGATCGCAGGGCATCGGACACGTCTTTCAGGGGCCGGGACAGGCGCGCACGCCGCAGGAGACGCATCATCACGGTCGGACTGGACGGCGGATTCGACTGGCGTTTCTTCCCGCCGTTCGAGGGACCGTTCTGAGCGCGGACAACCCGCACCCAAAACCGTGCCGGCCGGTATTTCGTTCGAGACATCCAGGCTTCGGACCAGCATCTCGGGTCCCAGGCTCTCCAGGAGCGGCTTGACGATACCGCCGCCTCCAGGTCCCGGTTGCTGGCCGCCATCACCCTTGTTGTCTTTCCTCGTCCGGAGCGGTACGATAATGTGATATGAGAAGACCTGTTGGCTGAAGGGGGATAGCACGATGCCGAATCGAGCCGGCGATTGGCTTGCGCAGGCCTTGAGAGACATGGAGCAGGCAGAGGATTCCCGGAGAGCGGAACGTCACGAATGGGCGTGTTTCATCTCACAGCAAGCCGCTGAGAAAGCCGTAAAGGCACTGCACCTTCATTCCGGCCAGGAAGTGTGGGGGCACGTCGTGGCCAGAGCGTTGGTCGACCTCCCCGAGAACTGTGCCTGCTCGGAAGACCTCGTCGACAAGGCCAGGGTTCTCGACAGCTTCTACATCGCCCCGCGATATCCGAACGGGCATCCTGAAGGGGCGCCGTACGAGCATTACGGCAAGATCCAGAGCGAGGAGGCTCTCCGGTATGCCGGTGAGATCATTGAATTCGTCCGTTCTAAGATGGCCTGACGCGACGGAAGTGAAGGAGGGGCTTCGCGCGTGGACGGAACGCGTGCGCCAGGAAAGGCCGGATATTCTCCGTATCGGGTATATCGGCTCCTACGCGCGCGGCACCAGCGGCGTTGGCAGCGACGCGGATATCATACTCGTGGTGGAAGAATCGGATCAGCCGTTCGTGAGACGTTCTGCGGAATGGGATGCGACGTCCTTACCGGTGCCCGTGGACATAATGGTATACACCCGCCGGGAATGGGAATCTCTTCCTGCACAGACGAAGTTCCATCAGACCATCGAGGAAGAAGCCGTATGGCTTTTCGTCGCGCCATCCGCTCCTCGTTGCGCCGCAGCCGGGCGCTGAGCGACCTGCCGCAGGTTTCCGCATGACGATAACTCCGACGGAGAGGTCGCACTGGAGGTCTCCGTGCCGCGACAGGTCCCGAATTCCGGGCTACCGTCGCCTCCCGGCGGCGTGGAAGTCCTCCTTGCGAAGCCCGTGGTGCTTCATCTTGTCGTACAGCGACCGCGGCTCGATCCCCGCGCGCCGGGCGGTCTGACCCACCCGGCCGCCGGTTGCCTTCAACAGGCCGGACAGGTACGCCCGCTCGAAGCTCTCCAGCACTTCCCTCCGTGCCTCGGCGAGCGGCTTCTCGAGCCATTCCTCTGATATGGTTTCGGACTTCCCGCCTGATGCGGCCGCCGGCAGTGAGGTGCGCGAGTCGGCGATCACCGCGGGGAAATCCGCCGTCGTTATCTCGGCGCCGTTGCAGAGAAGCATCGCCCGCTCGATGATGTTGATGAGCTCGCGAACGTTGCCCGGCCAGGAGTACGCCCTCAGGGCCTCGATCGCCTCCGGAACGATACCGACGGCCTGGGAGCCGATACGGTTCCCGAAGTAGCTGATGTAGCTGTCGACCAGCGCCGGGATATCCTCCAGCCGGTCCCGCAGGGCGGGAACGGTGAGGGTCACCACGCTCAGGCGGTAGAAGAGATCCTTCCGAAAATCGCCCTTCTCCACGTCCGCCTCCAGGTCCCGGTTGCTGGCCGCCATCACGCGCACGTCCACGGAGACCGCCTTCTCGCTTCCCAGCCTCTGTATCTTGTACTCCTGAACCGACCTCAGCAGCTTCACCTGCAGATGACGCGGCATGTCTCCGATCTCGTCCAGGAAGATCGTTCCGCGGTGCGCCAGCTCGAAACTGCCTCGCCGGGACCGGGTCGCCCCGGTGAAGGCCCCCTCCTCGTGGCCGAACAGCTCGCTCTCCAGCAGTGCCTCCGGCAGCGCGCCGCAGTTCACGGCGACGAACGGGCCCTCGGATCGCGCCCCCTCGGTGTGAATCGCCCTCGCGAGGTGCTCCTTTCCGACACCGGTCTCGCCCAGTATGAGAAGCGAGCAGTCGCTGTTGACCACGCGCCGAACCGTTCCGACGAAGGCCTGCATCGCGGGGCTCTCGGACACGAAATCGCTGAGAACATACCGGGTCGGTATCCGCCCCAAGGCAATGGACTGCTTGACCATCTCGGATCTCTTGTCCACCACCGTGATTACGACGTCGGCAATCTCCTCCGCCGGCAGTTTCGAATAGAGCACCGCCTCACATCCCGCCGCGAGCAGCTTCGCGCTTTCCTCCGAACTCTCCTCGTCGGACAGCACCACGATGGAGGGGGAATCCGGCAGGTCCCGAAGCAGGTGCACCTTGTCCAGAAACGGCTCGGGAAACAGCGCCCGGTCCAGCAGAAAGACATCGGCCGTCACGCGGGTCAGCTGCTCCCAGAGGGACTTCTTCCCCTTGAGCCTCTGAACGAGCAGATCGCTTTCCTCCAGCAGCCTGGCGAGCCCCTTCAGAAGACCCGTGTCCCCCGCAGCCATCACTATTCGTGCAAGCATGCCTTTTCTCCCGGTCCTGAAACGTGAGGCGCGTATTGTATCCTCACGACGCGAAAGCGGCAATATCACCCTCGGATTCGGCACCGCATATCGGAAGCAAGGGCTCCGATTCCGTCCCCGAGGCTCCGGTCTCGCACAAAGCTCCGCTCTCCGACGAGTTGCATCTCATTTCATTGTCAATTCTTATAGACATTCTTCCGCGCAAACCCTCCCTTGGCACGCAAGTTGCTCCTACTGATACTGAACACTGCAATGTTGTGTCGGCCGTCCCGGCCAACGGCACTGGCCAATCGGACAGGAAGGAGGTGAGCAGCACATGTCCGACACGCGAAAGAAGGAGCAGGAGAAAGAGAGAGGAAAAAAGGAAAAGACCCGTGAGAGGCCGAGGCGCCGGAAATCCAAATGGTCCATGGAATGGGAAACCGAGAAACAGTTGAAGAGATGAGGAGAAACGGAAGATGAAGAGATTCGCATTTGCTCTGGCGATAGTGATGGTTCTGGGCCTGGTCCTGACCGATCTGTGCATGGCCGAGAAGAAGGCCGAGACGGTAACGGTCACCGGAGCCGTGAGCGTGGAGAAGGACGACGACGACAACGTCACGGCGGTCACCCTCACTGCCGACGGCACCGCCTACAAGGTGGTTCTCGACGGCAAGGGCAAGAAGCTCGCGGACCTGGACGGAAAGAACGTCGAGGCCAAGGGCACCGTCGAAGACAAGGACGGCGCGAAGTGGCTGACGGTATCGGAATACAAGGAGGTCGTCGAAGAAGAGCAGGCGGACGACGACGCGGAGGAGGCCCCGAATCTGGACTGGTAGCCTGCCGAATCACGGCGAGCCGCGGGACCCCGAAGGGCCCCCGCGGCTCGCCGCATTCTTGTGCCCGACCACACCCTCATATTTCCTCTTGCAGCCCGCTCCCCGGCTCTCTATCATTACCATGGAACTGATGCCCTGATCGAAAGACGGCCTGGCGGGACGATGCGAAAGGCAACCAATCGAATCGTGGATCTCTGCGTGGCGGACGGCGGGCGGGAAGAAGAGCCGTTCACGGCGGTCCTCCGCCGTCAGTGCGACGCGCGAAAGCTCAGCTGTGTCATCTGCAACGACGCCAACGTCCGGCAGGTCTTGAGGGATACCGAGAGCGGCCGGCTGCGCATACGGATGTGCCTGGACATGTTCGGTCATCCGGAGAACACCTCGACCCCGTATACCCGTCTCACCTACGCGGCCAAGGACGCCGGGGCATTCGTCATCAACGATCCGGAAAACGCTGCCCGGGCAGAGAACAAGGCGACCGTCCATTACGAGTTTCTCCGGGCGGATATCCCCGTGCCGTTCACGATCATTACGCGAAACTGGCAGCCGTCCCGCTTTCGCCTCTCCGCCTCGGAGAAGCGGCGTCTCGGCTCCCCATTCTTCGTGAAGCCGGCCAGGGGATACGGCAAACAGGGCGTGGTGCGCATCGAGCGCGGCTCCGTGAAAGAGATCGCCCGTGCCCGCCGGTTCGATCCGGGAGACGATTTCCTCATCCAGAAGAGCATCACCCCGGTGTGGATCGGTCATCGCATGGGATGGTTCAGAGCGCTGTATCTGGCCGGTCAGGTCGTATTGTGCTGGTGGGACACCGGCACCCAGCACTACGAGCCGGTGACCATCCGCCAGTACTCCGACCTGGGACTGGGCGGGCTCGCGGACCTCGCGCTCCGGATCGCCGGCGTCCTGGGAATGGACTTCTTTTCAACGGAGATCGCGATGGTGAAGGCGTCGCGCGGACACCGGTTCGTGTCGGTGGACTACGCGAACCATCCGATCGATCTCACGATGCAGACGTTCAGTCACTCGGGAGTGCCCGACGAGATCGTGGAACACGTCGCCGACAGGATCGCCGACCTCGCGCTCGACGTTTCCCGGAACGAGACGCCGGCGGCGGGCGCGGACGTGTGGTTCGCCGGGTAGATAACATGAAGAAACAGAGAACACGATATGAATTGGGTCTGAACTGGAGAGGAAGGGACTCCCATCCCTTCCTCAGGGAGCTCACCCGGGCCGCGAAGCGGAGAAAGATCGGCTTCCTGTGCGTCCGGAAAGAGGACGCCGGGAGGGTCCGTCGCCGCGTGGACCGGGGGAAGCTGCGAATCGGGCTCTTTCTCAACACGCAGGCGGACGGCGTGAACATGGAAAGCGAAGAGATGGAACTCTGCTGCGCCATGAAGGCGTCGGGATCGTGGGTGGTGGAGGACCCTGACGACGCCCGTGTGTACGCGGACCGGGCCCTCCTGATGGAACGCCTTCATCTGGCCGGCGTGCCGGTGCCTTCGTTCGTCGCGGTGAATCCCTCCGGAAACGAGGGGACCAGGCTGCCCCGCGCCCAGCGGCTCAGGCTGATGCCTCAGTGGCGCGCCAGGTCCGCCCGGGGCATGGGGAACGTCCGGACGCTCACCAGCTCCGCCGCTTACGTCCTGTCCTCCCTCAGGAGAAGCGGATTCCCGCCCGGCAAGAAGGTGCTGGTCTGCCGGCGGCACCGGCCGGTCCGGAGCGGAGGACGTGACCTCCGCTTCTTCCTGTGGCATCTCTTCGACCGCATCGTGCCGTGCTGGGCCGGCGAGAGCGCCGGGGCCCTCGGCATGGTGAACGCGGAGGAGTGGTCGGAACGGAACCTCGCCCCGCTGGCCGCACTGGCGGACACCGTGGCACGGATCACCGGACTCGACTGGTTCGTCACCGAGGCGATCTGTCCCAGGGGACGAGGCGCCCTTCAACCGATGATCGTGGAACCGGCGGAAGCGCTGGCCGGTCTCGGGCCGGGGATGTCCCCGCCCTATCGGATGCCGGCGGACGTCTGCCGTCCCGCGGCGGAGGCGCTCGCGGACGCCGCATGGCGCCTGTCCCTCGGCGAGGCGCCCGTGCGCGGGAAGTCCCTGGTACTCGCCGGCCGCTAGCCTAAATAGGCAGCCAGCGGATCACCCGCTGGATCATCTTGTCCCAGTACTCCCAGGCATGGCCGCCGGGCCCCTCGCGGTAGGAGTGCTTCAGCTTGAGCCGTCTCAGATGGTTTCGGAACTCCCTGTTCTGCTCCAGCAATCCGTCCGAAAGGCCGCAGCACTGGTACAGCTTCGGCTTCGGCCCCCGTGCCGACGCCAGCTTCTCGGCCAGGAAATACAGGTCGTTTTCGCTTCCGCGCACCGCCTCTTCCGACCCGAATATGCGTTCCAGCTCCCGGCGCCATTCCTCCCCGCGTTCCCGGAACATCGAGGCGACGTCCACCGCTCCCGAAAGGCTCGCCGCCGCCGCGAACCTCTCCGGAAAGCTCAGCGCCAGCTTGAATGCGCCGTAGCCGCCCATGGAAAGGCCCGCGACGAACGTGGACCGGCGGTCGTCGGACAGCGGGAAGAACCCGCGCGCGAGATCGGGAAGCTCTTCGCAGATGAACCTCCAGTAATCGTACCCGGAAGCCATGTCGCAGAAAAAGCTCCGGTGGACGTTGGGCATCACCACGGCGAGGTCGCGCGCGACGGCGTACCGCTCTATCGCCGTCTGGCGGAGCCACACGGTGTGATCGTCGGAGAGGCCGTGAAGCAGGTAGAGCACGGGATGTTTCCGCCCCCGTATCTCCGGCCCCGAAGCCCTGGGCAGCACCACCGTCATCGAGGTCGCGAAACCCAGTACCTCCGAATAGAAATCGCAATGAATGAGCGCCATACCGGTTCCTCCGGTACACTCCTAACCAGATTGCGCCGCGCAAGTCAATAGAGATTCGGCATGGTCGGGAGGCAGGTCCGAATTCGGAGGCTCCGTCTCCGAATTTCCCGGAACCGCCGGAGCCGGACACCGGCATCGTGGAAAAGGCGGCTGCCGGGCATTTCCCAAGTCCACCACTGATAATATCTTACATGTCCTCCCGGCGGGACCCCTGACTGGCACGACGATTGCATTACCGGTACCGGAGAGAACTATGGGAAGAATACTGCCGATCACGCTGGGAATCGCTCTGTCGGTCCTGGCTCACGCGGAGGCGCCCGGTCCCGGGGCGGACCTGCGTCAGGATGCCCCGGTCACGACCGAACGCCGGCCAGCCGGGAGGCTTCGTATGCCCGGAGAGTTCGAGCGGCAGGAGGCGATACTCCTCGCCTCGCACGAGCTCGCCACGGAGCATTCCGAGCTCTTCCTGAATCTGGTCAGGGCCGCGAGTCCGCGTGCCACGGTCGCCGTCATGGTGCGCAGCGACACCGAGAGAGACACGGTCGCGTTTCTCCTCAACCAGTCCGGGACGGACAGGACGAGAGTGACGATACTGGACGTGGACCACGACACCATGTGGGTCCGCGACTACGGCCCGGTGTTCGTCGAGGACGAATCCGGAGACCGCTGGGTGGTGGACGCCGGCTACGTCTACTGCGATCGCGAAAGGGACGACCGCGTTCCGGGCGGAGTCGCCGCGCAGTTCGGCGCCTCGGTCATCCCCTCGACGCTCGAGCTGGACGGGGGCAACATACTCGGCAACGGACACGGGCTGGTGCTCACCACCACCTCCATTCTCGAGCCGGAAAGCCGGGAGACCCAGGACGAGGCCCTCGTGAGGAAGACGCTGAAAGACCTGCTGGGCGCCTCTCAGGTGGTGCTTCTCGAGCCGCTCAAGGGAGAGTCATCCGGCCACGTGGACATGTTTGCGATGTTCACCGCGCCGGACACCGTACTGATAGGGTACTACGACAAGGACGAGGACTCCGAGAACGCCCGGATACTGGACCGCAACGCGGAAAAGCTGAGCGGACTCCCCACTGCCGCCGGCCCGCTGAGCGTCAGGAGGATCCCGATGCCGTCGCACGAGGACGGAGTCTGGCGGACCTACACGAACAGCATATTCGTGAACGGAGCGCTTCTCATGCCCGACTACGAGGACGTCCCGGGAAACGTCCGGGAAACGGCTATCGACGCCCTGAAGCGCGCCCTGCCCCGCTGGGACATCGTCCCCATCAACGTCTCGGGAATCATCGAATCGGGAGGGGCTCTCCACTGCATCGCGATGCAGATCCCCCGGAAGCGCACATCCTGGGAGCAGGATACCGGCGCCGGAACGAAAGGAGACTAGAATGACTCCGGTCATCGTGCTGGTGGTCATGAACCTTCTGGTCACCGGCATCATCATCGTGGCGTACAAGAAGCTTACGCGGTACGTGGTAGAGGGACACGTCGAAGCCGACAGGGACCCTCAGGGACGGCTCCTCGACGTCAGGCTGGTGATGCTCGACGGCTGGATATACCACGCCGAGCTCGACGCGCAGGGCAGGAAGCTGGGCACCGAGATGGAGGGACGGAAGGTGCGGGCGAGGGGGAAGCTCCGGAAGAAGGACGGCCGGCGGGTGCTCATGATCGAGAGCTGCGAGGAAACCGAGGCGACTGTCGAGAACCCGTTCGAAGACGCTGAAGACACCGACCGTGACATCCACACGCCGCGCACCCCTATGGGCGCCGCCGGATAGCGGGCGCCGGGAGCGACAGACACCTTTGCTCATTCTCGACGCCATTGATGCGGAAATGGCGCCTCCGAGGACGCGGTTCAACCGACCAAGGAAGGGCCTTCGGCCCGTCGGTCGAACCACGAACCCGCTCAGGAGTCTCCCTCTCCCGGCGCCTGTCTGATGGCATCGAAGAACGGCGTGCCCCCCCGCTCCACGCAGGCCGCCGCGTAGAGATACATGGCGGCCGACCACGTCTGCCAGTCCTGTCCCTGCGGCGTGCCGTCCTGCGCCCGGAACCACTCGTTGAACCCGAACTCCACGTCGGCGGTCCGGGCCGGACGGACCAGCTCCGCGAGACTCTCGAGCTTCCTTCGTGCCAGCCGGTGCCGCCCCGCCGCCACGCACGCCGCGACGTAGAAGCCGCATATGAAGGGCCAGATTCCTCCGTTGTGGTATTCCCCCAGCCTGCCGAACTTTTCGTATCGCGGCCTCCAATCCGGGTCCCCCCGCTGTATGCAGGGAAAGAGGCACGGCGGCAGCTCGAGGGCAAGCAGCCCCTCCTCCCGCATCGTGTCGCACCGGCTCTCGGTCCATGAGACGATGTGTTCCGCCCTCGTCGTGGACGCGAGTCCGGAGAGGATCGCAAAGCAGTTCCCCAGCAGATCGAACCGGTCGCTCCGGTACATCTTGTAGCTGAAGAGCGAGTAGTACGGCTTTGACTTTATGCCGAGCGCCCCGTGAACATAGTGGGCCTTCGGCTTCCCCGTCGGATCGAAGCGCTGCATCATGCGCCGCATGATCACCGCCTGCTCGTCGAGTTCGTAGAGCCGGAGATAGGTGAACACGAGCGTGTTGACGTAGAGACCGTATCCCCACACCCACTGTTCGTCGCGCCAGTCGCTCGTCGGCTGCTGGGCCACCACCACGCGGTCTCCCGGACTCTGGTACCGCATCCAGGTCAGCGCCCTCTGCACCGCATCTTCCAGGAAATCGGGCCGGCCGGCCGCCTTCCGGAACAGGGCGGTGCCGATGAGAAAGAGCGGCGTCGTGTCGCTCGCCCCGCGATCGTTGGGATCGTGGGCGAGAGACATGATGTGCCCGAGAGGCGTCTGGGTCCGGGCAAGCACCCTCAGCACCTTCTCGAGGCCGCGGATCAGCTCGTCTTCCCCGGAAACGAGGATACCCAGGGCCGATATCATGATGTCCCGGGTGTACGGCTCCGGGTACGCCCAGCCCGCCGTCCGGAACAGAGACATGCACGGTCCTCTCAGGTTATGG
>CAYMFW010000028.1:24951-34070 GCA_964389785.1 uncultured Planctomycetota bacterium
TGGAACAGGACGCGAAGCGCGGCTTCCCTGGCCTCTTCGATCAGGACGTCCCGGTCATCTTTCATTCAGTCCAGTCCCAGCCGCTCGGCGGCGATCTTCAGGAAGCGTTTCGCGATCACCCGGTAGTCGTAGTGCTCCACGGCGCGCTTCCTGCCCGCCTCCCCCATCTTCTTTCTCAAGCTCGCGTCCTTCATCAGCTTCAGCAGGTAGTCGGCGATATCGTGAATGCTGGCGCGGTAGTCCACCGTGCGGGGCCGCCTGAAAACAACGCGGTGTCCCTCCTCGTATCCGGATTCCTCCCCCACGACTGTCTCCTTGATCCTCACCTCCTGGGCGACCCCGGCGAGAAACGCGGTCTTCTTGTGCTCCAGGGTCTCGAGCATCGCCATCGCCTTGATGCCGAGTACCGGCTTGCCGCACGCGCCCGCCTCCACCTGGGGCATGCCGAAGCCCTCCAGGCGCGAAGGGGCCGCGTAGATGTCGCAGGCCGCCAGCAGGTACGGCATGAAGTTCCTGGATATCATGCTGGTGGTATAGGTCACGTTCTTTTCGATGCCGAGATGGGTCGCCAGCTGCAGGTCCTGCAGGTTCTGCTGTTCGGTGCGCGGCTGGGGCCACACCTTGCACACGTACTTCCAGTCCGGCGCCTTCGTGTCTATCAGCGAGAGGCCCTGCATCACCTCCTGGGCGCCCTTGGACGCGGCGTCGCCTCCCACGGTGAGTATCATGATCTGGTCCGGGGCCACCCCGAGCGCCTCGCGCACCGCGACGACCTTGGGATCCGTCCTTTCGCGGGGGATGAAGCTGTCCGTGTCGCACCCCACCGGCATGATCTCCACGTTGTCGCCCTTCAGCCCGTCCCTCTTGTAGACGTTCTTCACCCATTCCGAGGTGGTGAGAATCAGGGGCAGGGCGTCCAGCAGCTCACCGTAATTCGCCATGTAGCCGTCGGCCACGAGCCACGGAACCGGCTTCGCCCCGTACCTCTGCGGGTGCAGGATGAGATGCGGCGCGTGCCCCCAGTAGCCGACGCCGAGCACCACATCGGGGTTGAACCACCGATAGTACCACTCCTTCTCCTGTGCCGATTCGAAGTGCACCGCATGGCAGTCCACGCCGAGCTCGCGCAGTCCCCTGAACATCAGGTCTCCCTGCGTCGCCAGCCCGCCGGGCGACGGCGGATAGTCGTACAGCACCAGAACCTTCATCGCCCTCCTCCTCTCCTTTCGACCCATGACTCGGCCTCCCCCGGCGAGGAGAAGCACCAGAAGGCCTCCTCCTGCGGGGCCGTCGTGTATTCGAAGCTGTCGGGCGCGAACCCGTAGATATCGCGGATGATCGAGCGCTTCCGCGCCCACACCTCTTGCGAAAGCGGCCTCACCGCGGTCGCGTCCGCGACGGCCCGGGGAGCGTACTCCCCGCCTCCGTCCTCGTACGCGAACATCCACAGCTCGAAGGCCGAGAGCCTCCCCTCCGCCCACAGGGAGAGCACCGCATCCCCGGTCTCCTCGTGCCGCCTGTGCCTGGTGTATTCGCCGAACGGGCTGTGGGTCAGCAGAATATCGAAACCACCGGACGGGACAAGTGAAAGGACGGCCTCCTTCATTCGCGCAGCATCGAGCGGCACCTGGTCCGGCCCGTCGTCCAGGTCCTCCATCGCCCCGGAAGCGCCGAGCGCTTCGACCGCCCGGCGGAACCGGGGGGCCCGGTCCGCGTCGCTTCCCCGGCAGAGGGCGCCCACGAACCACCGCCAGCCGGACATCTGGAGGATGGTCCCCCCCGCCCAGAGCGTCTCGT
Source organism: uncultured Planctomycetota bacterium (assembly GCA_964389785.1). Classification (GTDB taxonomy): domain Bacteria; phylum Planctomycetota; class CAYMFW01; order CAYMFW01; family CAYMFW01; genus CAYMFW01. The sequence goes on from CAYMFW010000028.1 coordinate 26,749, forward strand.
CGTCGGGATGGGCCACGATAACCGCCACGGATATGCCGCGTTCCGGATCGTACATATCTAGTTGTCCACAGGCTCTTCCGCCACCACGGACAGGAGCTTCGATACCTTCGCCTTCGCCAGGCATATCGAGCAGTCGGCCGCACCGTAGTACAGCCACAGCTCGTCGCCTCGCACAAGCGCGCCGCACGAGAAGATGACGTTCGGCGCGTCACCCGCCTGCTCGTACGGCATCTGCGGGTCCATCAGCCACCTTCGCGCGCGGCCGACGACGGTGTGCGGCTCGTCTTTATCGAGCACGGCCGCGCCCATCCGGTAGATCGGCCCCCCCGCCACGTTCTTCACCCCGTGGTAGACGATGAGCCAGCCCGCGTCGGTCTCGATGGGCTGGGGCCCCGCCCCGACACGAACGCCGTCCCACCAGGGGCCGCCCCTGGTCGGGATGATCATCTCGGGCTTCCCCCAGAATATGAGGTCGGGGGAGTAGGACACCCATATGTTCCCGCCGCCCGTCGAGGGGCGGTGGAGCATCGCGTAGAGGCCCCCGAATTTCCTGGGAAACAGCGCCGCGTTCTTGTTCTCCGGGGGCATCACCAGACCGAGGCGCTCGACGCTCTCGAAATCCTTCGTGGTCGCGATCGCCACCGCCGGCCCCTCGCCGGAGAACGCCACGTACGCGATCGCCCATACCTTCAGGTCCTCCATCCAGGTGATCCGGCAGTCCTCCACCCCGTTGTGCTCGTACGGGATGTGGTGCATCGGATGCAGCAGCGCGTGGTCCCCGAAGCGCCAGTCGGTCACGCCGTCCCTGCTTCGCGCGGTGATCAGGTGGGACCGGCCGGAACAGCTCTCCACGCGCAGAAGGAGCAGCACCTCGTCGCCCAGGTCGGCGACCCCCGCGTTGAACACCGCGTTCGCCTGGTAGGGAAGGTCCCTCGAGGACAACAGCGGGTTGTTCCGCTCCCTCACGAAGATTCGCCGCATGTTGAGATAGGTGGTGTCGAAATTATTCATTGTTTCTCTTCCCTGTTATCTTGTCTCCGTCCCAGACTGAACGTCACCGGCCACAGGTTCGCCATCATACAGTCGTTCAGACGCCCCTGCAACACGGAGACGGCCGCCAGAACAGCCTTTGGTTTCTCTTTCATGTTCGACGTTATCCTCCGGCTTGAACGCCCTCAAAGAACAGGGCGCCTCCCGAAGGTCTCCGTGTAAGGTGTATCCTAATTGAGACCGTGTATGGAGAGGCGCCCCGATAGAGTCCGAGCCGCGGACGAATCAGGCTACCACTCGGCGGCTCCCGCTTCGTCCCCTCCTCCTTCGTCCTGCTTCGCGGCCTTCTTGCCGCCCTTCTTCTTGCCACCGCCGCCGGCCTTCTTGGCCTTCGGCTGCTTACGGCTTATCGTGACGCTCTTCGCAACGTTCTTATCCCCGTCGTCGCCCGCCTCCACCACGTACTCCGCGTCGGCGCGGTCGCCGGCCTTTATGTCCGCGAGCTTGATGTCGTCCTTGCCCATCTTGATCGCCGTCTGGTCGTTGACGGTAAGCACCGTCTCCGTCACGGTCGGCTTCTTCTCACCCTTCTTTTTCACCTTGGTGGTAACCGTCACGGTGGATTTCTCCGCGTCCGTTTCCTTCACCACCGCTCTTTTCAGCTTCAGCGGCTTCACTTCCGCGTCGCCGCCCTCGGCTTTCTCCTTCTTCGCGGTCTTCTTCTCCTTGGCGCCCTCGTCGGCGGGCTGTCCCGCGTCGCCGGCCTTCTCCGCCTGCACCTCGGCCGCGCCGGTCTCGTCCGCCGCCGCCCCTGTATCCCCGTCACCCGCGATCACGGGCACGCTGCCCAATACGAACAGCGCCGCGAAAAGCATCATCCACAGCTTTCTCATCATTCCTCCCTGGTTACGTTTCCTTCCGAACACGACCACCCGTGCCGATTGTCTCACCGGAGGGTCCCGATTCGGCCCGCTGCTGACCTTCATATCCTCCGTTTCCTTGAATATGCGCCTCTCTACCGGACAGGAAGATTGCAACAGGCGTGCCAGGGAGATTTCGACGCACGAGAAACGGTGTAAAGGATTTATCCGGAATGATATGCGCAATCCAGTGCCTGCGCGGACCCTCAGAAACCGGATGCAGAGACTCCGATTTACCGGAGGTCAGAACCTCCAGTCGATCGAGAGAACGAAGTTCCTTCCCGGCTCGTTCTGCCCCGACCCGTGAATTCGGTAGTCTTCATCGGTGACGTTCTCGACCGCGCCGATGACGCTGACGGTGGGCAGTATCCGCCAGCCGCCCCGGATCGTCACCACGGCGTATCCCGGGGTGCCGCCGGGCGGGATCCTCTGCGTGTCGGCCTCATCCCTGGTCGAAAGTGTGTCCGCCCTGTCGGCGACCGTCACCGTCTGCTCCGCCCAGAACCTGTGCTCCGGCGGGTCCCATCTGAGCGACACATGACCGGTCGCCGGCATGAGCCGGTCCAGAGGTTCGTTCTCCTTCGCCGGTGCGGCAGTCGGATACGTCTCCACCTCGCCGTACATCATCGCCAGCCCCAGCGAGCCGACGAGACCCGGAAGGAACGAGTAGGAGGTCGACAGCTCGACGCCGTTCACGTAGCCGTCGCCGGAGTTCTGCTTCGTGACCTCGTTGTCGCCGTCGATGACGTTGCCGGTAGGCGTTCGCACGATCATGTCGTCGATGAACGTGCAGAAATACGCGACCGTCCCCGTCCACTTCTCCTGCTTCGTCTTCAGGCCCGCCTCCACCGAAAGAAACTCCTCCGGATCGAGGTCCGTGCACGGGGTCTCGATCTCGTCGGTGCGCGCCGTATCCAGGCGCGTCATGTCGGAGAGGTTGGGCGCGCGAAAGCCCTGCGAGGCGCCGCCGAACAGGTGCCACGTGTCCTCGGGGTCGATCCGGCACAAGAATCGGGCGCTGCCCACCACCGTGCTCCAGTCGTCGGAGAGGGATATCCGGTTGCCCGTCGCCGGGTCCTCCACCGCGCCGGCGTCGAGCGACGCGGACGTGTAGCGCGCCCCCAGGATCACGTCGACCCTCTGCCCGGCCGGTATCTCGAGCTGGGCGTACACGTCGAAGGTATCGTACCCCGCCTCGTCGGCCACCGGCCCCTGTATGGATGCCCCCCTGAAGGTGCCGTCCGCGTTCCAGTCCTTCCTGAACGAATCTACGTCGTCCCGGTACACGTCCACCCCGTACGTCCACCTCCCCAGCAAGCTCGGGCTCTCCAGCTGAAGCGACAGGCCCGTCGTCCCGACGTCCACGCCCTGGATGTCGCTGCGGCCGTTCGCCCGCAGGCGGTACTGCTCCTCCTCCTGCAGGTGGTACGACACCGTCGCGCGCACCGCGTCGACGAACCGGCCCGTCTTCTCCCACTCGCAGCGCAGGTAGGTGAGATTCCTGTCCTGGTCGAGTATCCGCTTCTGCTCGTCCCCGACCGTGGTGCCCTTCCATCTGATGCCGGACGTCGTCTTGTGCGTCCGCCACGCGTCGTCCTGGTTGACCGTCTGATGCGCGAACGTCACCGTCACGTCGGGCTTCGGCCGGAACACCAGCTTCAGGTCCCCGTCCGTCTCGTCGTAGCCGGTCTTCCTCTGCAGGCCCACCTCGCGGCCGCCGTGAAGGTCGCCGAAGTGCTTGAACGAGCCGCCCGCGACGAACCCGAACCTGCCGTCGAAACCGCCCTCCGCCTCGACCCGCCCCAGCAGCGACTCCTCGGCGTTCGCGTACCGGGTGTACAGCCGCCCGCCCGTCCGCGCCCCCTCCGCCGGTATGTCCGGCGTCAGGGTGATCGCGTTGACGGTGCCGCCGACCGCATCGGTCCCGTACAGAACGCTGCCGGGCCCCTTCACCAGCTCCATACGCCCGATCGTGAACGGGTCCACCGTGTTCCAGTACTGGTTCGGCCCGTCGCGGAAGGTGGAGTTGTTCAGCCGGATGCCGTCGATCATGAAAAGCGTCCGGAACCCGGTGAAGCCCCTGATGTAGGGGGAACCCTGGCCGTGCCCCGTCTTCTGCACCATCACGCCCGGTATCTCCTTCAGGAACTCCGGCATGGTGCGCGCCAGCTTGATCATCTGGAGCTCGTCGTACGTCAGGACGTTCACGGTCCTCGCCGTATCGAATTCCGGTTTTGCCGACTTCGTCGCCGTCACCACCATATCGCCCAGATCGATCCCCGCCCTCTCCCCTGCCGCAACCCTTCCACCGAACGCGGTCACCATGGCACACGCCACCCACACAGCCGTCCCTTTCGACATCCCGAATCCTCCCTCCTCTGCGGAGCCCATAGTGGTTGTTGCCTCTATGAGCGACGCGGTGACGCGTCCGGTTCGGTCTCGCGCGAATCACGTGTGATTCCATGTCCCCTTTCACTTCGATCTCCGTATATACCGCCAATATCATGCCATGCTTCCGTGGGAAGATCGAAGAAGGAGGAATCGATGGCGAAATGGGGACTTGCGCCGGGAACCGGCGTAGTGCTGTCCCTGTGCATGCTGATGAACGCGAACGCCGGAGAGGATACGCCGCAGGAGCGTCTGACGGACACCGTCGAGTTGGAAGACATGGTCATCACCCCGTCGCGCCGGGAGATGCTTCTCAGCGAGACGCCGGATTTCGTCGAGGTTCTCGGCCGGGAAGACATCGAGGAGCTCAATCCGTCCTCGGTCGGCGACCTCATCGAATACGCCACCGGCGTCGCGGTGGAGACCGGGACGGGAAGCGGGCTTCCCGACCGCAGTGTCATCAGCCTGAACGGCCTGCCCCCCAACTACACCCTGGTGCTGGTCGACGGCGTGCGGCTGGTCACGGAGCATATCCACACCGGCCAGAACGTCGACTTCATCCCTCCCCAGAGCATAGAGAGAATCGAGGTGATGCGCGGGTCCGCCTCCGCCCAGTACGGCTCGGACGCCATCGGCGGCATCGTCAACATCGTCACGCGCAAGTGCGGCAACCGGTTCGGCGGCAGCATCGGCAGCGCGGTGTCGCAGGTGACCGATTACAGGGGATACGAGGGCAGCCTGTCCCTCTTCACCCCGGCGGGTGAGCGGGTGCGGTTCTCCACGTTCCTGAACTGGGAGGAATCGGAGGGCGCGCCGCTGAAGGCGCCCGCCCATCGGGTAGGACACATGGGATACGACCGGATGAATATCTCCACGCGCATGGACGCGAAGCTGTCGGACTCCGCCAGCATGTACGCCAGCTTCAACTGGGTCCACCACACGATCGATTTCCGGGGCGTCTGGGAGGAGAGCCACCTGGCGACGCCGGCGGTCGGCCTCTCCTGCGCGGTGTCCCCGTCGGTGGATATCAACGCGAACCTGGTGTACTCCAGATGGGAGTCGGCGATCAGCGACGAGTCGAATACGATCTTCGAGCCGGAGATATACGCCGTCTGGCGAATCAACCCACGCAACACATTTCTGGGCGGCGCCGACTACCGCTGGAACGAATTCGTGCGCACGGCCGTCGAGGAGAAGGACCAGGACACCGCCGGGCTCTTCGTCCAGGACGAATGGGCCGCCAACGAGTACTTCTCCCTCACCACGTCGTTGCGCTACGACAAGGTGTACGATATCGAACCGGCGCTGTCCCCGAAGGCGTCCGTCCTCATCACGCCCCGGAAGGACTTCCGGATACGCGCCTCGGTGGGCTGCGGGTTCCACGCGCCCACGGTGCAGGAGCGGCACGAGGAGGGGTACGGCCACGGCGGCGCGGCGCTCCGATTCGGCAACCCGGACCTGGATCCCGAGTACAGCACCACGTACACCCTCGGCTTCGAGGGAGAGCCCAACGAGCGGGTTCAGGTGATGCTGTACGGGTTCTACAGCGACATCGACGACATGATCGTTCCGGTGTACGAGGGGCCCTGGGCGGACGATCCGACGAAGGACGTCTGGCGCCGCACCAACATAAAGGACGCGGAAGTGTACGGGGGAGAACTGAACCTTCGGATGAAGGTCAGCCGGTATCTCCGCGTGGAAACCGGTTACACCCGGACCGATAACGAAGACAGGAGCACCGGGCGCCAGCTCCCCTACCGCCCCGGGGCCTCGCTGTACCTGAAGGTGGTGGCGTCCTATCACGCCGCCAACCGGATCGGCATCACCGGGTATGCCGGCCTGAGATCGGCATACGACCGGGAGGCCTGGAGCTGGAAGCCGGAAGCGGGAGCGCCGGCGGACGACCCCAACGGGCTCACGACGGAGCTGGAAGACTACACGAAGCTGGACGCCGGCATCACCGTCTCCGCCGCGGACTCGCTGAGAGTATACGTCAAGGTGGAGAACCTGCTGGCGGAAGACATCGAGAACCTGGACGACGCATACACGCTGTTCGACGACAAGAAGACGCTGACCGTGGGAGCGGTCTACAGCTGGTAATCGAGGAGGGCGTTTTGATAAAGTACTTGGATATGAACCTGGCAGGAAGCGGGGTATACCTTCGCTCATTCTCGGCGCCAACAGGAAATTGGGCGCCTCCGGGGACGAGCTTTGACCAACCGATGAAAGGGGCCCGCTCAGGAACACCCCGCTCCCTGCCGGGTTTTTGTTTGAGTAAACCAACAGAACGGAGAAAGATATGAAGGCAGTGAAGATTGTGATAATCGTCGTGGTTCTGGCGATCGCCGCCGTCGCGATAGTCGTCATGCTGAGACCCCAGTACGAGGCGGGCGAGGTGATCGTCTTCTGCGGCGGGTCGATGACCGCGCCCATGCAGGAAGTGATTGAACGGTACAAGAAGGTATCGGACGACAAGATCATCATATCCCCGGGCGGGTCCGGCGAGCTGTTCGAACAGCTCCGGAACACCCCCAAGGGCGACATCTACGTCTGCCACGACCCGTTCATGCCGCTCGGCGCCAAGGAAGGGCTGATAGACACATGGAAAGCGGTGGCGTACATGGACGTGGTCATCATCGTGCCCAAAGGCAACCCCAAGGGCATCAAGGAGCTGAAGGACCTGGCGGCGCCGGGACTCCGCGTCGGCATAGGCAACCAGACGTACTCCACCTCGGGACAGATCGTCAAACACATGCTCGCGAAACAGCCGTACGGGGAGGACATCATGAAAAACGTGCGCGTCGAGACGAAGGGCCATCAGCAGCGCTGTAACGACGTCGTGATGGGAACCCTCGACACCGGCATCGTCTGGGTCGCCGTGGCACACCTGTTCCGGAACAAGCTGGACATCATCCCGATCCCAAGGGACTACGTAGACACCATGACGTCGGCGACATACGGCGAGAGCGACCTCCGCGACATACAGGTCACCATCGGCGTCACGAAGTACGGCAAGGACAAGCC
>CAYMFW010000029.1:0-16015 GCA_964389785.1 uncultured Planctomycetota bacterium
CTTATTCAGCACTGGCTCATGACCGCGCTCCCGCCCCGGAGGGCCCTGATGCTCGCATCCGCCCTCTTCGCCGCCCTTCACGGAACCATCCCCAGTCTCCCGTACCTGTTCCTGGTCGGCATGGCTCTGGGGTGGACGAAATGGCGGACGCGCAGTCTCTATCCGTCGATGATAATGCACTTCCTTCACAACTGGCTGGTGCTTGACTTACTTCTGTGACTGAGGCATAAGATACGTTCTGTGAGGCTGTTGAAGGAGAACTGGGGTACAGCATATGGAGGCAAATTTCCCGACCCTCATTATCCTGCTCGTGTGCGGCGGGGCAGCCGCCGCCATAGCGAACCACAAGGGAAGAAGCGCGGTCGGATGGTTTTTCGGAGGCTTCTTCCTGGGACTGATCGGCATCGTCATCGTGGCGGTGCTGCCTAACCTCAAGGAGGAGCGCGAGAAGCACGAGGCGCATTATCGCGAACGCCGCCGCCTTCGCGAACAGCTCCGTCAGGAAAAGATGAAGAACGAGGCGTTCCGGCGCCACGCGGTCAATCGTCTCGACACGCACGACGCGGTCCTGGAAATCGATACGCGGGGAGCGGAAGCCCTCCCGGACACCGGCCGGCCGCTGAGTCTTCCGGAGAGAAGGCCTGCGCCCGCGGGAGCCGCGACGGCCGCGGCCGGACGGGAAGAAGAGCCGTCCGGCGGCGAATGGTACTACATGGCGAACGGCGACACTCAGGGCCCGGTGGATTTCGAGAAGCTGAAGGAGCTGTATCGGGATCGGGTCATCACGCTTTCCTCGTTCGTCTGGAACCCCGATATGGAAGACTGGAAGACCCTCAGCGCCGTTCCCGAGCTCAACCGGTAGTATTCGTCATGCCCGAGAAGCGCACCGGCACCTATTTCATAGACGGGATAGTGGAAGGACCGATTCCCGGAATCCCGGGCGTGGCCGGGAAGCTCGAGGAGTGGGTGCGGTTCGCCGCGTCGGCTCATCTCCGGTTCTCGCTGGAGACCGACGGCGGCTCGTTCAGCCTGCTGGCCGAGAACACGCCGTCGAACAGCGTCGAAATCGGCGCCGGCCCGGAGGAGCACGTGTCCCGGATGCTGGAGCAGCTCCTGAAGGCCTTTCCTCCAGGTGACCGCCAGAAGCTCTTTTCCACGCTGAGGAGCGTGGAGTACGGTGACGGCAAGGAGACCCAGGCCGTCTACACGATAGGAAAGGGAGGGACGGTCGAGGTCAGGAGCCGGACCATCGGCACGAAGACGATACCGCGCACGGAGACCCGGACCGCATGGCAAAAGGTACGGGCGGGAATCATCGGAGGAGCGGCGGCCGTTTTCATCGTGGGAATCGCGGTCTTTCTGTTTCGGGACCGGCTCGCGGGAATGTTTCGCGACATGCTGCCGATCGACCCCGGGAGCGTGGCGTTCGACGCGGCACCCTACAAGGAATTTTTCACGGTGAAGGCGAAGGGGCTCGGCCCCGGCGGGAAGTACATGGTTCTCGACCTGACCCGCGCGGAGAAATTCCCGGCGGACGACGCCTCCCTCCAGCGGCTGTACGACGAGGTCCGCCAGGGAGCGCTCGAACACAGGCTCGCGGTGGAGGCCCTGGGCCGGGGGTGCGTGCGCTGCGAGTACTTCGACGGAAGGGACGAGTTCATCGGCGCGGCCGAGCTGCGCGTAGCCGGTCTGCGATCGAAGAAGACCGTGGAGGTATCGATCCCGATGCCCCCGCGCGCGCGGCCGTCGCGAATCAGGCTTCTCTACTGATTACAGCCAGAGGTCGAGGACGATCATCGCCCAGAGGACGTGGGAGTGGTTGCGGGCGCCGGAGAGGTGCTGCTCCACCAGTCTCGCGACCGCGGCGGGCACGAACAGGCCCCGTTCCCTGATCCGCTCCTCCGAAAGGACCTCGGTGAGGAGCGGCCTCAGGCTGCCCCTCAGCCAGTGCTTCATCGGCACGCTGAAGCCCTCCTTCCTCTTTTCGAGTATCTCCCGCGGAAGGAGATCCTTCATCGCCTCCTTCAGCACGTGCTTGCGGCTGAATCCCCTCAGCTTCATGTCCGAGGGCAGGCCGCGGGCGAATTCGACGAGCGGCTCCTCGAGGAACGGAAACCGCACCTCCAGCCCGTTCGCCACGGCGGCGCTCTTCGCCTTGGCGAGCATCGAGCCGGGAAGGTAGCTCTCCAGGTCCGCCCGCAGCGCGCTCTCGAAGTCGTCGTGCGCCAGCCGGTTGCCGTCCGCGTCGGTGAGGGGGTCCCAGCCGTCGAGCCGCGACTTCAGCTCGTCGGTGTAGAGCGCGTTCCTGGCTTCATCGTCGAGATGCACCCTCCACCTCAGGTGGCCCATGTCCGGCGAAAGGGCCGCCCCCGCGGCGAAGCGGGCCGCGGTATTCCTCAGCCCGCGCTTCTTCCTCGAGGACCCGAACGCGCCCGGCAGTCCGCGCGCCAGGGAGCGCCTGACCCAGCCGGGGAGGATCCGGTACGCCCGGTCAACCTTCGCCGCGACATGACAGTCGTATCCGCCCAGAAGCTCGTCCGCCCCCTCGCCGGAGAGGACCGTCTTCACATCCTTCGACGCGCGCTCCGCCGCGACGAACGTAGACAGAAACCCCAGGTCCGCCAGCGGCTCCCGGAGGCCCGCGACCGCGCGGCGCACCAGGTCAGGCGACGGCGGCTCCATGACGAACTCGACGTGCGCGGTGCCGAACCGGCTCGCCACCATGCGCGCGAACCGGAGCTCGTCGTACGACTCCTCCTCGAAGCCGACGGAAAACGTCCGTATCGGGTCCGCGCCGAGGTCCGCCATCATTGCGACGATCGCGCTGGAGTCCAGCCCGCCGCTCAGCCACACCCCCGGCGGCTCGTCGCCCTCCAGGCAGGCGATGACCGATTCACGGAGAAGCTGGCGCAGTCTCGCCGCGGACGGGGCAACGTCCATGGCGGAAGGGACGGCGTCCGGCCAGCGGACGGGGTCCTTGCGCAATCCCCTGTATATGGAAAGAGGCGCCGGGATGTATTCGAGGGTGAGGAGGCAATCCACCGCGCGGGGATCGATCTCCCGGTCGGGTCCCATGCCGCTCACTTGCCTCGCCGCTTCACGTTCTTCGGCGGCTTGTCGGACGATGTGGTGAAGGTCCAGCTGACGTGCTCTTCGCGCTTCCGGAGCTTCACGGTAACGGACACGGCGTACGAGGTGAGCGGCTTCATCGGCTCTTTCGCCAGCAGGAACACCTCTTTCTTGAGAAGCTTCACGCGATCGTTGTTCCTGTCGAGCACGAAGACGGGCACCGTGCCGCCGCCGGTCCTGAGCCCGGCGGAGACTATCTCGACCGACTCGTAGAACCGGACGGATACCGGATACCCGACGATCGCCGGCCCGCCGAACTGGCTCACCGGGTTCGGCGACTCGTTCACCACCCAGAACGGCGGCACTCCCTTCTGTCCGTCCGCCGGAAACAGCACCGGCGCGCCATCTCTCTTCCTTGCGCCGGACCCGAAGTCGGCGACGGAGACCCGGGGACCGACGCCGAGACCGACGCGGTCGAAGTCAGGATTCATGAACGGCAGCCGGTGATACACGGACGACAGATGGCCGTCCACCGCCTTGTTGAAATCGGGATTGGTCGAGATGCACTCGAACACAGCGCCCTTGCCACCGAAGAACTTCACCCGGTCGGAGAACTCCACCCCCGTGAAACCGGGCGCCCCGTGGTTCTGTTTGTGGGACAGCCGCAGCCTGTTCGTGGTGAGATAATCCGCGTGCTGCTGAGCCGCCATGCACAGCGCATCGTCGAGCTTCATCTCCTCGAGCCCCGCCGTCTTCCGGTACCAGTTTATCCGCTTCAGCCCTTCCTCGTACTTCCGCCTGTTCTTCTTCACCTCCCAGGTGTACTTGCCGACGATGCCGCTCTTGCCGGTGTTCCCGTCTACCAGGCCGGAGCCGGCCGGGGACACGGCGAAGAGGGCAACGGCCAGCGCGCAGGCGGGAATAACGGCGGTCCGGAAAGAACCCGGAAACATACTGCGTCCTCCGGTTTGCATTTCTTTCCGCAAAGTACCACAATACGTGTCTGGAAACAATCGGATCGACGGTCAATCGGAGCGTCTGTCATGGATGATTCGCGCGTTGCGGTGGTGTGGAAGTCGGGCCCCGTCAGGGGCACGGTGGAGACGGCCCACGGCCGCCTGGCGGGGAGCGGCTCGTTCGAGCTGGGCGGGACGGAGCCGCCCCGGCTTGAGCTGGAATTCGCCGAGGCGAACGTGCTCCCGGGCGGGAAGGCCGCCAGGGTGACCGTCCGGACCGAGGACCACGATTTCACCTTCTTCCTGCGGGACGTGACGAAGGAGAACCCGATATTCCTGCCTGACTTCGGCGCCGCCGTCACGGCCGCGGGCGATTCCCGGTCGTACGACGACATCGCGCGGACGATAGAGCGGAAGAAGCTCGAGAGCTGTCTCGACGCGATCGAAGAGGAACCGGAGGAGACCTACGACCGCGCGGCCCGGCGGGTGCGAAAGCTGGAATGCCAGACGTGGCTGGGCATCAGCCGCGATATTCGCGTGTTCGAGATCGCGCCGCACTGGCCGGGCGGATACTGGGGATGGATCAAGCCCCGGTTCCACGGCATGGACGTCACCCTTCCCGTCGAGGGGAAGGAGCAGGTACTCGGCTACGACTTCTCTCTCGGACGGGGATGCGGCGTGGAGATCGCGGTGTCCCGCCGGCTGGACGAGCACTGCCTGCCGATACTGAGAGGCAGGGGAGCGGACGGAGACATCGAGTACGAGCTGATCGCCTTCGTCACCACCGAGAAGACGCCGCTGAAGGAGGAACGGCTGCGCGGCACGCACTACCTGGTGGCGGACCGGTATTCCCGGGGGCACGCGCTCACGCCGGAACAGCAGGCGGAGGCCGAGCGGCGGGAGCCGGAGGAGCTGGCGCGGGACGAGGAGACGGTGCTCCGCGTGAGGGCGGAGGCGACCAATACCGGGAAGGCGCCGGCCTACGCGTGGTTCCGGTCTCCGACGATCGCCCGCGGGCTCTTCCCCATGCACAGCTACGACGCCGACATGGGGTTTTCCCTGTTCGGCCCGGACACGGTGTACTGCGTCTCGAAGCTGAACGGGGAGCCGGCCGCGGAGCCGGAGTCGGCGGTGCTGCTCCAGCCGGGGGCGAAGGCGACGCTGGAGTTCGCCGTGCCGCACCGGCCGATACCGCCGGTGCGCGCCCAGTTGCTGTCGGAGTCGAAGTTCGACACCCGGCTGCGCGAGTGCCGCGCCTTCTGGCGGAAGAAGCTCGCGAAGGCGGCGCGGATCGAGCTGCCGGAGCGGCGCGTGGAGCGGATGGTGAAGGCGGGGCTGCTGCACCTGGACCTGGTGCACTACGGACGGGAGCCGGACGCACCGGTGACCCCGGTGGTGGGCGTCTACACCCCTATCGGATCGGAGAGCATAGGCATCGTCCGGTTCCTCGACTCCATGGGACGTCACGACCTGGCGCGACGGGGCATCGAGTATTTCCTTGCCAAGCAGCGCGAGGACGGGTTCGTCCAGAACTTCCACGGTTACATGCTGGAGACCGGCGGAATGCTCGCGATGATAGGAGAGCACGTCAGGTTCACCCGCGACCTGGAATGGGCGCGGAAGGTGGCGCCGAAGGCGCTCGAGGCGTGCCGTTTCCTGCTCGACTGGTACGGGAGAAACAAGCGGGAGGAACTGCGTGGCCGCGGGTACGGCATGCTGGACGGCAAGGTGGCGGACCCGGAGGACCCGACCAGGTATTTCATGAACAGCGCGCTGGCCCACCTGGGGCTGAAGCGGACGGCGGAGTGGCTGGAGGCGATCGATCCCCGCGAGGCCGCGCCCATCCGGAAGGACACGGAGGAGTTCCGCGATTACGTACGAACGGCGCTCGCGGAATGCATCGCCCGCTCGCCCGTGGTGCCGATGGGTGACGGCACCTGGGTGCAGACCGCGCCGGCGTGGGCGGAGGACACCGGGGCGCAGATGCTACTGTGCGAGGGAGAGCCCTGCTTCTCCCACGGCACGTTCGCGTGCCGCGATTCGCTCATCGGTCCGCTCTGGCTGGTGTTCGGAGAGGTGCTGGAGCCGGACGAGTACATGACCGACGTGCTGATGAAGTCGGACGCGGCCCTGGCCAGGATACACAACGTGCCGTTCAGCCAGCCGTACTACAATCGGCACGACCACGCGCACCTGGCGCGCGGCGAGGTGAAGCCGTTCCTGAAGAGATACTACAACGGGTTCGCGGCGCTGGCGGACCGCGAGACGTACACGTTCTGGGAACACCTGTACCACGTCAGCCCGCACAAGACGGCTGAGGAGGGCTGGTTCCTGATGGAGACGCGGTGGATGCTCTATATGGAAGATGGCAGGAACCTGCGCGCCCTGAGGGCGGTGCCGCGCGCGTGGCTGGCGGACGGGAAGCGCATCGCGCTCAAGAACGTCGCGTCCCACTTCGGACCGTTCTCCCTGGCGGTCGAGTCGCACGCGAAGGACGGCGTGATAGCGGCCCGGTATTCCTTCCTGCCCGACCGGGCGCCGGAGCGGCTTCTGCTGCGTCTGCCGCACCCGGACGGGCCGCGCGCCGGCACGGCGGACGGAGGAGCGTACGATCCGGCGACGGAGACCGTGGAGATACGGGCGCCGCGCGAAGGCGAGGTGACGGTTCGATTCGAAAAGGAAGGCACGCGGCTGTTTCTGCCGGCGTAAGCGCTACTTCTTCGTGAAGAGGGCGATGAGCGCCGGATCCACGGGCAACGCCTCTTTCTCCTTCAGCATCTTCGCCGCGATCCAGGTCTCCGCCTGCTGGTCGAGCGTGATCTCGGCCAGCCCGGCGAATTTGCCCTTCCTGACCGGCAGGGCCTTCGTGACACCGTCCGCCGTCCCGGTCCGCTTCTCCGTCGCTGCCGGCTTCTTCGCTGCCGGCTTCTTCGCGGCCGGCTCCTCGGCAGCGGGCTCCTCCTCCGATTCCCCGGTGTCCGGATAATAATACGCCAGAAACTCCACAATGCTGGACCGGACGGCTATGGAGGGCTTCACGTTGTGTCCGATCCGTTTGGCGATATACGTCATGATGTCCTCGATGGTCGGATCGAACACGGCCAGGATCACCACCTTGCCGACCCTGTCGAGGGGGAACACGCAGAACCGCCGGGCCAGGTCGCCCGGGAGCAGATCCACCAGATCCTGCTTGACCTTGCTCCGGGCAAGATCCACAATCGGTATCTGCCAGTGCACGGAAAGCACGCGCGCCATGTCGGCCTCGGTCACGAAGCCAAGGTCCACGAGCACGCTGCTGAGATACAGATCGCACATCGGGCGGTCGGCCGCTTCCGCGCGCAGCCGCTTCTGAGCGGTGAACGCCTCCTGAAGCTGGCGCCTGGTGATGAGACCCCTGCTCATCAGGAGCTGGCCGAGGCCCTGGGACCGGCGATACGACTTTATCGCGCCGTACGTCTTTCTCGCTTCCTTCTTTCCCTCGTCCGCGGGCAGAACGTCAGTGTCGGTGTCGGATTCCGCCCCGGCTTTCCCGCCGCGGCGGATGAGATCGCGCACGGCCGCCCAGCCGGCGCCGGCCAGATCGGCGATGCGCTTCTCCCATTCCTTGAAGTCGGGGCTCGTCATTTCCCGGAATCGTCCCCGGTCCCGTCCGCGGACTTGGTGATCCGTATCACCTGGCCCTGGGGATGCATCGAACGCACCTGCACGTCCTCCACGTTCTCGTTGAGCGAGCGCACCAGCAGCTCGTATTGCGGGGTGCGCTCCTCGATGATGGTCCTGCTGTTGAGGGAGAACCCCACGACGATGCGCCGTTTCCCGCCGAGCAGCATCACCTCGCAGACCTCGTTCTTGTCGGACCGGCGCTTGGCGATGAAGCTCCAGACGTCATCCATCGCGACCTCGAGGGACTTGGTCGTCTTCTTATCGAACTCACAGCGCGCGGCGAGGGTGCGCGCCGTGTCGAACAGCGTGTTCCTCCAGGCGAAGTCGGTCGGCAGGAGACAGACCACCTTCTCGGATTCGAGCGGACGGAACGCGAGCACCCTGCCGCTCTCCTCCGCGGACAGGTACCTCATGCAGGTGGGGCACTGGTACGTTCCCGCTTCCTTTATCACCAACTGGGTGCCGCAGGCCTTGCACCTGGACTTCAGCGGGTACTCGAGCTTCTCCTCCTCCACGAACTGCCGGTCCTGTATCGCCTCGACGCACTGGTCGATGCTGTCGTAGATCTCGAAGACGGACTGCAGGCCGAGCAGCCAGAGGGTGTCGCGCACGTTGGCGGACAGGCCGCCCATGTAGATCCGGCCCCCCTCCTCGCGGATCCGGCGGGCGAGCACCACCAGCTGGCCGAGGCCCGCGCTGTTGATGTAGACACACTTGGTGAAATCGAGTATCAGGTTCGATTCGCCGAGACTGGTGAGGAGTTCCATATTCTCCTCGTACGTCGCGAAGGTGGCGCCATCGACAACCCCGGATACGGTGATGACCACGGCCTTTTCGCCGTTCTCCAGGTCCAGGTTATTCCGCTTTATCTTGAGGTCAGTCATGGCTCTCCACCGGCTGAAGTGCCATATATTCTATCCGGAATGGGCCCTCTCCGCAACATGCAGGAATAACGTCATACGGACGGCGCCTCACCTACTGAATGCCCGCCGATTCCTCCTCGTGGTAGCTGAGCTTCAGCACCACCAGCTTCTCGGCCCAGTCGTCGAAGCACAGGTAGTTGTCCGTGCCGGAGACGAAGCGGGGAAGCGTCAGTCCGATGTTGTCGCCGCCGACCGGGATCATGCTGTCGGGGCCGTCGCCGCTGTCGAAGTTGCCGTAGCTTCCTATATGCATGATCAGGTTGCCGTTCGTGTCCACGACGCCGATCGAGTGCCGGTACGATTCCGGCAGGAACGTCCGCTTGTACCAGTCGAGATGCGGACGCATCGACGGACAGGTACAGCCCGCCGCCGACTGCGGTCCGGCCCCCGCATAGATCCACTTCGCGCCCTCGACCCAGGCGCTGCCGCCCTTGCCGCCCGTCACATCCACCGGTCGCGTCGGCGCCGGGTCCAGCGCCACCTTCGCGTGGGGCTGAAGGAACTTGACGTTCTCAGGGCGCGACTTCACGAGCGCCCCCACGAACGGATTCCTGTTGTGTTTGTCGATCGGCTCGTCGGTGCCGAAGTTGCCTCCCCGGCCGGCCAGGAACGGCTTCCCGTTCACCATCTTGTTCCTCAGCACCGTGAAGTACAGGTCCCCGTCCTCGTCCATGTGCACGCCGGCCATTGTGCCGCCGGCGATGACCGCGCACTTCTCGCGCAGCTCGCCGGACGAATCGTACGTCCATATCGTCGCGCCCGCCAGCGGGCTCCCCGGCCGCCTCGGGATGAAGAACACCCGCTCGCCCTGCTTCTCCAGCTCCTGCATCTGCTTCAGGAACTGCGGGTACCGGCTCGGCCCGGACAGCTCTCCCGACTGATCCCGCTCCATGCGGCCCGCCGCCGCCATCGACCAACCCTCCTCCTCCATCTTGGGCACGTAGTAGATGTTCGACTGCTCGGCAACGTCACCCATCATGTTCACGCCGAATCCGTCCTGGAAATACTTCGCGCCGGGCTGGTCTTTCACCGGTATGCCGCCGATCCAGCCGCGCTTGTGCGGCACGGAAAGCTCCACACCGTAGTCGTAGGGCACCTCGGCGTACACGTCGTACTCCTTGTGCGTCTTCCCCAGGTGATCCTTGAAGGGAGACGCCTGGTCCGGATCGAGCCGCCCCACCCCCGGCATGTAGAAGCCCGGGTCGTTGTGCGCGTGCAGGTACCCCCGCTTGCAGAACGCGATGTCGTTGATCGAACCCGGGAAGCGCACCCGCCGGATCTTCTCGCCGGTTTCCAGGCTGAACACGAACGGGTTGTTCCGATAGCACTTGTAGTAGGCCTGCTCCCGCGTCGGATCGCACACCACGTGGTCGAATACCTGCCCGCTCCACCGCCCTATGTACTTGCGGCCGGCCTCCTTTCCGGCCTCCTCGTCGAAGTCCAACAGCTTCTTGAAGTCCTTGCCGGTGTCCTCGAACATGGTCGCGCTCGGGCCCTTGTCCTGATACAGCGCAGTGATGGTGGATCCCTGGTTGTGGATGCCGCCGCCGATCCATATGCGCGGCCTCGCCGCCCATGAATCGACCGCCATGGAGCTGGTGTGTATCCCGTCCTTGTAGAACAGCACCGTGGGATCGTCGAAAGACTTCAGCTTGGAGATCCGCTGGACGCTCTTGCCGCGCACCCGTCCCACGTGCTGAACGTACATCGCGCCCGTTTTCTTGTGGACGCAGACCAGCTCCGGCCGGTCGATCTTGATCGTCTTCAGGTGTTTCCCGTCGGGGGAGAATATCTGGACCCGGTTGTTGTACCGGTCCGCCACGTAGATCCTTCCCGCGGAATCCGTGTCGATCCCGGTCGGGTTATTGAACTGCCCGTCCTCCTTCCCCATCTCGTAGGAGAAACGGTTCCTGGCCTCCTTCCAGGCGCCGATGAACGGCACGGCGTTATCGTCCCCGTCGGTGGAGAGCCGGAGCACCGCCGGCTCGCTCCCCTCGCGTCCCTTCAGCCCCACCATGTAGATCCATTTCCCGTCCGGCGAGGCGGCGAAGCGCGGCCACAGGTGTTCGGCCACCCCGCGCCCGCCCTTGGCCTGACCGGTGTAGAACACCCGCCCCTTCAGCCCCCTCACGTCCGTCGAGCCGTCCGTGTACTGGTAGTGGAGAAGCGAATCGACGTTGCCCGAACGGTGTCCCGGACCGGCGTTGCAGAAGAAGATGCGCTTCCTGCAGACGACCGGCTGGATGTCGGCGACGCTCTTCTTGCCGAGCCCCGGGATGACGTTCCCGTCGTAGCCCATGTCCGCCTCGATTTCGGGGCCGTGGTGCGCAAACTTCCCCGGTTCGTACTCTATGAACGCCCTCCCCCCCAGCTTCTCCTTCGGAAGGTTGGCGGGCGGAGGCGCCAGAGAGGCGATGTACTTCCCGTCGTGGTCGTATTTTCTGAGATGCACGTTGTTGTGACTGCCCTGCCCCCGCGTGAACACGTACGCGCCCTCCTCGTCCGTCGCGATGCCGAGCACGAACCCGGCGATGTTGTACGGGCTCTTTCCCCCGAGCCGCTTGTCGAAGGACGCCTTCAGCCCCAGCGACACCTGCACCTTCAGCTTTTCCGGCTCCTTCACGTACGCCTGCAGGTCATCCTTCCCGTTCCAGTATATTTTCTGGGACAGCGAGTCCTTCCGGAACGGCTCCGGCGCGTTCTTCCCGAGCACGCCGCACGCCAGATGCCGGACGACTTTATTGTCCTTGTCGAGCAGCCCCACCGCCACGTCACAGAACCCCTTCACCGCGAAGGTGATCTCGTACCTGTCCTTGCCGACCATCTTCACCGCCGGCTTTTGCGTGAACGCAAACACGTTCTGCCGCTCGGTGCAGGGCGGGCTGTACGGCACGTGCCACTCCTCGGCGTGGGCGGCGGCCAAAAGGACGATGGCAGGGAACATCGACAGCAGTACGGGATGGATGCGCATTTCGGCTCCTTTCTGTCGGAATGTGATTCCGCGCGAATTGAACACGTACAGAATACCAGAATCGGCCGTTCGCATCAAAGGGAGGACCCGCCTCGTTGACGCTGGCCCCGGTTCGCGGTATACTTTACGCGGAAATAAGCTATATGAAACGCACCCACAAACCCGCTCATCACTGCCACAGCTGCGGTCTCAACCTCGGTGAGCGGTGCGGCGTGTACGAGTACCCCCATGACATGTGGGAACACCACAAACAGTGCCCTGGCTTCAAGAACGAGGAGATGCTTAAGAAGTACGAGGAAGAGCAGGCCAGGCACAAAGAGAACGAGAGGAAAAAGAAGCGCCGCGAGGCGGCGAAACAGAGCGGAACGGAAACGCACCATCAGGGAACTCTTCCACTGAATCAGCGGTAGCCGGTTGCCGTCCCGGAGCGTTCGATCACGCGGGTCCCTCGTCTACCATCTCCGTCCGTCCCTCGCCGTTGCCCTGCGCGGGCACTTCCTGCTACCCTACGAACGCGAAAGGAGCGTAATGAAAAGAGCATACGGATACGGACTCGCCGCGGCGGTACTTGCGGCGGCGTGCGCGGCCGCCTTCGCGGAGATGCCGCCGCTGGCTGAAGACGCGCCCCGCCTGATATTCCGCCCGAGGAACGCGAAGGGCTTCTCTTCGTTCGAGACGGCCCGAAAGACCGCCCGCGCGGACCGGTTCGTCGAAGAGGCGATCGACGGCTGGCTGAAGGATGAGAAGTACCGGGCGAAGGAGTGCGCCGGCCACGCCGCGATGCGATGGATACTGACGCAGAAGAAGGAGGACGCGGAGCACGCGGTGAAGCGGCTGTTCGATCAGAAGATCACCAGCCCGATGGGCCCGGAGCTGCCGGACCTGTACGAGGTCGCACTCGCCTACGACTGGCTGGCGTCCGCCGGCCTGCTGGACGACACACAGAAGAAGGACGCCGAGGACATACTCGCAAAGCACCTGGACGTGATACTCGGCGGGCTCGGAAAACCCGGGCCGTCCCTGTGGCACCGCTGGACCACGGGAAGCAACGGGGGAATGATTTGCGCGCTCGCGCTTCGGGTGCACCCGAAGGCGGACGAATACCGCGCGCAGATGCTGCCCCTCTACAGGATGGGGCTGGAGGCGCTGAAAACGGCGGAGGCATGGCCGGGCGGATATCCATACTGGATCGGCAACCGGTCGATCCCGTTTGCACGCGCGGCCCTGTGCTGGCACTCGGCGACGGGAAGCTGGAAGATAGACGGCCTGGACATCCGCGAGATTATCCGGCGTACCGGCTACTGGCACATGTACGCGCTGCGGCCGGACAGCCATTTTATAAGATACGGCGATATATTCTTCGGCGTGGACCCCGACTACTTTCTCCAGCAGCCCCCCCACGACTTCTTCGCAACGGTCACCGGCGATCCGTACCTGGCCGCGTTCGCGGACCACTTCAGGGATTTCACCGGCAAGGGCCATCCCTACAGAAGGGCGTTCGCGTGGTACATCCCGTTCGCGTATCCGGCGGACGTGCCGCGCCCGGACGAGTACTCCCCGGAAAGAAAGCTCCATTGTCTCGAAGATCTCCCTCAGGCGGAGCTGTTCGGAAGGAACTCGACCGGCCTGGCGGTGATGCGCAAGGGCGGCTGGGGACCGGAGTCCACCCACATCACGTTCAAGGCAGGGCACGCGATGGCGCACCACGGCCACTGGATCCGGGGCAATTTCACCATATATAAGCATGCGCCGCTCGCGGTGCTGTCCGGGATGTACGGCGGGTACGACAAGGACGCCAGGGTCGGCTATTACATACGAAGCGTCTCCGGGAACACGCTGCTGGTGCGAAAGCCGGGCGAGGTGACCGACCGGAAGCGGCACCAGTACAACGACGGCGGCCAGCGGCTGGTGTTCTCCACCGGCAGCGCGATATCCACGCTGGCCGAGTGGCGGGAGGAGGCGGTGCCGGGAAAGGAGTACTACTGCAGCTCGATCGAGTCCTTCGCCTCCGAGAAGGGGGTGTTCGACTATGTCGCGGCGGACCTGACGCCGGCGTACAACTCCACCGTCTACTGCATCCCGGGCCAGACGCCGAAGGTGTCCCGCGTGACGCGGCAGTTTCTGTACCTGCGGGAGCCGGAGGCGGTGCTGGTGGTGGACCTCATCGAAAAGACCGACCCCGCCTGGCGCTCCAAGTGGCTGCTGCACAGCTTCGACAAGGCGATGACGAAGAACGAGAAGGTACTGGCCGGGGACGGGAAGAACGGGATACTGGAATCGCGCGACCCGCGCGCGGTAGTCACGAACGGCGACGGACGGCTGGTGATCGACGCGCTCCTTCCCCGGGAGCACCGGTGGCTGAAGATCGGCGGGCCCGACTACTGCTTCTTCGTGGAGAACGACACGAACGACCGGAACACATTCGCGGGGAAGAACATGACGGACGGGCATTCCGCGAAGGCGCTGCGCCGCAATCCGATCCAGTGGCGGCTCGAGCTGGAGCCGCTGAAGGACGAGAAGATCGACCGGTTCGCAGTGCTGATGCATATAGGAAACAAGGGTGATCCGCTCCCCGCTTCGCCGCCGCGCATAAAGCAGATGCCGGACGGGGTGATCTGCGCCCGGAGGGGCGACGACCTGGTGTTCGTCGCCGGTTACCCGGCCGGGAAGACGAAGCGACACGACCTGGTGCTGGACGAGGCGATGGACGCCGGGAGGGTGTTCCTCGCCGGGTTCCCCGCCGGCATGGAGGTGGTCGTGAAACGCGGGAAGAAATCGGTGACCGCGACGATACCGAAGGAGCGGGCCTGCGCTGTCACATTAGAGCGCTAGCAGCGAGGCGCGGGATGTCGCTGAGCGGGTTCACGGGTCGACCGACAGGCCGAAGGTCCTTCATCGGTCGGTCGAGCCGTGTCCTCGGAGGGGCTCCATTCCATTGATGAGCCCCGAGAATGAGCGAAGAGACATTCCGCGCCCCGCGTCAAAACTCCTGTCGGTACCTGTCGTGAAGCTCGTCGAGAGTTAACTCTGCAAACCAGAGCCGGCCGCGGCGCGTGACCGTCTCACCGGGAGCGAGCGGGCCGAGCGCCGGGTCGCTGTGCAGGCAGCTTATCTGCGGCCCCAGGTTGGAGGCCAGGCCGCTCACCTCGTCCCACGCGGTCGCGACCACGTGCGCACCGTCCTGGCCGACGCGGACGATGATACCCTCGTCGGAAACGGAGTCTTCCTGTCCCAGCTTCATGCCGCGCGCGCGGGTGATGGCCTCGTCACCGAACAGGTCCAGGAGCGACACCCACGCGCCGCCCTTCCGGACCAGCGTTCTCTCGCCTGCCGGGTCCGCGAATTTCCAGGCCGCGTTGTTACGGAGGCACGCGTCGAACGCCGCGCTCTCCATGTACGGCTCGTCACCCACGTTCGTGACCCGGAGTGTCATCAGGAAGCCGTACTCGTCCTGCGTCAGCCGCAGCTCGATGCGGGCCTGCGGGTCCGCGTTCTCCGGATCCGTCTTCGCGACAAGCTGGTCGCCCTCCCATGTCCAGCGCAACTCCGGCTGGTGGCACGCCCTCTTCTGACCCTCCTTCAGGGAGTGCATCGCCTCGGGTACGTTGTACAGCCACAGGCTTCCCCGGTTGTAGCCGGGCCAGAGGATACCCAGCCACGCGCTTCGGTCCATCGGAGCGAGATGGGGATCGGTCATGATTCGTCCCTCATTCAATCCTTCAGAAGAAACTTCTCATCGCCCTCGAAATGCACGCAGTTATCCGAGTACCGGGCGAGTGACTCGAAGCTGTCTATCAGGTCGAGGTATTTCGACTCGACGAACTTCCATTGCGACTGCCGGTTCGTAACGAACCATCTCTTCTCGGCCTGCGCGAGAAGGCCGCGGCACTCCTCGGCGAGCTTTTTCACGGCGGGAACCGCTTCCTTCGCCTGCTCCCGCGTGCGGTACGGGCCCGGGAGGAGCGTCTTCAGCTTCCTCGCCAGGAATTCCGTCCGCTTCCCGGCGAACTCCAGGCACGCCCAGCACTCCTCGTTGAGCCGCGGAGAGAGGGCGCGCAGATACTCGTGGGCCGTTTCGACCGAGACCAGCCCGTCGAAGGCACGCTCCTTCAGCGATTCGTCGGGCGCCTTCCGGGCGTCCTTCCAGAACTCCCGCCACAGTATGCGGCGCACCTCGCCGAAGTCGGTCTTGCCGAAGTACTGATCGCTCCGGTACAGCGGCTCCAGACGGGCGAAGTCGAAGTCCTCGTCCAGCCCGAAGAACTGCCGATGGAAGGTGCGCATCAACGACTCGTAGGGAGCCGGTTCGGCGGCCCAGCCGACTTCCGCCGCAACGCCGTATCCGGTCCACGCCAGCTCGCGGGCGCAGTCCATCCCGTCGCCCCAGTTGGACATCATGATGCCGGCCGCGCGTCCGGCGGCGACACGGTCCA
>CAYMFW010000029.1:16025-33695 GCA_964389785.1 uncultured Planctomycetota bacterium
GTCGCGTTGCGGTATGCCAGGTCGGGGTCGGCCGACAGGCGAGCGCAGTTGTGCGTGGCGGGAGAGATGAACGTGTCGAAACCCATGCCCATCAATCGCTGCATCCCGGAGTACTCGCTGTCCGGGCTATAGCTCCAGTAGACCATCTTCACGTCGCGGGGCAGGTCGGCCGCCGCCTCGACACCCACCGCGTACTTCCCCCAGACGGTGGCGTACATGTCCGCGTACATCGCCATCGTGCAGCCGAGCTTCGCAACTTCGCCGTGGACCCACTTGTAGTGGCCGGTGTAGAGCTTGCCCGCTTTGTCCGGCCCGTGCACATCGGTGAGATGCACCGGCTCGTCGCCGCCGACGTGCAGCATCCCCTTGCCGAACACGTCCACCATCTCGCCGAGCAGCCGGGAGAGGAGCGGCCGGACCTCCGGGTGCTCCGGGTCCAGCACCGCGGGAACCTTGCGCTTTGCCGTCTCAGGGACCGGAAGCATCAGGTGCTGGTACTCCTCGAGCGGCACGATGCGGTCCCAGTGGCCGAGCGTGTTGAATATCGGGCGGACCTCCACGAAGTAGTCCTTCGCGTACTCGATGATCTCCCGCCATTCCGCGCGGGACACCGCGTCGCTGTACTTCCCGATCGCCGGCTCGCAGTCGAACTTGAGGACGTCCTCTATATAGGGCATGTACAGATTGATCTTGAAGAGCGACAGCCGCTTGATGATGGACTTGAAGTTGGCCAGCGTCGAGATCTGCCCGCGCGAGAGGTCATCCGTGACGGCCCTGACCGGCATGCGAGGGCTGTCCTCGATCTCGACGCACTGAACCCTGTGCCCGTGCGTCTTCATCAGCTCGCACAGCGTGACGAAGCCGTAGTACGCGCCGCGCGGGGTGGAGTGACCGATCTCCGCCTTTCCGGGGGAGAGGGAGAGGATATAGCCCTCGTCGTCCAGCCCGTCAACGCCGACGAACGCGAGCTGCCCGTCCTTTCCGTCCCCGCGGCCACCCGAGTCGCTCCACAGCTCGTACATCACCTCGTAGTCGAAGGGGCATTTCTTCGGCAGGGCGAGCGCGTGGAGATCGGCCGTTCCCTCCTTCGGAGTCATTTCCCGCGGTGACGGCAGTATATTGAGCATGTTCGTGATCCTCCTCTTCACAGGCAGGAACGGCGGTCTACGCCGCGCCAAGGGCGCCGATGTGCGCCGCGACGGCGGCGGCCAGACCCTCGAGATTGTAGCCGCCCTCCAGAAGCGACACGATCCTTCCCGACGCGGACTCGTTCGCGATATCCATCACCATCTTCGTGAGGCGGACGAAGCCATCGTCGGTCACCTTGAATCCGCCGAGCGGGTCACCGACACGCGAGTCGAACCCGGCGGATATCAGGACGAAATCCGGCTTGAACTTCTTCGCCTCGGGAAGCAGCTTCTTCTCGAACGCCACGATGATCTCCTTGTCCCCGGTGCCGGCCGGCATCGGGCAGTTGATTGTATACCCCGCGCCGCGGCCCGCGCCGATATCCGTCGCCGGCCCGGTCCCGGGATACAACGGGTGCTGGTGGGTACTGAAGAAGAGCACGCTCGGATCGCTGTAGAATATGTCCTGGGTGCCGTTGCCGTGATGGACGTCCCAGTCCACTATCAGCACGTTCTTCAGCTCGTGCTTCTGCTGGATGTAGCGCGCCGCGACCGCGATGTTGTTGAATATGCAGAAGCCCATTCCCCTGTTCGGCGTCGCGTGATGGCCCGGTGGCCTGACGGCGCAGAACGCGCTCTTCACCGTGCCGGCCATGACGGCGTCCACCGCGGCCATGGCGCCCCCGGCCGCCCAGAGCGCCGCGTCCAGGGAGTCTTTCGAAACGATGGTGTCGCCGGTCGAGAGCTGGCGCCTCCCCTCCTTGATCTCGGCCGCCGCCTTCGCGACGTACTTCTTGTCGTGCGCCGCCTCTATGCGTGCGGTGTCCGCCGCGGCCGCCTTGATCTTCGTGACCTTTTCCGACAGCCCGCTCTCCTTCAGCTTCTTGTCTATCGCGACCAGCCGGGCGGGCTGTTCCACGTGCGGGATGCCGGCCAGGTGCTTGTGATAGATGGGATCGGTACAGTAGCCAACCACGGATTTGCCCTTTCTGTCTTTCCTGCCGCTTTGATCTCTTGAATCTCTTCGGCTGTCGCCGCACCCCTCCCCGGGAAGAAACACCGCGGCGGCGGCGGCTCCGGCGAGCACCCGAAGGAAATCCCGCCTGCCCAGCGGGGGTGAATGATCATCGTTTCGCATGTTCCGCCTCCGATCCACTATACCCCGGGGTATGGGCGAACGCAAGCAGGCGGCAGGCACAGGAAAATGGGGACAGCTACCATTTGCTGAGGGGTCGGGGCGGCTGTACTGCGGGGTGCTGGCGAGAGCCGGGGACGCGCTGGTCCCGAGCGGGTTCACGGGTCGGCCGACGGGCCGAAGGCCCTACATTAGTCGATCGAGCCGTGTCCTCGGAGGGGCTCCATTCCATTGATGAGCCCCGAGAATGAGCGAGGGGACAGTGCGTCCCCGGCCGCGGAAAATGGCAGAAATGAAGTAACCTGTCACTCTATTACGACGGTCACCGGTAATAGAGCAACCTGTCACTCTATTACGGGGTCGTGACGACGCGCTTGTCGAAGGCCCAGACGGCAAGGTGCGGGCCCTGCCATACCATGGACGCGTCTCCGTACTCGCCGAGCCGACCGTAACCCTCCACCTTGAGCTTCCGGACGATCTTCTTCGCGTTCACGTCCACCTGCCAGAGCTCGAACTTGTTGCCGTCCTGCACGCGGACGTTCACGCAGCCCTTGCTCCAGCTCGGCTTCACGTACGCCTCCGGGTCGCCGTAGCCGCCTTCCTTCACCTTCATGATCTCGTTGCCGCTGGCGGGGTCCATGCCGACCAGCTCGATGCTGGTGGCCCCCATCTGGTACTTCACCCCGTACACCTTGCCATCGAGAAACGTCATCGAGCTGAAGACCAGGCCGGTGGCCGCCTGGCCGCCGGGGGCATCCTTGTCCGCCTCGGCGTAGTTCTTCAGCTTCTGATCCATCTTCTTGCCACCCTCGCGCCTTCGCCAGAGCATGTCGCCGGAGGCCAGGTCGAACACCGCATTCTCGAGCACCGCGTAGTAGGGCTTCAGCACCAGGAGCTTCCCGCTGTCTATCCACATCCGGTACGACGCGTCCTGCGACATGTCGAGCTTGGTCGCGCCCCGCGACCACCGGATGGCCCTGCGCTCGCAGTCCACCACGTGGTACGTCAGCCCGTCGGACACCGCCAGGTGTCCCTCCGCGAAGGCGACCGGGTATTCCTCAACCGATTCGGCCGCGGCCGGGTTCTGCCCGGTGCCCTCCAGCGCGTACATCGGGTGCTTCCGGTTCGTCGTCAGGCCCGGCAGGCTGAGCCGGCAGAGCATCCTTCCGGACCCCACCTTCCGGAAAGACACCTCGGACGGGCTCTTCCTCACCGTGAAGACGGTGTCCTTGTGGAAGAACGGACCGGCGTAGAATTCGCCCATCTCGGGAGAGTCCCAGACGATCTCTCCGGTCATGGGAGAGATCGCGACCGTGCTTCCCCGGCCGCACAGCACCAGCACGTCGCCGCACATGTCCACCGCGCGAATCTCGAAGCCGAGCGGGACGCGGAAGTGCCACTTCTTCTCCTTCCGTCCCTTCTGGTCCAGGTCGGTGCCCGGCGTCCAGTCCAGCGCGACCACGTCGTACTGGCCGTGTATCAGCGCCAGGTTCCCGTGGATGAACACCTCCTCGAAGCCGACCTCGTAACCCTCGCCGCCGACCAGCTTTCCGTGCAGCAGGATCTCGCGCGAGTCCCACGCCTTCTTGTTCGTCTTCATGTCCCAGCACATCACGGTGAAACGGTTGCCGTAGGCGCGCCTCTTGCGGCCGCCGACGAACAGCAGGTTCGTGGTCTTCCCGACGTCACCCTTCTGGGGAAGAACGAGACGCACCATGTCCGGGTCCTCGTTCTTCGCCTCCTCCGCCTTCATGCTTCCGCCGGACGGCATACCCGACGGCGGCGGCACCACGGCCAGTCCCTTCGTCCCTTCCGGGATCAGCCTGTCGCCGAGCCCGCAGGCCTGCGACAGGTCCGCGAACTTCCAGAGCTGGACCTGCCGCTCCACCGGCTTCATGTTCGCGGTCTTGCCCACCAGCTCCCGTATCTTGTTCTTCGCCGCGGCGGATTCCGGCCAGCACCACAGCAGGCGCTCACCCACCTCGACGCTCTCGTACTTCTTCAGCTCCTCGGCGGCCGTCTTCTCGTACTCCTCCCGCAGCTCCTTCGGCGCGCGGGCGAGCAGTTCGCGGATACGCTTCGCCATCAGGTTCCGCGCCTCCACCACGTAGTTCTGGCTGACGTTCGCCACCGCCAGGAAGTAGTCGGCCAGCGCTGCCTTCTCGCCTTCGAGAAACTGCTTCGCCTCTTCTATGTACGGAGGGGGAATCTCGCCGAGCAGCATCTGCAGGCCCTTCTCGGCGGTCTCCATCATCTTTCCGCGGTCACCCAGCTCCAGCCCCGACACGTAGAGCGGCTCCCGCCAGTAGTGACGCGACGCGTTCTGAAGCACCTGCACCGCCTGCATCCACCGCCCCTGCTTCTCGTGGGTCTCCGCGTACGCCAGAAGCGCCTTGATCTCCTGCGTCGGGTTGGAGGCGGTCGCCCCCATCTTCTTGCACGCTTCCTCCAGGAAGTTATAGTCGGTCTTCTGGTGGCCCCAGCGCGCCAGCTCGGTGTAGAGCGGATACAGGCGCAGGTTGATGTTCCTGCGGCGATCCTCCTCCTCGGAGGGAAGGAGCGGCTTGCACTCCTCGTACTTGGCGATCGCCCCCGGCACGTCGCCGCGGCGGCGCGCCATCTCCGCCTTCGCGAACACCGTCTCCAGGTCCGTGCGCGTGGCAAGGATCTGCTTCATCTTCTCCCGGTCGTACCGCACGACGATCTTGTTGAACGAGCAGTCGACCTCGAACGGCACGCCCCAGCGCGCGAACGTCATTCGCATCGCCGGGTCGAAGTGCTCCGGCTCCTCGTTGATCGGCCGCTTGTTGACGGACAGCGAATTCGCGTAGCCGAAGGTGGATATGTAGGCGATGGGGTCGTACCAGCGCCGCTGCAGCTCGATATTCTGGTCCTTCACGTCGTACACGTACTCGGAGTTGAAGGGCGCCTGCCGCGGGCCGGGCTCGCCGAACCACTCCTGCATGGAGAAGCATACCTTGCCGTCGCGCGTGAGCGTCGGCGGGCAGTGCATGTGTCCCGGCGGCCACCAGAAGTCGTCGCCCTCGCCGTTGATGCCGCACTCCAGCCCTTTCGGCGGCGTGCCCCTGAGCTTGGGTATGTGGTTGCTGCGCGTGGGGCCGCCATCGATGAAGCCGCCGTCTATGCCGACGTAGGCGGTGCGCCTTCCGGTGTCCGGATCGAGGAACACGAAGTTCTTTCCCGCCAGGCACAGCTTCCCGTCGGCGGCGAAGCCGGCCATGTACCACAGGTGACCGGTGCCCGCCGGCCGCCTCTCCGTCCAGGTGCTGTCCTGGTTCTTCGTCGCGGTCCACACGATCTTTCCCGTCTCCCGGTCAAGACACAGCAGCTGATGGCAATCCACCGGGGTGACGTACAGCCTGCCGCCCCGTATCAGTGGCGCCTCGTTCCGCCAGAGGTCGATCTTGTTCAGCGACGCGAAGTTGTCCATCACGTCTTTCCTCTGCGGATAGCGGGTGAGCCAGATGATGTCGCCCGTCTGCGCGTCCACCGCGGCGACGATGCCGGCGTTGGTGACGTGGTATACCACGCCGTCCTTCACGATCGGCGTCGTCGAGAGTATCCGTATCTTCCGCGGGTACCGGCTCTGCGTGATCTTCAGCGGCGATATGCGCGACAGCTTCTGCCGCCAGAGCAGCTTTCCGGTGCGCGTCTCGAACGCGGCCAGCTCGGCCGAGGACGATATGTGCGACCTGCCTCGAATGTCGTCGTGGACCACCGGGGCAACGATCATGCCGCGGCCCGGGGCGGGCGCGGCCTGGTATCGGTCCAGCCACTCGTCCTCGGTCCGCGCCGCCATAGGTCCCTTGGCCCACAGCAGGCGCCCGGTGTACTGGTCCACCGCCACGAGCGACGGCCCGTACACGAACATATGACCGGCCACGACGCCGTCGTGCACCAGTATCGCCTGGCTCGGATAGAACGAGGTGACGTGGTGCCACCCGATGTACCGGTCCCAGTCCCAGCTGGAACCGCCGGGCCCGAACACCCAGTTCATCTCGCCGGTGAGAAGCGACCGGCTGTACAGGACGTTCATGTCTTTATATATGAGGTCCGTCTCCGTCGCCCAGGGCTTGATGTCCGGCTCGTCGAACTTCGCCCGGCCGGAGAGTATCGCCTTCCACTCGCCCCGGTTGGCGGTGAACTCGTACGGCATCGGCTCGGACAGCGCCTTGTCGTCCATCGCGTCGTACCGGGCGCTCCTGCGCGCCTCGCGCTGACGGATCCAGAACTCGTCGTATTTCAGCTTGTCGAGCTGCTGGAGCAGCTTGGCGACGGTCGGCTCCTGCCGGTCTTTCACCTTCTTGACCGCCGCCTGGTAGTCCCCGTCCCGCCCCAGGTTCTTGTAGCAGATGGCGAGCCGCACCCATACCTGGTCCCGGTTCAGCTTGACGTCGTCACGGTCCTCGTCCACTATCCCGTGATAGGTGACGATCCTCTCGTAGCAGCGGCGCGCCTCGTCGTACTTACCTTTGTCCACCGCGTCGTTTCCGAGCGCGAACAGCGCGTCGTCCCCGTAGGACGTCGCTAGGTGGGATTTCACCAGGTCCTTGTAGTCGAAGATGGAGTAGCGCTTCACCGCCCGCTCGTAGATCTCCTTGGCGGCCGGGTCGTACAGGATCCTGTAGTAGGTAAGCTCCTTCTTGGGATACTGCAGGATCTTCCGCTGGACGTATAGGGACGCCGGCACGAATATCCCCTCAGCCGCGATCTGCACCAGGTCTTCCGGGTATTCCTGCATCACCCGCCGGTAGAACTCCGTCGCGCGGCGCGGCTCGTTCTTCTCCGTGACGGTCTCGTTGGCCTTCTTGATGATAGGCCAGACCTGGGCGTCCATCTTGACGTCGCCCATGTTCATGAAGTGCGGCTGGCGGGAGAACTTCATCTCGTTCTTGAGACCGCCGCCCTGGTACCCGCCCATAATGGCCCGGTTGCGTTTGCTGAAGACCGGGTCGTAGCCCCCGTAGATCTCCTCCAGAGTCGGCTTCTTGTCCCAGGGGTGATCTCCCGCGGGAGCGCCCTTGCCGCCCTTCGCTTTACCGGCGGCCACTCCGGAGGCGCCCGCAAGGCGGAAGCTGGCGCCCCAGCCGCCTCCCCCCTGCGTGATCTTCATGAGAATCGTGTTGTCGCCCTTCTTGAGCGTGACGTTCACCTTGTCCTCGCCCGGGTTCACGCCGCGCAGCGTGTTGTTGGAGTGGACCAGCTTCCCGTTCAGCCACACCTTCACTCCATCGTCGCTTCCGATCTCGAGGGTCGCCTTCTGCTGTTTCGATGACTTCACCCCGGTACGAAGGTACGCGACCCGGTTGTCTCCGCCCACCACCTGCGTCAGGTCGATCTGCCAGACCTGGGCGGAGTCGGAGCTTCCCGCGTCCTTCCATTGACCCTTGCCGTCTTCGGGCGGGAACTTGATGTCGAAGAGCTCCTGCGGCCCCTTGCCGTCCTGAGTGTACGGGCCGGAGACGGACCACTTGATCCCCGCCGCCAGGGCGGGCGAAGAGAGAACGGCGGCCAGCGCGATGCCGAGACAGATCCGCGTGATGGTCGTATTCGTTTTCATGTTACTTCTTCTCCTGTCCCGGCGCAGGAACCTCGACGGTCTTGAAGAAGTGCACTCCCATACCTCCGTAGTCGGAGCCGTACGGCGTGTACGTGTTGGGCAGCGCCCGCTCCATCTTTCTCCAGGTGCCGCCCCACGCGTCGCTCCGGCCGCCGACCTCGCCCATCAGGAAACCGCGTATCAGCTCGCTGTTCAGCACCGCGTTCGCGCCGTAGACGCGGACCGGGGTGACGATGTTTCCGTCGATGGGCATGCCGCCGACCATGCCCCTGTTGCCCTCGAACGACTCCAGGTCCTTGGGCGCCTGTATCTGTATCTCGTACTTGAAGTCCTTGAGCATATCCAGGAATATCGGCGTGACGTCGCGGTACTTCTGCACGAGCTCGGGCGAGCTGTACTTGGCCTGTCCCGGATGGCGGCCGAACCGTATGCCCATCTGGTCCTTCTTGAAGTACCGGGGCGGCTTGCTGTGGTCGCGCACGACGCGGGTGTACTGGAACTTGAGCGAACCGTTCCGCTTCGGGTCGGAGCATTTGAACGTCGGGGTGGTCCAGAACGTCACCTTGTTGACGTCCTTGAACTCCCACACCACCGTCAGCTGGAGCGTGCCGTCCTCCAGCTTCTTCGCCTCCTTGGTCTTGAGGGTGACCTCGCCGAACACCTTCTTCCGTCTCTCGATCGCCTGATCGGAGAGGAGGCCGAAATTCTCCTCCGTCGTCCCCTTCCTGGTCTTCTTGCCTTCCAGCAGGCGAATGGCCCGGGGCAGGACCTTGATCGTTTCGGTTATCGTGCCACCGCCCTCGTGCTCCATCTGCACCAGGTGATGGACCTGCACGCAGCCGGAACAGACCAGAAGCAGACAGACCCCCAACGCGGCCGGTACGGTACGGTTCATGGACGGACTCCTTTCCCGAAATGCGTCGTTTCCTCGTTCATTGCGGGCTCTCATGGAGCTCATGTGAATGAAATCCTGTGTGATTTCCCTGTGCGTGAACGGGGATATTCTACCACCGGTCCCCCCGCCCCATCAAGGATTCTCAGGTAATCTCACCCCGGGCAGGGCCGGATTCAACATAATTCCATGCGTTTCAACATATGGTGAGGGTGGAGAAATCCGGGCTACAGGTTGCGGTCGAACGCCCCGTCGTACTCGGGCTCCTCCTTCAGCGCGGGGTACGGATACGCGTAATTGGCACGGTCGTGCTTCCAGCCGTAGGGAGTCTTCTTGTTGCGGGCCTCGGGCTCGGTCCACATCCATTCGCTGGTCGGACCGGTCCACCACAGCTTCCAGGTCGAGTCGTCCACGTGGCCGTCCAGGTGAATGACGTTGAACCTCCAGCCCTCGGTAACGGTGGTCCGCCAGCCGAAATGGGACGGCATGTTGCGCGCGACGCCCTGGTAGCTTTCCACCGGGGTAAGGCAGGCCGCGATCCACGTGGAAGGCCGGTGCGCCGCGCTCACATTCCTGTTCTTCGTTGCGTTGCGGTAATTCGACCCTTCGGCATCGTTGTTGTTGTTCATCCCGATGCCGGGGCCCCAGTAATCCCACGCCTGATGGCCGAGCCATCGTTCCAGCTTGAATCGCCGGCAGTTCACCGTCTGGACGAAGAAGTCGTATCCGAGGCAGGTGTTGCTGCTGCTCCTGGTGAGGGCGTCCCGCGACCATTCATCATCGGCGTACAGCGTGACGGTGGATTCCGCGCTCCCGCGCTTCCCGGTCAGCTGGGGCTTTCCGGCCCAGTTTCCCCACGGGCCCCAGCCCCTGACCTTGACGATGGGATCCCAGAACGCTTCGACCGGCAGGTAGCTTCCCGCTTCTCCCGGCGCGCCGTACATGGCCGTTCCCGCGCTGGTTCCGTCCCAGTACTGTCCGGTGGTCGCATCGGAATGGAGCTTCCACAGCAGCCAGCGGCCGCGCATGTCGCCGTCCCAGTAGAGGCCGGCGATCCAGTTTGCCGCCCCCCCTCCTATGAAACAGGTGTACCCGCCATGTGCGCCCGGGGTGTCCGTGCACCAGTTGCGTATCACCGGTATCCGGCCCCTGTTGCTTCCGGCGTAGAGGAGACACGCGATACCGATCTGGCGCTGGCTGCTCTTGCACGACGTGAAGTAGGCGTATTCGCGCGCCCGCGCGAGGCCGGGCAGCACCATCGCCGCCAGCAGCGCGATGATGGCGACCACCACGAGCAGTTCTACCAGGCTGAATGCGCGTCGCGTTCTCATAATCCCGGCCACCTCGCTCCTATTATATCAATTCCCCTGCCGCACGGATACCGGTACCGTTTCCTCCGCGTGATATTCGAGCTTCAGCACCACCAGCTTCTCCCCGTGGTCCGGATAGCACAGGTAGTTGTCCGTGGCCGCCACCACGTTGACGAACGCCATACCGAGGTCGGCGCCGCTGTCGAAATTGCCGTACCGTCCGAGGTGCATGATCAGGTTTCCCGCGGAATCGAGCACACCGATGGAGTGCCTGTACACCTCCGGGACGAACGTGCGCTTGTACCAGTCGGTCTGAAACCGCATGGTCGGGCACGAGCAGCCGCCCGGCACGATCGGCGAGGCGCCGGCGTACAGCCACTCCGCCCCTTCCACCCACGCGTTCCTGCCGTAATGGGTGACGTCGTGGGGACGCTTCGGCTCCTCCTCCAGCGGAACGGGCGCTCTCTTCGTCAGCACCTTCGCCTGCGGATTCACCTTCATCAGCGTTCCGGTGAACGGATTCGTGTTCTTCTTGTCGTCCTTCACGCCGAAGACACCCCCGTGCCCGGCGAGAAACGCCGCGCCGTCCATCAGCCGGGTGCGGTTGTTGACGAAATAGATATGCCCGTCCTCATCCAGCTGGACCCCGTTGATGAGCTGCCCGGCCGTGACGGCGCACTCGTCCCTCACCTCGCCGCTGCGATTGAACGTCCAGATGGTCGCGCCGATGAGGGACACGCCCGGCCGGCGGCGGATGGAGTAGACCTCCTCGCCCCTCTTCTTCCTCTCCGCTATCTGCGCCACAAAGGCGCTGTAATTATTGCCGTCGTCGTCGAAGCTCCCAAACACCGCCATGTCCTTCACGCCGGCGAGCGAAAACTGTTTCGCCTCGTCGTCCATCTTGGGCGCGTAGTAGATGTTGCAATTCTCCGCAACGTCGCCCATCATGTTCACGCCGATGCCGTCCTGGAAGAACTTGGCGCCCAGCTGGTCGCGGCACGGCAGGACGCCCGCCCATTTCTTCGCCTCCACCCCGTAATCGTACGGCACCTCGCTGTACCCGTGATCGGGGTCGACCCGGCTGATGCCCAGCGGCGGCGACATCGGCCGGAAGTGCATGTGCATGTAGCCGCGCTTGTCCACGGCGATGTCGTCCGGCCCGCCGAGCTTCACCACGCCCAGGTAGTCGCCGGTGCGGAGGTCGAATCTGTGCGTGTTGCAGTAGTACGCCTGCTCGCGCACCGGGTCGGCGGCTATCTTCTCGACGTTCGAATGGTGGCCCGGCCACCGCCCGAAATGGTTCTTCCCCGCCTCCTTCTTCGTCTCCTCGTCGAAATCGACGATCTTCTCGAACGATTTCCCCTTGTCCTCCCACACTGTCACGCTGTACCCGCCGCGCGCGAGCCACACCCGGGGAGTTTTCGCCCACCAGTCGAGCGCCATGCATTCCGCCGGGTGATCCACGTGCGCCTCGACGGCCGGGTTGTCGAACGACGAGAGTCTCGTCACCCGCCCCAGGCTCTTCCCCTCCACCCGGACCGTGTGATGAACGTATATCGCCCCGGTCTTCCCGTGGACCTGCACGAGCGCCGGCCTGTCCATGCGGACCTGCTTGAGGAATTTCCCGTCCGGCGAGAAGATCTGGAGCCTGTTGTTCGCCCGGTCGCAGACGTACAGCCTGCCCTGTCCGTCGCAGGCGATACCCCGCGGCGTGTTGAACTCGCCGGGACCGTTGCCCGGGATACTTCCGCGCTTTCGACCTTCGCCCCCGACCTTTCCCGCGATGAATACCTCGGCGGGCTTGTCGCCGTCCGGCGCGCACCGCCAGACGCAGGGCGACCCGCCGTTATCGGTGAAGTACAACCACTTCCCGTCCGGAGACGCGGCGAGGTGACCGAAGCCGCTTCGCCCGCCCGCGGAACGACCGGGTATGAAGGGCCTTCCGAAGGCGCCCCGGCGATCGGTCGAGCCGTCCGTGCCGATGCGATACAGGCGCAGGTCGTTATCGAAGTAGTAGAGCCGGCCTTTGGTGACCGTCGGCTGGAGATAATTGATCATATATCCGCCATAGCTCAGATAGCTGCCCACGTTCGCGGTGGTGGCGTCCAGGTACCGGGCGTGCGGGTCGCGCTTCCCCGGCTCGTATTCGATATACCCGCGCCCCTCCAGCTTCGCCTCCGGCAGATCCGCCGGGGGCGGAAGGAGCGACCGGACGTACTTCCCGTCGTGATCGAACCTGCGGACATAGAACCTTCGTCCGAGAGACATCACGTACACCCCGTCGGGATCGGCGGCGATCCCCCACAGTCCTCCCGGCCAGGCGCCCACCGCGGGAATATTGTACGGACTCGCCCCGCCCAGCCGCTTGTCGAACACCGGCTTCAGCCCGAGCGACACCTTCACCTTCAGCTTTTCCGGCTCCTTCACGTACGTACCCAGATCGGTCTTGCCGTTCCAGTGGATCTTCTGCTCGAGGGAGTCCTTCTGGAAGGGCGCGGGGGCGTTTTTGCCGAGCACCCCGGAGGCGACGTGGCGGACCACGACGCCTTTTTCGTCTATGAGCCCCACCGTCACGTCACAGAACCCTTCCACCGTGAAGGAGATCTCGTATCTGTCCTTCCCGACGAGTTTCACGGAAGGTTTCTGCTTGAACGAAAACACGTCTTCCCGCTCCGTGCAGGGAGCGGAATACGGCTTCCACCAGTCCTGGGCGTAAAGAGATGCGTTCGCCGCCAGCAGAACACACAGCACAATCGTTCGTCGTATCATTGGTACTCCTTTCATTTCGCCGCGATCCCCACGGTCTCCTCGGCGTGATAGTTCAGCTTCAGCACCACCAGCCGTTCGGAATGATCCTCGAACACCAGATAGTTGTCCGTACCGGAAACGAACCTGACGAACGTGACGGCGATATTGTCGCCGCCGACCGGAATCCTGCTCTTCGGGCCGCTGCCGGAATCGAAGTTCCCGTACCGGCCGAGGTGCATGATGAGATTGCCGTTCGCATCCAGGACGCCAATGGAGTGCCGGTAGGCCTCCGGCACGAAGGAGCGCTTGTACCAGTCGGTGTGATGGCGCATCGTCGGGCAGGAACAGCTGTGATTCACGATCGGTGAGGCGCCGGCATAAAACCATTCGGCGCCTTCCACCCACGCCTGACCGGCCGGGCCGGCAATCTCGGGCGCGCGGGCGGGCTTCTCATCCATGGGCGTCGGCGCACGGGGAAGAAGAACGCGTACGTCCTTGCCGGAGGACTTCAGCAGCGTACCGGTGAACGGGTCGCGTGCGGCTTTGTCGCCCGTCACGCCGTACGTGCCGCCGCGCCCGGCGAGGAACGGCTTGCCGCCGTACGATTTCTGACGGTCACAGACGAAGTAGATCCTGCCGTCTTCGTCGATCTGGACGCCGTTCATCAAGTCGCCCGTGATCGCGGCGCATTCCTGTTTCAGCTCGCCGTTCCAGGCAAACGTCCAGATGGTGCCGCCGATCAGCGGCACGCCCGGCTTGCGCCGGATGGAGTAGACCTCTATCCCGCGCTTCTGCATCTCCTTGACCTGCCGCCAGAATGTGCCGTCGCCTTCGTCGCCGCCGCCGACGGAGGGCAGGCCGCCGTCCCGGTTGATGTGGGAGGTCATGAATGCCTTGCTGTCGTCGTCGAATTTCGGCGCGTAGTAGATGTTCGTCTGCACGACCACGTCCCCTCGCATGTTCACGCCGACGCCGTCCTGGAAGAACTTCGCCCCCGGCTGGTCCCTGACGGGCAGGACGCCTACCCAGGGGGCCTTCTCCACGCCGTAGTCATACGGACACTCCAGGTAGCCGACCCCGTCCGGACCGCGACCCGGGCGCTCCGGATCCAGCCGGGCCACGCCTTGCTTGTAGAACCCGGGATTGAAATGCAGGTGCACGTAACCGGATTTGTCGAACGCGATGTCGTCGGCAATCAGGCGAACGCTTCCGAGCAATGCGCCCGTCTTCAGATCGAATTTGACGGACTTTCTGAAATAAACCTGCTCCCGCGTGGGGTCGCAGTTCACCTTGTCGCCGATGCCGCCCGACCAGCGGACATAGTTCTTACCCGCCTCTTTCTTCGCCTCCTCGTCGAAATCGGAGATCTTCTTGAAGCTTTTTCCGTCCTCCTCCCAGATCGACAGGCCCCATGATTGCCGTCTGTCGGTGTGGGGGACGTATCCGCCCCACAGCCACACGCGCGGCGCGGGCGCCCACGAGTCCAGCGCCATGCCTCCCGACGGCACGTCCGCGTGCGCGACGGGCGTCGGGTCGTCGAACGAACGAAGCTTGGTGACGCGGTTGGTGCTCTTCCCCTGCACCCGCACGGAGTGCAGCAGATACAGCGCTCCCGTTTTCCGGTGGATCGCGACGGTCCCCGGACTGCTCACGGAAATGTTTTTCAGAAACTTTCCCTCGGGCGAAAAGACCTGTATCCGGTTGTTCTTCCCGTCGCAGACGTACAGCCTTCCCTTCGTGTCGCAGTCAAGATCCATCGTTCCGTTGAACTGCCCTTCGGCGGAGCCCGGGGCTTTCGCACCAAGAAAAAGGGCTCCCGGCTTGTCGCTGTCCAGCTCGCCGCGCCACACCCCGTTGGACGTTGCGTACTGCCCAGGGTGTTCGACGAAATATATGTGGCGGCCGTCGGGAGAGGCGGCGAGGGAGAGCGACACCGAGGACGTGCCGCCGGGAAACAGGGGGCGGTTCCGACAACCGCCGAGGCTTGTGGACCCGTCGGTAGAGATGTGGGAGAGCGTCCAGGCCCTGTTCGAGCCGTACGCGACCTTCAGCTTGGTGGCGTAGAAGATCCGGTCCCCGACGACCATCGGCTTGCAGAACGCGGCCTGTTTGCCGGAGATCGGCAGAAAGTTTCCTTCAACGGAAACCGTTTCGTTTATGTAGTTGGGGAAATGAAGCGCCCGCTTGCCCGGTTCGTACTCAACGCAGCCCATCCCTGCGAGTTTCGATTCCGGCAGGTTCGCCGGCGGAGGGGCCAGAGACATCCGGTAGTTGCCGTCATGGTCGAACTTGCGGACGTAATAGCGGCTGCCGGTCGTAAAGACGAACACGCCCGTTTCGCCGGCGGTGACCCCCCACATTCTGCCGGGGAGATTCTTCGGACTGGCGCCGCCCAGCCGCTTGTCGAACACCGGCTTGAGGCCCAGCATCACCCGCACCTTGAGCTTTCCGGGCTCCTTCACGTACGTGCCCAGGTCGCTCTTGCCGTTCCAGTAGATCTTCTGTTCGAGCGAGTCCTTCTGGAACGGCGCGGGGGCGTTCTTGCCGAGCACGCCGGAGGCGAGGTGGCGAACGACGATGCCCTCTTTATCTATAAGTCCCACCGTCACGTCGCAGAAACCCTCCACCATGAACGTGATCTCGTACCTGTCCTTCCCCACAACTTTCACGGACGGTTTCTGCTTGAACGAGAATACGTCCTCCCTCTCGGTGCAGGGGGCGGAATACGGTTTCCACCAGTCCTGGGCGTGGAGGACCGGACACGCGCCCGCCAGAATGCCCAGAAACAGTACGATGGTTCTCATGATTCTCCTCCTCGAGTCGGCCTGTAATTCGGTATGCGGCTCCCCGTTCCGCCAAGTATTGACGTTTTCAGCGGCTTCCGTGACAAGAAAAGTGAAAAAGTGGAATAAAGGTAACTGTCCCCATTATTGCCGTTATTACTCCGCTTCGAATACGTGGATGACGGGCCCCGTTCCCCGGGCCACCCAGAGATTCGAGTCCCGGTCGATGGACATGTCTCCCGTGAAGCTTTCCGCCTCGCACAGAAACGCGTAGGCCGTTCGGCCGTCCGCGGGATCGATCCTGCACGCGTTCCACCCCCGCTCCCCCGCGTAGACGGAGGTATCCGAGGCCGCGATCCGGTCGATCGCGAACGGACAGACCACCCGCGCCAGAATCCTGCCGTCGGCGAGATCGACCTTGACGAGTTCGTCGTGCCGGCGTCCCCTCAGCCATCCGGTGCCGTCGCGGATGTCGAATATCCTCGAGGACGAGAGCTCCGGCACCGGAACGGGAATCGTCCGCGCCGTCCTGCCCGAGCGCACGTCGATACCCGTGAGAGACGTGCCGTCGGAGGCAAAGCCCCACAAAAGGCCGCCGTCCCAGGCGAGGCAGCTGCCGGGCTTGAAGCTCTCTTTCATATCTATTTCTCGGATGATCTTACCCGTCGCGGAATCGATACTCGCCAGAATCGGCGCGCCGGCCGCGCCCCGGCTGCCGTGGATCCATAGCTCGTCGTCCGACATGGCGATTCCCGAGATTCGCGCCTCCGCCGGAAGGCCTTCAACGCGCACGGTGCGGACGAGCCTTCCGGGCATCATCACCCGGTCCGCCCCGGCCCTCGCGAGCGCCACCCTTCCTCCGGTGACGTTCTCGTGACGGCCGCTTCCGGGAAGCTCCATGCGAACGGTACCTTCCTGAACCCTCAGTCCGGTCACCTCTCGAGAGGCGCTCACCGTGAATACCGTTCCCAGAACCGCCATCTCCGCGTGCGCGGTGACAACGGTCATGGCGCGTTTCCCGGATCGCGGGGCCACGGCCGCTTCGATCTTTCCGCGGCGAAGGGATATCCGGCTCCCTTCTCCCGCACGGCCGAGAATGACGGAGGTCTTCTCACCGAGCCGTACCCGCGTTTCCTCACCGACGTATACAAATGACACCCGCTGTTCCCCCGCGGTGTCCAGCCGGTCGCCTATTGCCAGCACCGCACCCGCGACGACGCGCATCGAACGGCCTGCCCGTTCGATGGACACGCCCGGATCCGTCCTTTCCACGCGCGCCACGACACTCTCCGCAAACCGACGCGCCTGGTAGTAGCGCAACGCGAGCGCGCCGGAGAGAACGGCCAGGCACGCCGCGGCCGCCCAGAGCGGCCAGCGGGTGCGCCGCGCCGCCGCCGGCTTGTCCTCGAGCGAACGCACGATCCGGGAGACGAATTCCTCCGTCCCTTTCCCGCGCGCGCGCGCCGCCTCCCGCAGCAGGCCGTCGAGCACGCGATCCCGCGCTTCGTCCGTCATCCCACGCCCCCCCAGTCTGATACCAGCCGCAGCCGGCGCTGGATGCACGATGCCAGGTCCGCGCGGGCCCGCTGGAGCTGTTTCCGCACCGTGCCCTCGCCCATTCCCAGCCGGGCGCCGACCTCGGGGGAGGTGCACCCCTCGAAGTAGAAGAGGTCCACCGCGTGCCGCATCGCCGTCTGCAGCCGCCCCAGGCAGTGATCGAGCGCGTCGAACACGTCGCCGCGGCCGTCCCGCACCGCCTGGTCGAGGCCTCGATAGCACGCGTCGATGCGCTCCAGCACCTCCTCCTCCAGCGTCTGCTCGCGCCGGGCGCGCTGCCATTCCAGGCACTTCATCCTCACGATCCCCCGCACCCAGTTCCCGAAATCGGCCTTCGCGTCGTAGTCGGCGAGCTTCCGGTAGGCGACGACGAACGCCTCCTGAACGAGGTCTTCCGCCGTATCCTCGCGGCCCGCCAGGGTCAGCGCGTAGGCCAGGATGCGCCTGTGGTGCTCCCGCACCAGTATCTCAAAGGCCTTCTTTCCGGTTGATTCCTGCATGTCACCGCCTGTGTCCCGTTTCACGCACACTCCCTGT
>CAYMFW010000030.1:0-33585 GCA_964389785.1 uncultured Planctomycetota bacterium
GAGGAGGCCATCGTCGACCTGCTCCGCCGGATGGAGAGGGGACAGTCCATCCGGGAATGCGGCGGACTGGTGTTCCGCGCCAGGGGCAGAATCGTCGAGAGCAATCCTCCCCGCCGGGCTCCCGACCTCGACATCCTTCCGTGGTCCCGGACGTACCGATACGTAGACGCGGCACGGTACGCGCGCTACGGCTCGCCGCTTCAGATACAGACCAAGCGTGGATGCGCTCTCGGGTGCGCCTACTGCGCGTACGCGCGCATAGAAGGATCGCGCTGGCGGCTCCGCGATCCGGAGGACGTGGCGGACGAGATCGAAGACATGGTGCGCCGGACCGGCGTGCGCGAGGTGGAGTTCACCGACAGCACGTTCAACTACCCGCTCGACCACACCAAGGAAGTCCTCCGAGCCATCGCGTCGCGCGGGCTCGACCTCAAGCTGAGGGCGATGGGACTCAATCCGGGCGCGGTGGACGAGGAGCTGGCGGACCTGCTGGTGGCCGCCGGGCTCAAGGAGACGGACCTCGGCGCGGAGTCGGGATGCGAGGCGACTCTCCGCGGTCTCGGAAAGAACTTCTCACGGAACGAGCTGTTCCAGGCGGGCGACATCCTCCATCGGAAGGGAATACCGGTCACCTGGTACCTGCTGTTTGGAGGCCCCGATGAAACACCGGACACCGTCCGGGAAACGCTGCGGACCATCGGGGAGCTCGCGCTTCCCTCGGATCTGGTGGTGATCGCGGTGGGCCTGCGTGTGTACCGCGGCAGCCCTCTCGCCGAGAGAATGCTGCGGGGGAATCCTGCGTGCACGGCCGATGCGTTCCTCCGGCCGGTGACCTACGCGCCGAAGGGAATAGGGATCGACGAGCTCAAGGCGATGATAAAGCAGGAGTCCCTCAGGCACCGCAACTACCTGATGTACGACGAGGACGAGGAGTTTCCGCTGTGGTTCGTCAGGGCCTGCGCGTGGTCCATCAAACGGTTTGCGCCGGATCAGCCGATGTGGAGGCTGTTCCACCTGGTGAGGACACTCGAGAGGTATTCGGGGATAAACGCCTGCAAGAGGGCCGTGCACTATCTGAAGAACCGTCGGGTACTCACGGGATTGGACGGGAAGCGCTCGTCCCGGCAGGAGGCGTTGTCGCCGGCACCGGAACCTGGTATCCTTGGGCAGGAACTTCTTGAAACGGTGAAGGTTACGTCATTCGACAAGGAACTGTAAGAATTGGCCTTGGCCGGTCACTATAGGGACGGAGAAGATGATGCGCACAAAGGAAATGAGCCTGGTCGAGTTCGAGGAGCTGGTGAGAGACCATCAGAAGATGGTCTATCTCTACGTGCTCGCACTCGTCGGGGAGCATTTCCTGGCCGAGGATCTCACCCAGGAAACGTTCGTTCGGGCCTACAAGAGTGCGGACTTCCGCCGGGGAGCGGTGCGCAACGTGCCCGCCTGGCTTCGAGGCACGGCTCGGCACGCGGTGTGCGAGGAGCTGAGAAGAAACCGCAGACACCCGGTGACCTTCCTGGAGTCCGTCGGCGTGGAGATAGATCGTCTCATGCGGTCGGCGCGGGAAACCGGCGAGCTGCTCCGTGACGCGCTGAGGAAGTGCACCGGACGTCTCACCGAGAGGGCGCGGTCGCTTCTCGCCATGCGCTACGGCGAGGGAATGAGCGCCGTTGAGATCGGGAAGAAGACGGGCAAGACACAGACCAACATCAACGCGATACTGTCCCGCCTCCGGACCGGGCTCAGGGAATGCATAAAGGCCGAGATAAGGACGGGCTTATGAACGCGAACGGAACCAGACTGGACGCATTGCTGTCGCGGTACCTCGACGGGCTTCTGACCCGGGACGAGGCCGAAGAGCTCACGGAGCTCGTGAGAAACGACCGGGGGGCCGCCAGGGACGCGGCGCTTTC
Organism: uncultured Planctomycetota bacterium; assembly: GCA_964389785.1. Classification (GTDB taxonomy): domain Bacteria; phylum Planctomycetota; class CAYMFW01; order CAYMFW01; family CAYMFW01; genus CAYMFW01. The sequence continues at coordinate 1,917 of CAYMFW010000030.1, forward strand.
GTTGTGCGTTCACGCCTCCCTCATGCAAGAGCTGCGGCCCGAAGCATCATTCAAGGACATGACGTTGTCCATCATGGACAGGGTCCGCTCACTGCACGTCCCGAAGCGGAGAACGGCTCCCACCGTTCACTGGGGCGTCTGGACGTCGGTCGCGGCATGCCTGGCGATCATCGTCGGCTCGCTTTTCTACAACGCCCGTCAGTCCGACACGCTGTCCGAGAAGATCCTCGCTCACGTTGCGGCGACGAGCCCGAACGTGACCGTCGTACGCGACGGGCGGACCACCGTCGCCGTGCTGAAAATGACACTCGAACCGGGCGATCGGATCCGCACGGACGCGGGAGAGCGGATCACGATCGGCTATGAAAAGGAGGACACAACGATCGAGCTCGGAGAGGACACCGAACTCACGCTCCTGACACATCGTCCCGCGGAGGGGAAGCGGTACCGGCTCGATGCAGGAACCGTGACGGCGCGCGCGGCGGCGCAGCTCGCGACTCGTCCGATGATCTTCTTTACCCCGCACGCCGAGGCGCGCGTTAAGGGGACGGTGTTCAGCCTGACAGTAAAGAACGCATCGACCCGCCTCGACGTCACAGAGGGGCTGGTGGAGCTGTCCAGAACGAGCGACGGCGCGTCGGTCGAGGTATCCGCCGGGCATTATGCGAAAGCCGGAGCAGGCATCGAGCTCGCCGCCCGGCCGATCCCCGCCGGAGACCTCCTTCTGCAGCTTGTCGAGAAGGCATCGGGCGTGAAAACCGTTGCCGATATGAAGGCGCTGAAGGAGCTCGCCTTCGCCGCGTATGACGCGGAGTTCGCCCGGGCGGAGGCGTGCGATCCGGTTCGGCTGGTGTATCTCGGCCTCGCCCGTGCGATCGCCCGCAACCCCAAGGAGGACCGGCAGGTGAAGGACCTGCGGTTCATTCTCGATCGGGCCGCGAAGGTCGGCACGGCTCCGGAGCCGCCGGGCAACGGCATCGAGCCGGAACAGCGCGCGACGATCCGGGAGAGCTACAACCACGCCCGCAGGCTCGCGGAGGAACTCTACTTCGACAAGTGGTTTGCCATCATCTCCCCCCTCATGGAAGCGGTAAGGGGGCGCCTCCCCGCCCTGACCGAAGCACTGTGGCTCGAGGATCACTACGTGACATTCTACGAGAGGGGGCTCCCCCAGTTCTCCGTGAAGTTCTGGAACGCCCCCGCCCCGCGCGATATGGATCTCGCTGCGGTCCGGTACTGCGCGCGGAATCTCTTTCCGCTGATGAAGGCCGCCGCCGAGCGAAGCAGGCGCCTGGAGGACAACATACCGTTCTCCGACATTTCCACCGCGCCCAAGAAGGCGTGGGAGGCGAGGAAGCATATGATTGAGGCCGAACAGCCGCATCTCTTCGTCGAGCTCATTCACAAGGACACGGACACCCGTGGGAACACACACCACCTCGTCTTCCCCCATATTCCGTTCAAGCGGGCGGTCCTGACGGGTCAGGTCCGCGCGAGCCAACTCGGCTCGAACGCACAGGAGCCCCCCATCCTGTGGGGTCTCACGACATCGGGCTCCGCGTTCAGGGGACAGGGCGTTCGCCGAGAACGCATCAGGAACCAGCGAATGGACCTGCGGTGGACCTGGTTTCTTATCCTCTTCCAGCAACGCGAGCCGGGTCGCTGGGGCATGGCCCGCCGGGAATGGCTCGAGGGCAACCAGCCGCACGATCTCACGTCCCCGGATCCCACGCTCCCGCCCACCACCGCTCAGGCACTCACCGAGAAGGAGAACCCCATCCTGGCCGTCGGGAACAAGACATATACCCTCTCCGGCAACGTCCACATCACGCTGGGGGCCCGAGAGGCGTCCGTCGAATGGCGCGCGCTCGGCCTTCGCATCCTCGACGAACAGAGCGCAGCGGCCGCGTCCCCGCCGGCTCCCGTCCGCTACGTGGACGGGCCCGTGATTTTCACCGACGATTTCAGCAAGGGACTGCCCAACTGGCGCTTCGTCACGTTCCCTGAGACCGCACCCGTCGGCTGGGACAACGCCAAGAACTTCCCCGTGGCCGTCGAGGAGGCGCGCATCCACGGTGCTTCCGTGCAGTGCGCCGTGATAGACGCAGCCGATGTTTCCTCCACGGAGGTCCTCATCGGCCGCTTCAATCCTCCCGTCAACGCCGACGCCTTCGTCGTGAGCGCCTATGTCTTCCTCACGCCTCCCAAGAAGGGCCCGTTCTCCTTCGGCGCATGGTACCGCCCGTCCGCTCCCGGCAACGAGAAGACAAAGATCCTCGCCCACACAGCTCTTGCTCCTGATCAAACGGGCACGTGGACCCGTGTCCGAACCGAGTACATCCGGCGCCCGGACAAATCGGGAAAGCTGGTCTGGGTCGCACGCACATTCCGGAACGACCGCCTGACCGTGCATGTCCGGAACACCAGTCTCTATGATACGGTACATTTCAGGATGAGTCGCTGCAAAGTCAAGATCGCGGACTTCTCCATCCGGAAACTGGTACCGGCAAGCGAGGAGGACGAGAAATGAAAGATGATTGTCGCAATGAGACTCGCTGTAGAGCACTATCCGTCACATGTGATTATCTATCGCTGCATGATGACGGCGCCACAGGACCGAGCCTGATGGTGCACGCAGCGCTCACCGGGATGCTTCGGCTGCTCGTATTCGCGTCGTCTCTCGCGGCATTCGCCGTCGGGACGTTTCTCTATATCCGGTTCGTGAGGAGGCTCATATGATCACCGACACCGCGAGAACATGGTCTCACGTCTTCGGACAGGACGAGCAGTTTCGCATCTCCGCGGCGAACAGCATGGAGGCGCGCCGCAGCGCATACGAGCTGGTGTACCGGCTGTACCGGGAACAGGAATACGCCGAACCGAATGAATCCGGCATGTGGCTGTCGATCCACAACCTCATGCCCGATACGGTCACCCTGACGGTACTCAAGGCCGATGAGACGGTCGGCACGCTCACCGTGGTCTTCGACGGTCCTCTGGGGCTTCCCTGCAGCCGGCTGTACGGCCGGGAATTGAACACGCTGCGCGAGACCGGACGACGGCCCGCCGAGATCATATCCCTCGGCGTCGTTGACGCAGACCGCCGCGGCTCCCGGGACGTCCTGGTGAAGCTCTTCAACTACGTGTACCTGGTCTCCTGGCATCTCCGCGGAGCGACGGACTTCGTCATCACCGTGAATCCCCATCACGCGGCGTACTATCGCAAGACACTCCTCTTCGAAGACTGGGGGTCGGAACGCACGTACGGCAAGGTGGGAGGCGCCCCCGCGGTGCTTCTCCGGCTCAACCTGGAGATCCCCGATCGGGCGGTCGCGGAACCCGACATCGCGGAGCTGAGAGAGAGAACGCATTACCGGTTCTTCCACACCATGGAGGAAGAACAGAAGATCCTTCCGAACCTGAGCAGAACGCTGGAGCCGATGTCGGAGGAGGAATTCGAGATCTTCGCGATGGACGAGACGGACCTGTGGACACACGCCGCCCCTCGTGAACGGGAGTATCTGGCGGCGCATTACTTCACCGCGCTTCTCGGGCTGGAGGGTGACCGCGGTGCGTTCGCCAGCGTGCCCTCCATGATGCCGAAACGGGCGCTTCAGAAAGTCTCACGAGAAAAAGCGTTACCAGACAGGGTATGAGCCTAACTACAGGTGGAGAAATGAAAAGGGGACGGAAATGAATTGCGTACGGGTACTTACGATGTGGGCAGGCCTGGCGGCGGTCGCGTTTCTTCTCGCCGCGGTGTATTCGCTGAATCTGCCCCGGATTCTGCCGTTCTGAGGACGGCCCTCGAGGAAGGAGGATGGGATGAAATGCGTGACGGCCCTTCTGGCGGGACTGACGGTATGCGCGGCGGCGCACGGCGGCGACCTGATCGCGCCGAAGCCGCTCAGCGGCATCGAGGACGGACGCGAGGTCCAGATAAAGGTCCGGGAGAAGTACCTCGGCGATGACCTGGCCGGCAGAGGCACGCTGTTCCGGCTCACGGACAAGCACGGCAACGTGCGCGACCGGATCATGAACCGGTACGTGAAGGACTACGACGGTTCCAAGAAATATCTGATCCGGATTTGCTCCCCGGCGGATATCAGGAAGGTCGGACTCCTCACCTGGGAGAACAAGGGGAAGGACGACACCCGCTTTCTCTACGTCCCGGCGCTGAAGAAAACCCGGCGCATCGCCACGAAGGACCGGGGAGGAAGATTCATCGGGTCGGATTTCAACTACGAGGACCTGGGAACCGTCCCGGTGGACGACTACACCTACTCGAAGACCAAGACGGTGACGCTCGACGGGAAGGAGTGCTACTACTATGAGTGCTGCGCCAAGCCGGGAAGCGGCGCGGTATACAAGAAGATGAAGACCTGGACGTGCAAGAAGACCTGGACGCGGGTCCGCATCGAACACTTCGACCGGCACGACCGGCTCTGGAAGGTGTTCACCTCGGAGGACTTCAAACTGCTTCCCGCGGGGAAGAAGGGGGTCTGGACCCCCCACCACCTGACCATGAAGAACGTACAGGACGGCCACCAGACCGAGTTCTTCATGCGGGGAATCACGTACAACAACGGGCTGGCCGACGATCTGTTCTCGCAGGTGAATCTCGATATGCTCTCTTCGGAGGATTTGAATACGACTCGACTGCAATAGACCATCGGTGAAGCTCGGCATCGTTCGCTGTTTCGGGAGTTCTGTTTTGCGGCATGGCTGGAGGTGAGTGCCTTGAAGATCAGGGCGGCGCTCGCATGCGCGACGGTGGTCTTCCTTGTCCGCGCGGCAGTGTGCGCGGAGATGGAGATCCGCAGCGTATTGAAGGACGGCCGCGTGCAGACGCTGCGCGCGTCGGTCGTTTCCGCAGCGGACGAGACAGGACGGCGACGCACCCGGATCGTGTTCACCCATCCTCCCGTAACCGACGGCCTGGAGGTCATGCTCGAACAGAGCGCAGACGGAAAGAGGACGGCCCGCCTGATCGACCGGCCGACCGGCGAGTCGGAAACGGTATCCGGCGCCCGTCTGCGGGAGGGTTTCGCCGACACCCTCTTCTCCTACGAGGACCTGATGGACATCTTGATCCGTCCCGGGACAACGGCGGCAGGTGCCTCGCGGACGAAGACGCGTCCCGACGGCGCGCGCGCTCAACTGATCCTTACGGGAGCGAACCCAGCCGTGCCGGGAGATACTCCCGAGCACGAAGGGCGAACGGGGAGTGGGACCAACGGCACCTTCATTGCAGGGGTGCCGTCCCCTCCCCGTGAGCCCATCTGGTCGAAGCTGGACCTCCACGGATACTGCCGTGTCCGCAACCTGCTGGACCGGACCAGAGACCACGCGGCGGAGGACACGCATGAGCTGCGCAGCTCCCTCAGGATTGAGGGCGCGTATCCCCTCAGGAAAGTGCGCCTCTTCGCTTCCCTCGACGGCCAGCTCGATTACGCCTCGGACGGCAACGACTGGCTCGACTGCCGGGAAGACGATCTCAGGGTGTGGGAGTGCTACGCGAGCGCCTTCCTCGGCCGACTCAACCTGCAGGCCGGAAAACAGACGATCCGCTGGGGAAAGGGAGACGAGGTCAATCCGACGGACAACTTCACCCCTGAGAACTTCAGCGAGTTTCTGAATCTCGACCGCGCCGAGAGAAAGATGCCGGCATGGATGGCAAAAGCCATCTATGTCTTCTCGCCGTACCGGGTCGAGGCGGTCTGGCTCCCCTTCTTCGAGCCGAACCGCCTGCCCGGCACCGGCTCCGACTGGGAGCCCTATGCATATCAGGCGCTGCGAGGCGGGCCGGTTCCCTTCCAGCTCCAGAGGCGCGAGGTTCCCGATGGCCTCGAGAGCCAGGTAGCGGCGGTGAGGCTCACCCACAGCACGGCCGGGTACGACCTGTCGCTCAGCTGCGCCTACCACTACGATCAGCTGCCGACGCTGCAGGCGGATCTCAATACCCTCGCCGTATCGCAGACCTACCCCCGGCAGAGGACGATAGGATGCGACTTCGAAACGACGGCGGGGATCTTCACGATCAGGACCGAGGCATCGTACACATTCGGGGACCAGTTCTACTCAAAGACCCGCCCGGACGTTATCCACGAGGAAAACGCGCTGGCCGTCATCACCGGAGCGGACTGTACCTACCGGGGAACGTATTACAACCTGCAGTACTTCTTCAGCTACGTGCCGTCGCGCGATTCGGATATGGTCACCCACCGGTACGAGGACAGCATGCTGCTCAGGATCTCGCGCGACTGCCTCCGGAACAGGCTGCTCCTCGAGGCCAGAGCGTGGGTATTCCTCTACAACCCGAGCATGTACTACCGCCTGCAGGCGACCTACGACGTCACCGATGCGCTCAAGGTCGGCTTCGGCTACGACTATTACGACGGAGACAAGGACGAGACGCTGGGACAGTTCCGCCACAACGACCAGTACTATGTCTCGGTCGTGTATTCGTTCTAGGAGGCTGAAATGATAAAGGTGAAGGACGCACTGATTCGATTCCTGCTGAGATACCCGTGGCTCAATATCGCCGTCGTCGCCGCGGTCACGGCCTGGTTCGGCTATTTCGCCCTGGGAGTGAAATCGGACACGTCCCTCTCAGCGTTCATCATCCAGGATGACCCGGACATGGCCTACTACAACCGCATCAGAAACCTGTTCCAGACCGACGAGGTCGTCATCGTGGCGTTCGAGGCGCGCGACCTTTTCTCCAGGGAAGACCTGAGTGTGGTTGAGCGGATCAGCAGCCGCCTCGAGGCTGTGAAGTACGTCCGCAACGTGCGAAGCCTCACGAACGACAATCTCATCACCGCGACCCCCGACGTCTTCGAGGTCAGGGCTCTCGTCGAAACGATGCCGGAGACGAAAGAGGACGAAAAGAAGCTCGGCCGGGAGGCGACGACGAACTATCTGTACGTGAAGGACATCGCCTCCACGGACGGTCGGTTCGGGTCTCTGATGATCGACATTGAGAACGTCCCGGGCGAACAGCCGACGATGGAGGTAATGACCGAACTGAGGAAGATTCTCGCGGAGGAGTCCGAACTCACCGGACTTCGCTTCTACCTGGTCGGCGACGCGCTGATCAATCACTCTCTCGGAGAGTACATGCAGCGCGACCTGGTGGTGACGCTGGTCCCGCTGTACCTGTCCCTGATCGTCCTTCTCTTCTTCACCGTCAGGAAGCTGCGCGATCTGCCGATCTCGCTGGTGACGGTCGTGCTGTCGCTCGGCTGGACGGTGGGCACCATCGCGGTCCTGGACAAGCCGCTCAACAACGTGACGATAGGCCTCGTTCCGCTCGTGCTGTGCATCGCGCTGGAGGACATCTACTATCTGCACAGCACGTTCTACGAGCGGCTGCGCGTCGGCGGCGACGTCCGGAAGGCCTTCTCCGAGGCGCTTGCCAGGATCATCGCGCCCTGCTTCTTCACCAGCCTCACCACCGTCATCGGCTTCGCGACCCTCATGTCCAATAACGTCAAGCCGATACTTGACTTCGGCATACTCGGAAGCATCTCGGTTGTGCTGGCGTTCCTGGTGTCGGTCATGCTCATCCCGAGCGTCCATATCCTGCTGGGCGCCCCGAAGAACCTCGACGCGAAGAGGCGATGGAGAATCAGTCTGGCCCGACCGGTGGGTCTTCTTGCCGACACCGTGACGAAGCGGAACCGGGTGTACTGGACCGTACTGCCGGCGCTGCTGATCGCCGCGGGGATCGGCATATCGCTGATCCGCATCGAGACAGACCATCTCACCTTCTTTCACGAGTCGAGCGAGGTGTACCAGGGCACCACGTTCGTCGAGAAGCACATCGCCGGCGCGTCGAATATAGAGGTGATCGTCGAGACCGGCACACCCGACGCAATGAAGTGCCCGGAAAATCTTCGCGAGGTGGAGAAGCTGACTGCGTATCTCCGCACCTGTCCCCGCGTCGACAAGGCGATGTCGGTGGTGGACTTCATGAAGGACATGAACAGGGCGATGCACGATAATGATGAGACGTACTACCGGCTGCCCGACGACAGGAACACAATAGCGCAGTACCTGCTCATCTATTCCATGTCGGACCGGAGAAACGACGTCGAAAAGGACTTCGTGGACTACCCGTACAGCCTGGCACGCATACGATGCCGGATGTCCGAGCACAACTCGACCAGAATTCTCGCCCTGATAAAGGACATCAAGCGGTACGCCGCCGCGAATATCCGGCCCGATCTCGACGTGAAGATCACCGCGTATCCGGTGGTGTACTCCAACGTGGTGGATTCGCTCGCGCGGGGACAGGTGAAGAGCCTGGGGCTGACTTTTCTGGGGCTCCTGATCGCCACGTCGCTGTATTTCCGTTCGACAAAGATCGGGTTCATCGCGATGATACCGAACGTGATTCCAATACTGGTCACTTTCGGCATGATGGGATTTCTGGGAATATCCCTGAACGTGGGTACCGCCATGACCGCCGCGATCGCGATAGGTCTCGCGATGGACGATACCACCCACTTCTTCGCGCGCTTCCGGGAGGAGCTCGCCCGAAGCCGGTCACACGGCGCCGCCGTTCGGGACACACTGCGCGCGATCGGAGAACCGATGATACACAGCTCCATCCTCATGACGGCGGGCTATCTCAGTATCGCGCTTTCCCAGTTCCGGCTGTCGGTGCTGTTCGGACTGCTCTGCGCCAACACCATCGTCGTCGCGCTGCTGAGCGACCTCTTCGTGACGCCGTGGGTGCTCCTCACGTTCCGGAAGGCGTTCGTTCCGGCACGGAAACGCTTGACCGGACAGGAGGCGTGTCGTACAAGTACGCAGACGGAAACGGAGCACGACGAATATGAGCACATCGGCATACAGTTTCGGCATCGACGTAGGATCGCTGACCCTGAAGCTGGCGCTGGTCGGCGAAAACGGCTCGCCGGCATATTCGACCTACAGAAAACACCATAGCCGCCCGCTCGAGGCGCTCCGTGCCGCGCTCGAGGCCTGCGCCGCGGACACCGACCCCGTCCTGGAGGCCGTCGCGGCCGTGACCGGTTCCGGCCGCCGCCTCGCCGGCGCCGTGCTGGGCATTCCCACCGTCAACGAGATCGTCGCCCAGGCCGTCGCGGCGGCGCGCTTCTGTCCCGGCGCGAGAACGATCATCGAGATCGGGGGGCAGGACTCCAAATACATCCGGCTCGATCCGTCCGCGGGGCCGGCGGAACCGGTGATCCTCTCGCAGGAGATGAACGACATCTGTGCGGCAGGCACGGGCGCGTTCATCGAACAGCAGGCCGAGCGGCTCGGCATCCCGATAGAGGAATTCGGCGACCTCGCGGCGCAGTCGACAGAACCGGCGTACGTGGCCGGCCGCTGCGCGGTATTCGCGAAGACGGACATCGTGCACCTGAAACAGGAGGGCGAGGACGAATCCGACATCGCCGCCGGCATCTGCCGGGCGATCGTGAGAAGCTACATCGCCCAGTTCCTGAAGGGACGCAGAATCGAGCCCCCCGTGGTGTTCCAAGGCGGCGTTGCTGCCAACGCCGGAGTGGTGAAGGCGTTCCGGGAGATGCTCGATCTCGACGAAGATGAGTTCGTCGTGCCCCCGGACTTCCTCATCACCGGCGCGATAGGCGCCGCGATCGAGGCCTGCAAACATGACCGCGCGGAGCCGGCCACCCTCGACGAACTCTTCCGACGGACGAAGCCGTCCGGGCGGGACAGGGAGACCGGCGACGGAAGCCGTACCCCCCTGCCGCCGCTCGAAAGCGGCGTGATCAGGATACCGGTGTTCGCCGAATCCGCCCCCGCCGACGGCGAAGACGCGTACGTCGGCATCGACGTGGGATCGACGTCCACCTGCGTCGCGGTGCTCGGCACGGACGACCGGCTGCTGGCCCACAGCTACGTACTGAACGAGGGAAGCGTTCTCGACGCGGTAGACGCCGCCCTCGGCCGGGTCGCCGCCGCCCCCGGCATCGCATCGATCCGGATACGGGGAGCCGGCGTAACCGGAAGCGGCCGGCATCTGGTGTCGGCGTACGTCGGCGCCGACCTGGTTCAGGACGAGATCACCGCGCAGGCGCGCGCCGCCGTGCGAATGCTTCCCGGCGTCGATACGGTGTTCGAGATCGGCGGTCAGGACTCCAAGTACATCCGCATCCGGGACGGCCGGGTCGTCGATTTCGAGATGAACAAGGTCTGCGCCGCGGGAACGGGCGCGTTCATACAGGAGCAGGCCGCGAAGATGGGTGAGAAGCTGGAGGCGATGAGCGCGGCGGCCTGCGCCGCCTCGTCTCCCATGGACGTCGGAAGCCGGTGCACCGTGTTCATGGAATCGGACATCGTCAGCCTTCAGCAGCGGGGCGTCGGACGCGAGGATCTGATAGCCGGCGTGAGCTACTCCATCGCGAGGAACTTCCTCGAGAAGGTGGTCGGTGGACGGACGATTGGCGAAAACATTCTGTTTCTCGGCGGGGTTGCGTTCAACGACAGCGTGGTCTCCGCGTTCCGCACCATTTTGGGCCGTGACCTTGTCGTTCCGCAGCGCCACGAGATATCCGCGGCCATCGGCGCCGCGCTCCTTGCCCGGGAACAGACCAGCGGCGCGGAGGCGTCCCGTTTCAGGGGGTTCGCCGCGTCGCGGGAGCGGTGGGAGATATCCGCGTTCCGCTGCACCGCCTGCGCAAACATGTGCCGGATCCGGAAGATCGAACATCCGGACGGATCGTTCTTCCACGGAGGGATATGCGGGAAATACGAGGAAAAGGCGGAGCAGAAAACGGATCTGCCGGACCTTTTCAAGGAACGGGCGAAGCTCCTGCTGAGTTACCATGCGCCCGCGTCGGCAGGTGCCGAGCGGATCGGGATCCCCCGGGTGCACCTTTATCACGAGATGTTCCCGTTGTGGTGTACGTTTCTGCAGGAGTTGGGCTTCGAGGTGGTGGTCTCGGACCCGACCAACCGTGAGATCGTCGACGGCGGACTGGAGTGCACCGCAATCGACAACTGCTTCGCCTGCAAGGTCGGCTATGGCCACGTGCGAAATCTCCTCGGAAAGGGGGTCCGCAGGATATTTCTCCCCGCCGTCGTCGAGTTCGAGCGTCGGGTGCAGGATCTCGAACACAACTACACCTGTCCCCACGTGCAGGCGCTGCCGTCGCTTCTGGCAGCGTCCTTCGACGCGGAATTCATCAGTCCGTCCCTGGTGCGGGACGCGGGCGAGACCCAGTGGCACCGCACCCTGCAATCGACCGCCCTGGAACTCGGCGCCCCGGCGGCGCGGGCCCGTGCGGCCGTCGAGCAGGCGATCCGGGCCCACGCCGACTTCACGGAACGCAGGCAACGTCTGGGGGAAAGCGTCCTCGCCGATCCCGACGACAGCCGTCTCCTGGTCGTCGTCATGGGAAAGACGTACAACGTGTGCGACCCCGAACTGAACCTGCACATCGCCGACAAGCTGCGCCGCAAGGGGGTCGTCCCGATTCCCTTCGACTGCCTTCCCCTGTCGGACCAGGAGCTGCCGGCCGGTTACCGGGACCTGGTCTGGGAGGCCGGCCAGGATCTGGTCCGCACGGCGAAAATCGTCACTGGCACGCCGCGGCTCCATGCCCTTCTCATCACCAACTTCGGCTGCGGCCCGGATTCCTTCATCGTGAAGTACCTCGAGGAGCTGTTCCGGGAGAAGTCGGTTCTCACGCTCGAGGTGGACGAGCACACGTCCGACGTCGGCGTGATGACGAGGATCGAGGCGTTCCTGAACAGCGCGCGCCGGGCGGATCCGACGGATTTCGACGCGGCGTCGTCCGTCTTCCACCCCTTCGTGCCGTCGCCCCGCCTTCACCGGTTCGACGGGACCCTCTATGTATCGCAGGCGTCACCGAGCTTCCGTGTGCTCGGGACCGCCTTCGAGGCGGCCGGAATGCGCACCAGGCTACTGCCCCCGCACGACGAGGAGACGATGCGCCTGGGAACAGCACATACATCGGGGAGGGAATGCCTTCCTTACATAATGTACCTGGGTGATGCAATACGCATGACCCACGATCCGGAATTCCATCCGGACCGGGCGGCGTTTCTCCTGCCGGGAAGCAACCTGGCCTGCCGGGTATCGCTGTATCCGACCGCGACCCGGCTCGTTCTGCGAAAGCTGGGATACCCGCAGGTGGAGGTGATCGCGCCGCGGGTCTCGATGGATACGGACGAGACGCTCGGGTTCTTCGGGGTGACGTTCGCCAGAAACATCTTCAGAAGCCTTCTCGTCGCCGAGTCCTTCACGAAGATGCGCCTGGAAACAAGACCGTACGAGCGGGTCCGAGGTGAAACGGACCGCGTGTACGAAGAATGCATGAACCGGCTCTGCCGGGCGCTCGGCCGGGGCGGGTACTGGAAAACCGTCAGGGAGTGCGCCGGCCGGTTCGACGCCATCCCGGTGGATCGTTCGGAGCAGCGCCCCGTCGTCGGCCTGATAGGGGACGAATACACCCGCAGCAACAGCTTCGCCAACAACGGCTTCGTGGAACACATAGAATCGCTGGGAGCCGAGGTCTGGGACGCCCCCATGTGGTGCAACTACCTGGAGTTCCAGAGGGTGATGAAGCCGAGGAAAATGCTGAGCCGGGGCAGGTACGCAGAGCTGGTGCTCGACCTGGTAAAGTCATTCGTCGAGAAGCGCGAGAAGCGCAGGCTCGATGCGTTCTTCACGGAGCGCCTGAGATACCATCCCAATCCGACCTTCTCGCAGATGATGGGATGGGCAACGCAACGTCTCGACGAGCACACGGAGCCGCTGACGATCATCGCGCTGGCCCACGTGATGCACCTTATCCGGCTGGGCGTTCACGGCATCGCCCACCTGGGCGCGTTCCAGTGCATGATAAGCAGCGTCATCTCCGCTCACCTCAGGGAGATGAGAAGGGAGCACGGGAACATTCCGGTCCTGACGCTGAATTTTGATTCCCAGAGACGCGTCCACCAGGAGAACCGTATCGAGGCTTTCATGTACCAGGTGCGGCAGCGACGCCGATAAGCGCTACAGATCGATCCAGCCGCGGCGCCGGTAGAGCGCGTCCGTCGTATACTTTGCCAGCAGGATGATCAGGTTTCGCTTGAGGCGCAGGTCGGTACCGACGGCGCGGAGCTTCATCTCCTGACAGCGCCCTATCATCTCGTGCAGTACGAGATTCAGGTGATAGCCGTGCTCGCCGAGCCACGGGATAAGCTCCTTGAGCACTTCGGTGCGTACCCTTCGTATGAATGACGAGGCCGCCTCCCGATCACGGTAGCATTCCCTGTCGGTGAAGAGCTTCTTTATGTCACGGTCGTAGAAGCTGGGCCAGCTCGTATCGGCCTGGTAGCGCTTCGCCGCGTAGTACTGCCGAAGCGTGGTGAACATCCGGCTGGCAGGATCGACCACGTTGCGGGTTCTCTTCTCCGGCCACTCCCCGGCGATGTCCGCCATCAGCTCGTCCACGTACTCCAGCTTGCGCAGGGCGGGCCAGCCCTGGTACCGCTTCCGCCAGGTGCGGGGATGCGCCAGCCACACCGCGAAGGTCTCCGCGAAGTCCTCATCGGGGTGGCTCTGCGCATACCAGTACTCCAGATGCTGGACGTGGCGCCGGCTGTACGGGTTGGGCTGGTAGGAGCGCGGGTACCGTCGGCTGGATGGCCCGAAGAGCCGCTGCCACCGGCGGCGGCGGTGCAGTCCGAACGCGTGGTCCAGCGCGTGTCCGACCTCGTGGCGCAGGATGCGCAGGCACCACTCCCTGGTGGCCCCCTCCACGTAGCCCATGCGCGACCGTTCGAGCCGGATCAGCTTGGGGTGGAGCAGGTAGAAGGGAACCGCGGTCCCGGTGAATCCGTCGGGCGTAAACCAGTCGTCGGAGATCCAGAAGTAGGGCTTGAAGCGAAGGCCGCGGCGCTCCAGCTCACCCTGCACCTTCGTGATGCAGCGCTGGACCCAGGAGCCCTCCAAGCGCAACTCCAGATCGCGGATCCGCACGTCCAGGAGACGTGCGGTCTTCATGTGCACCCAGCCCCGCCACGGAGGCTGGGGTTTGCGCCGGCGGCGGCGTTTCGCCCCGCGGGTGCCTCGTCCCTTCCTCACTGTCCTTTTCGTTCTCTTTGCCACAGCGCGGCTATCTTGCCCCAGGCGGCCGCTCAAGTCAACCGTCTTGACGCCGCACCGGATGTATCGTACAAGTATGGTCTATGTCCAGAATACGAGAGATACTACAGCGAGAGGCGTACCGGCAGTGGCGCAAGCTGATACTCATCCCGTCGGAGAGCATCTGCAACCCTGTCGCCGCGGAGGTGCTCTCGTCCCCGTTCGTCAGCGTGTACGCGGAGGGCCAGCCGGACCCGGTGCTGCTGCAGAACTCACGCGAGAGCGCTGCCGACGCGAACAGATTCGAAAGCTGGTACACGAGGCTGGCGAACGGCCGCTTCTACAAGGGCTGTCTCGAGGCCGACAGGGCGGAGCTGCTGGCGCAGGAGTACATCGCCAGGATATTCGCCCCGGCGGACGGGAGCGTCGGCGCAGAGGATATGCACGTGAACGCCCAGGCACTCTCCGGCGCCGCGGCCAATACCGCGGTGTATTCCTCCCTCCTCGAGCACGGCGATCGGATAATGGGGCTGGACCTGGCGGCGGGAGGGCATCTCACCCACGGCTCCGAATACAACCTGTCCGGAAAGACCTACGACGTCGTCTCCTACGGGATAGACGAGAATACCCGAAGGCTCGACTACGACCGGATCCGCGCGCTGGCCGGGAAACACAAGCCGAAGCTCATTATCGGCGGGGCGTCTGCCTACCCGTGGGATTTCGACTGGAAGGCGCTTCGCGCGATCGCGGACGGCGTCGGTGCGCTCCTGCTGGCGGACATCGCGCACCTCGCCGGCATGGTGGCGGCGGGGATACTGAACAACCCGGTCGGCGTCGCCGATGTCGTCACCTTCACGACGCACAAGTCATATCAGGGACCGCGCGGGGCGGCGATCATCACGACCGACCGGAATCTCTGCGCGAAGATCAAGGCGGGGGTATTTCCCGGCCTGCAGGGCGGGCCGCACGTACAGAGCATCGCGGCGATCGCGGCGCAGTCCGAATGGATACTTGAGAACCGGGACGAGTTCGTCGCCCAGCAGAGAAAAATCGTCGAGAACGCGAAGGTCCTGGCCGACGCGATCGAGAAGGAGGGGTTCACGCTGGAGTACGGCGGGACGAACACGCACCTCTTCCTGATAGATCTGAAGAAATTCGAGACGCCGGGCGACGGACGACTGGACGGCGAGATCGCCTCCCGCCTACTGGAGATAGCCGGCATCGTCTGCAACAAGAACGCGCTTCCGGGAGACCCGAGCGGGGGACGAGCGACCGGCCTGCGCATGGGAACGCCCTGGATCACCCAGCGGGGCGTGACTGCCGGACAGCTCGGAGAAATCGCCGCGGTCACCCGGCTCGTACTGGAAGCGATACACACGACCCATATCATCACGCCGTCCGACGAGGACCGGTGCCGGGGCCGCATTCTGCCGGAGGTGCTCGAAGAGGCGGCGCGGAGGACCCTCGCCGTGGCCGAGGCCCTCCCCCACCCGGCAAAGCCCGAGGAGCCGCCCGCCGACGAGATCGGCGACACGATGCTCCTTCGCGGTGACAAGGTGCGGCTGGCACTGGACCAGATGCTCACCTGCTCCGCGGTCGGGCTCGCGCCCGGAGAGAACACGCGCGGGAACCTGCTCCGGCCCAACGGCGAGGTGATCGACACCGTATCGATAAAGCGGCTCGAGAACGAAGGCCGGGAAGAGAGGGCAGCCCTTCGCTGCTCGCCGGGAAAATCGAACGTCGTCGCATCCTGGATCAGAGGGCTTTCCGACGGGTACGTGATGTTCGACAAGCGTGACCTCTGCGCCAAAATCGACGGGCCCACCGTGGTGGAACCGGCGCCCGCCGGGACAGATATAGACGACTCGTCCGATCCGTTGGTCGTGGCGGAGAAACCGTACTTCATCGGTCAGGAATCGGTCCCCGCTGAGGCCGGGGACAAATCGGCGTACGTATACCAGCCGGAAGACCAGCCCGTTCGGAAGACCGCGCTCAACGACTTCCATCGCGAGCGCAGAGCGAAGATGGTCGAGTTCGCGGGCTGGGATATGCCGGTCCAGTACGAAGGCAGTATCTTTGCCGAGCACAACGCGGTGCGCACCGGTGCGGGCCTGTTCGACGTGTCCCACATGCGAACGGTGAAGGTGAAGGGGGATCTCGCCCTGCCGTTCCTGGACACGCTTCTCGCCAACTGTGCGTCGCGTCTGGACCCCGGCCAGGCGCAGTACGGATATCTCCTGTATCCGAGCGGCGTCGCGATCGACGATCTTTTCCTCTACCGGCTGGCGGCCGATGAGTTCATGCTGGTGTTCAACGCGGCGAACGCGGACGAAGACCTGGCGTGGATACGCGCCGTCCAGTCCGGCGAATACCTGATAGACAACGACATGCCCGCCAGGAAGGCGCCCGGTCCGGTCGAGGTGATCGACCTGCACGACGCCGGTGCGGACAGCCTGGGCGGAAGCGCGCTTCAGGGACCGCGGTCGCGCGACATACTCCTCCGCATCTGCGATACGCCGGACCGGCTGAAGCGGCTGATCGCCAACGAGTTCATCACTTGCAGGCTCGACGGCATCGACGCCACGGTCGCCTACACCGGCTACACCGGGGAGCCGGTCGGATTCGAGATATACGTGCATCCGGACCGGATGCGGGACCTGTGGAACGCGCTCATCGAGAAGGGCGCCGAGCCGTGCGGCCTCGGCGCGCGCGACTCGACGCGCGTTCAGGCGGGACTTCCGCTCTTCGGCCACGAGCTGGAGGGCGACTGCACGCTCACGCTCACCGCGGCCGGGTACGGCTTCGTCCCCAAGTTTCACAAGCCGTTCTTCATAGGACGGGCGGCGTATATCAGGCGGGTGATCAACCGGTCGCAGAAGATCATCCGGCTGAAGGGACACGGCAGGAAATCGATCCGCCCGGGCCACGTGATCCTCGGCGAGGGAGACCGGACCGTCGGCCGCGTCACCAGCTTCGCCTTCGTCAACAAGCACTTCGACTATTTCGCGCTGGCCGCGATCGACCGCACGATCGACATCCAGCCGGGGACGAAGATCAGGGCCGCCCGTCTGGCCTTCGGGGGACGCGTGGGACCGCTCGACGAGAAATCGGTCGTGACCCTGGAGGCCGAGGAGCGTTTCCCCTCGGACGGGGAGCGCGCCGCCTGGGCGGGATGATCAGTCGGTTCCCTTCGGAACCATCCGGCGGATCACCACGTTGTCGATAATTGCGGTTCCCCTTTCCAGGACAAAGCCGGGAATCGCCTGATTCGAATAGTGATGCCTGTGTGAAATCAGCTGCCCGTCGACGGAGAACTTCGTCTCGTAGTACGGAAGGGATTCCCCGTCCATGCGGCGCACCGTTTCCACACGAACTCGCCCCCACCGCCGCGGATCGCGAGTATACTTCGCGTCGTGATATATGGTTTCACTGCGTCCTGCCGAGGTTATGAGACAATTCATGCCGCTATCCGACTCGATATACGTATCCGCCTCGAACGAGAACGCCTCCGCGCTGACTGGAACAGAGGGAGTAATCACGAGGCACGAGCCGGCTCTGCGCCATTCCATCACGACGGCTGCGGAGCGCGTGCCGTGGACATCCCTCTCCTCGACCTTCGCGCTTTCCGGCCCCACCGTCTCGGACTCGTCGAGAACGTGACCCTCCTCGGGACCGCGCAACACCTTCGCACCCCACTTTGCCGCCCCGTGTTCGAATCCGTCCTGAAACAGGACCGGTCCGTCGACGTATTCGACCAACGGGAATTCTCCGGAGGACGTCGCCAGAGAAGCGGTGCCGTGCTCCACCGCGAGCGTCATGGACTCAATCGAGGCGACACATCCATCCCCCGCGGCGTTGCCGCTTACGTGATCGTCGGTGCGAACCGTGCCGGACACGCGCATCTGCTCGGGGAACGACACCCGCCCGTCTTGCCGCATGGACTTGTCCGCGCGATCGGGTGGACCGCCGCTCCTGCACACGAGAGCGATAACGATACCGACCGCACACACGCCCATCACCCACCAGAACCAGGATCCGCTCTTCCTCGCCATGGGGATATGGTACAATGTCGGCACACGATTGATAAGCGCCGAAGGGAAGAGACATGAAGGCTCTCGTCAAGAAGAACGCCGAGCCGGGCCTCTGGCTGGAGGACGTGCCGGAACCGGAGATCGGCATCAACGACGTCCTCATCAAGATGCGAAAGACGGCCGTCTGCGGTACGGACGTGCATATATATGAATGGAACGACTGGGCGCAGAAGACCATTCCCGTCCCCATGACGATCGGGCACGAGTTCGTCGGTACCGTCGAGAGCGTCGGCAGCAACGTCAAGGATTTCAAGCCGGGTGACGTGGTGAGCGGCGAAGGGCATCTGGTCTGCGGCCGGTGCCGCAACTGCCTGGCCGGCCGGCGGCATCTGTGCGCCAAGACGAAGGGTATCGGGGTGAATCGAGACGGCGCGTTCGCCGAGTACCTGAGCCTGCCTGTCACGAACGTGTGGTACTGCGATCCCGAAATACCGATGGACGTGCTGGCATGCTTCGATCCGCTCGGCAACGCGACCCACACCGCGCTCAGCTTCAACGTGTTCGGGGAGGACGTCCTCATCACCGGTGCCGGCCCGATCGGCATCATGGCAACGGCCATCGTAAAGCACGCGGGGGCGCGCTACGTGGTCGTGACGGACCTCAACCCGTATCGCCTCGAGCTGGCGAAAAAGATGGGCGCGACGCTCACCCTCGACGTGAGCGATGGCGAGACGATCGCCGACGCGCAGGAGAAGCTCGGCATGAAGGAGGGCTTCGACGTCGGGCTGGAGATGTCCGGAAGCGCGAACGCGCTGAGGGACATGCTTGCCAACATGTGCCACGGCAGCAAGATCGCACTGCTGGGGATACCGGAGGAGAACACCGCGATAGACTGGAACACCGTCGTGTTCAATATGATCACCATCAAGGGAGTCTACGGCCGGGAGATGTACGAGACCTGGTACAAAATGACGGTGATGATACAGGGCGGGCTGGATATCACCCCCGTCATCACTCACCGCTTCTCCTTCGACGACTACGAGCAGGCCTTCGCGGCGATGCGCTCCGGCAACTCCGGCAAGGTGATCCTGGACTGGTGAGTACGCCCGAAACAGCCCCGGCCGCCTCCCGGACATCCGACACGGGCCGGCTCCGGTTCGCCCTCGCGCTGACCGCGGTCATCTTCCTCGCCGAACTGGTAACCGGCATCCTCACCGGAAGCCTCGCGCTCGTCGCGGATTCGGCCCATATGTTCCTGGACGCCTTCGCCATAGCACTCAGCCTCACCGCGTTGTACCTCTCCTCCCTCCCGGCGACGGAGCAGAGAACGTTCGGATGGCATCGCGCCGAGGTCCTCGCCGCGCTGGCAAACGGAATACTGCTCGGCGTGGTGGCGGTGGAGATATTCATATACGCAATCGACCGCTTCTCGAACCCCCGGGAGGTGATCATACTGCCGATGATCGCGGTGGCAACGGTAGGCCTGATCGCCAACCTCGTGGTGGCGTTCCTGCTGCACGGCTCCGACAGGAAGGATATCAACCTGCGCGGCGCGTATCTCCACGTGATCGGCGACCTGATGGCCTCGGTCGCGGTCGTGGCGGGCGGCGTGGTCATCTGGGCCACCGGACTGAGCCTGGTAGACGCGATCCTCGCGATGGGTATTGCGTGCCTGGTGCTGTTCGGCGCGCTGCGACTGCTGCGCGACGCGCTGCACCTGCTCCTGGAGGGAGTGCCCCGGCACATAAAGATACGCGAGGTGAGTGAGGCCATTACCGGCGTCCCCGGAGTGGTCTCCGTACACGATATCCACGTGTGGGCCATCTGCAGCCATATACTCTCGCTGTCCTGCCACCTGAGGGTGGACCGGGCGAGTAGGCCGGAGAACGCGGCGGTCATCGCGGATATCAACGAGAAGCTGATGCACAAATTCAGCATCACGCATTCGACGATTCAGATAGACGACGGCGACGAAGAACATGAGCCGATGATATCCCAGGACCTGAACCACGGCGCCGTCCATGCTCACGATCACGGCCACTAACACTGAGGGAGAAACGATATGTTCGGTAGTATCAGGGATCATCTGACGGAACAGCTCGGCGAGATCCGCGAGAGCGGGCTGTACAAGAACGAGCGGATCATCACCAGCCCGCAGTCCGCGAGGATCACGGTGAAGGGCGGTCGCGAGGTGCTCAACATGTGCGCCAACAACTACCTGGGCCTCGCCGCACACGCGGAGGTGATACAGGCCGCGCGGGAGAGCCTTGAGCAATGGGGGTACGGCCTGTCCTCGGTGCGGTTCATCTGCGGCACCCAGCAGATCCACAAGGACTTGGAGGAAGCGCTGACCGAGTTCCTGGGAACGGAGGATACCATCCTCTACACGTCGTGTTTCGACGCCAACGGCGGCCTGTTCGAAACGCTGCTCACCGCCCAGGACGCGGTGCTCTCCGACGAACTGAACCACGCGAGCATCATAGACGGCATACGATTGTGCAAGGCACAGCGGTTCCGGTTCGCGCACGCGGACATGACAGACCTGGAGAGGAAGCTGAAGGAGGCGGCGTCCGCCCGGTTCCGGCTGATCGCGACGGACGGCGTGTTTTCCATGGGCGGGGACATCGCCCGGTTGGACGAGATATGCGAATTGGCGGACCGATACGACGCGATGGTGATGATAGACGACTCGCACGCGGTAGGATTCATGGGCGAGAAGGGACGGGGCACCCACGAGTACCGCGGGGTAGCGGGACGGATAGACATCATCACCGGCACGATGGGCAAGGCGCTCGGCGGGGCGAGCGGCGGGTACACGAGCGGGCGGAAGGAGATTGTCGAGATGCTTCGCCAGCGGTCCAGACCCTATCTCTTCTCGAATACCGTCGCGCCGGCGATCGTGGCCGCGTCCATCAAGGCGATCGAGATACTATCCCGTTCGACCGAGCTTCGCGACCGGCTGATGGAGAACACCCGGTACTTCCGCAAGGGCATGACGGAGCGTGGGTTCGATATCACTCCCGGGGAACACCCGATAGTCCCGATCATGCTCGGGGACGCGGCTCTCTCGCAAAAGATGGCGGCGGACATGCTGGAGAAGGGTGTCTACGTGATAGGGTTCTTCTATCCGGTCGTTCCCAAGGGGACGGCGCGAATACGGGCGCAGGTCTCCGCGGCGCATACCACCGAGGACCTCGACTTCGCCATGGACGCATTCAGCGAGGTGTCGGCGGCCCTTACTTCGTAGGCTCCCAGACGTATTTCCCCGATTTGTCTATGTAGCCCTGCGTTCCGTCCGTCTCGACGCGGGCGAGCCCCTTGAGGAACTCCCACGCGAGATCGAACTTCGGCTCGACAACCGTCTTTCCGGTCTTGTCGATGAAGCCGTGCGTGCCGCCCTTCACCACGCGCGCCAGGCCCTCGGAGAACGGGGCAACGAAATCGAATTGCGGCTCCACGGCGACCTTGCCGTCCTTGTCGATGCAGCCCCACTTCCCTTCCCCGGTCTTCACGGCGGCGAGGCCGTCGGAGAATACGCCGGCGCCCTTGTACCGGCATTCGATGACGACCTTGCCGGTGTTGTCTATATAGCCCCACTTGACGGGGGGCGGTCCTCTCCGCCTCTTCTTCTTCGCGCCCTCCTCCTCGGCTGCCGGCTCTTCATCCGGTACCGCGACGGCGGCGAGACCCTCCGAGAAGGATCCGGCTCCCGCGAACTGCGGCTCGATCACGGCCTTGCCGGTGCCGTCGTGGTATCCCCATTTGGGGTTCCTTATGTCCGAATTGACCGCCACCAGCCCCTCGGAGAAATTGTGTGAGGCCGTTCGCAGGCCGCGCATGATCGGCTTGCCGGTCTTGTCTATGTACGCCCACCTCTGACGGCCGCCGGGCCCCTCGTACACGCCCGAGAACCCCCCGACGAAGTCCCTGGCCTTCGTCATGTTGTCCTTCAGAACGAGCTTTCCGGTCCGGTCTATGAATCCCCACCTTCCCGCATTTCTGAGATCCATGAACTTCCCGAACAGCCTCCCTCCCACGAAAACCGCGGCCATGCCGTCCGAGAACGCCCAGGCCATCGCGTACGTCGGCTCGATCACCATCTTGCCGGTCTTGTCGATGAAACCGCGCCTCTTATCCACCTGCACACGCGCCAGCCCCTCGGTGAAATCCCACGCGCACTCGTATGTCGGCTCGATGACCACTTTGCCGGCCTTGTCGATGAATCCCCACTTCCCATCCTTCACGACCGGGTACAGCTCCACCGGTTCCGCCGGGGCGCCCTCGCCCGCGTACGCGCAGGCCGCGAGCAGTGAAAGGACCAGACCGACCCCTATGAGTCTCGTGTATTTCATCATAGCCTCCTATCTCATCTCGTGTCCGACGGCGCCCCGCAGAATCTTCCGCGTTCTCTCACGGATCTCCTTTGCCACAGGCGTCACCTTCGGATCCAACGCCATGGCTATCGTCGCCTGCCGGCGCAGCACCTTCACCGCGAGCCTGGCCCGGGCGACCTGGTTATCCTGGCTGAGGCCGATACCCGCGATGCTCCTCACCGAGCCGTGGTAGTTCACGTGCATGTCGTCGCCCGTCACCGCCTTCTTGAGCGGCTCGACCAGCTGGGCCACCCGGGGAGCGCCGCTCGCCTTTCTGCCGCCGATCTTCTTGGTCAGCTCTTCCATCCCGCCTATGAATTCCGCGAATTCGGCGTGTGCCGCCTTCTGCTCCCCGAGCCACTTGAGCATTTCGTCGTGGAAATCCACGTACGCGTTCGCCCGGTCCTGGATGGTCTTCACGAACACCTGTACCTGCTCCAGCATGCTCTCGAGGAACACCCGCTCGTCCTTCTGCTTGTCCGCTTCGAAGAAGAGCGGCAGGACCGCTTCCACCGAACAGGTGTAGATGCCCTTGTCGGTAGAGCCCTGACCGGCGACGTCCATGATGTACTCGCACGGGCCGGTGCCCAGGCTGTTCCTCATCAGATCCACCACGGTAAAGTCTTCGACGGGCGTCTTCTCGGTCCGCTCTATCGGGTAGAGAACGAACGGCCCCCGGATGTCCATCCCCTTGGAGCCGCGCGGGGTGAACTTGTGCGGAGGCTCGATATGGGCCGTCAACTTGTCCTTCCCGTCGATCCAGCAGGGAAGGTTGTACCCGCCGACCACCCCGGACCATCGGCTGCGCTTGCCCGGGTTGTATTCGAAGCCCCAACTGTCCGTCGTATGGTCCTCCCGCATGAAGCTCCCCTTCCACTTCGCCTCGAATGGGATCTCCCACGCGAGATCCATCGCTTTCTTCTGACCGGCCGGGACCTCGACAGAGTGCCAGACGCCCTTTCTCTCCAGAACGCACGCCCAGACGTTTCCGTCTTTCCCGACGGGAATGTCCACGCCGGTGATCACTCGCGCGTCATCCTGGCCGGAAAGCGTCAGGCCGATGTCATCCCCGCCCTTGTCCCAGATGATGGTGACGATGGCCTCGCCGTCGCCGATCATATTCATGAAGAAGTTCTCGCCAGGCACTTCCGTCTTGTCCACCGGGATCGCCCGGGCGTCTATCACCATGTCGTCCGCGAAGAAGTCGGGGAGGACCCCGAAACGGCTCGGGGCCTCCACGCGCACCGTGACGCCCTCGCCGGCCGGTTTCGCTCTGACGAAGGGAAGGGCTGGCTTCAGCTCGAACGCGACCGTGGCGCCGCCCTCGAAGCAGGCCTCCACCGCGACCCCTCCGCGGTCGTTCGCTGTCGCCTTGATCGAAGATATTTTCGATTTCGCGCCACCGGTAATCGGCATGAGGACCGCCCTCGGCACGGCGCTCCCGGAATAGATCTCTGCCCCCGCAGCACCCTTCCGAAGCGCCACCGTCACCAGCCTGTTCGCGAGAATCGCGTCCCCTTTGTAGGAGCCCGGCGTCTCTCCCTGGGCCACGAGCGTCCAGCCTTCCCGTTTCGCCACTGCATCGCCCCCGAGCGGTTCGGCCGAGGACGCGCCGGTGTCGTAGAGTCCCACGCGGGGCGCCTTCGCGGACGGCTCGGCCCCGAATGCCGCGGATACGAGAACGATTCCGAGAAACACGGCAAGCATTCTTCGTGCGTTCATGACACCATCCCCCCAACTGTCTGCCCCAGGGGCCGCATCGGCGGAGACCCGGCGCCCCGCAGCCCCCCGGAGGAAAAGAAACTGGTAAACTTGTGAACGTCCCCGGTCTAGAATTCGATCCCGTACTTCTCGTTGAGGTTCTTCTTGGTGACCTCGGGGAGGTCCTTCCCATGTTTCCGTATGGCCGCCTTATGGCTCTTTGTCCATTCCTCAAAGACGTTGTCGCTCTGGCACTGCGGACACTTCTTGAAGAACCCTTCGGCCGCTTCGAGCTTAGCGTTGTACTCCTGGATGATCTTGTTCCGCTCCTTCTCGTCTTTCGGCAGCTTCTCCTCGTCGAGCTCATCCGGACGATTCGGGGCGTCCCACGCAAAGAGATGACCGCACTTCCCGCACTTGTACTGCCTGCACAGCGCCTCCTGGCCGCAGCTGTTGCAGGTGATCGGCGGGTTGACGCCGGCGTCCATCAAGATCTCGGTGGTGTAGCCGCACTTGGCGCACTGATACGGGTCGGTGTACCTGACTATCCCGGGACCGCGGCTCCACGAACCCAGCTTGACAACCCCGAAGAGAATGATCGCGACGGCGATGACCCCGACGATGGGACTCTTCTTCCACGTCACCCGCTGCCCGTCGTCGATATCCGGTGCCGCGGGAGCGCCCACGACGGGCGCGGCGGCGGGAGCGCCTCCCTCCGCTTCGTCCTCGTATTCGACCGGGGTGAGCTGGTCGGACTGGCATCCCGGGCACTTGAGTCCTTCCCTCCACTCCATACTGCGGAATTCGGACCCGCACTTCTCACACCGTACGTACGTTTTGCCCATCGATCACCTCCAGATTAGTGACAGCCCCTACTCTCCCTCACCGGCAATGTGTCCGACACTGATCTCAACGCTCTCCCTGTCCTCTATGCGGTCTATCTTGCCGTCCCGCATCCATACGATCCGGTCGGACACGGACAGCATCTTCATGTCATGGGTGGCCGAGATGATGGTCACTCCGGATTCTGACTTCAGCTCGTACAGAAGCTCGATAATGGACCTGCCGGTGGCGAGGTCCAGGTTTCCCGTCGGCTCGTCCGCAAGAATGATCCCGGGATCGTTCGCCATGGCCCGGGCGATCCCCACCCGCTGCTGCTGCCCGCCGGAGAGTTCGAACGGCTTGTGGGTCACCCGATCGCCCAGCCCCACCCTCTTCAACAGCTCCACGCCCTTGTCGCGCGCCTCGTCGCCGGAAAGGCCGGCGAAGACCATGGGAAGGGTCACGTTCTCGAGCGCGGTCATGACCGGGATGATGTTGAAGGTCTGGAATATGTACCCGATCTTCCGGCACCGAAGCCACGCCAGCTCGTACGCGTCGAGCTGGGCGACGTCCACCTCGTCAATATAGACCTTGCCGCTCGAGGGCTTGTCCAGACCCCCTATCATATTGAACAGTGTCGTCTTGCCGGAGCCGGACGGACCCATGATGGAAAGGTATTCGCCCGCCTGGATGTCGAAGCTAACGCCTCTGAGAGCATGAACCT
This sequence comes from uncultured Planctomycetota bacterium, assembly GCA_964389785.1. Lineage (GTDB taxonomy): Bacteria > Planctomycetota > CAYMFW01 > CAYMFW01 > CAYMFW01 > CAYMFW01. Next base: position 27,666 of record CAYMFW010000030.1, read on the forward strand.
TTATGGTTCCCATCTGGAAGAGTTTCTTGACGTCCCGGGTTCTTACGATGCTCTCATCGGCCATGTGGTATCCCTAAGATAGACGCATGTACCTATCTAGCTTAATGAAACGGTGTGTGAGCTGTCAAGACTTGCTTTCCCCGGCCCCTAACGCAATAATACCCGCATGGAAGACACCCCCGACCAGGAGCAGCGCGGCGCACGAACGGAATTCCAGGAGTCACTGACCTCCGAGACCCAGTCGCCTCTGCGCAAGTACATGGCGATCACCCTGGGCGAGGGTGGACTGTTTTCGCTCATCAAGTACGAGTTCATCACGTGCATGTTCGGCACGTTTCCGGGGGCGGCCGGGTACGTGCTCAGGAAGTTCTTCTACAGACGGCTGATCGGGACCTGCGGCGCCGGCGTCGTGTTCGGCCGCAACGTAACCCTGAGGCATCCCTCGAAGATACATATCGGCTCCAACGTCATCATAGACGACAACGTGGTGCTCGACGGCAAGGGCGGAGGCGACGGGATCACCCTCGGCGACAACGTGATGATCGCGCGCAATACGATCCTCTCCTGCAAGGGCGGGAGCATTAAGATAGGAGAGAATACAAACATAGGAATGAACTGCCTGTTCCAGGCCGAGAGCACCATAGACGTCGGGGCGAACATCGTGATGGCCTCCTACTGCTATCTGGTCGCCGGCGGAAACCACGGGATCGACCGCACGGACATCCCCATCATCCAGCAGCCCCCCGTCTCCCGCGGCGGGATTACCATCGAGGAGAACTGCTGGCTCGGCGCCCGCGCCATCGTGATCGACGGCGTGACGGTCGGACGGGATTCCGTCCTGGGCGCCGGCGCGGTCGCGATACGGGACGTGCCCGAATTCTCGGTTGCGGCCGGCATCCCCGCGAAAATCATCAAGAACCGCAAAGAGCCGGCCGGCGAATGACCGAAGCCGCATCCGAGATAAAGGACTTCAAGGACCTTCAGACCGGCCCAAAGAAGCCCGCGTGGAAGCGGGCGGTGATGCTCCTGGTCAAGATCGCGGTGAGCGGCGGCCTCCTGTACTTCTTCTGCTTCAGGGGCGTGCCGTTCACCGAGAAGACCGCCAAGCTCAACCCGTATCTGAAATGTGAGAAATGCGGGCAGGAGTTTCGCAGCGTCAAATGGAAGGAAGGACTGACGTGCCCGAACGAGAAGTGCGGATCGAGAGAGACCGTGCCGGCCCATCACAGCATCGAGGGAATGCTCGGGAAGGTCAGCATCGGTCTATTCCTGGTCGCCGGCTGTTTTCATATCATCGGCTACCTGCTCACCACGTTCCGATGGAAGGTGCTTCTCGCCGGATCCGGGTATCGTGTGCGCTACCTGCCGCTTCTGATATCGTGGGTGAGCGCCGGCTTCTTCAACGCGATAATGCCGTCGATCATAGGCGGGGACGTGCTGCTGATGTACTACAGCTCCCGCTATATCGGCGACGGCTACCGCACCGCCCCCATCATATTCATCGCGCGCGTCACCGGCATCACCGCGCTCATCATGATCTGCGGCGTCGCGATACTGTTCAAGATATCCACGCTCATGACGCAATCCTCGGAGCTGACCCTGTTCTGGCTGTTTCCGCTCTTCTTCGCGCTTGGCGTGGTCTGCCTCGTCATCGCCGTCCAGCCGCGGGTGGCGGCGTTCATCGAGAACCTGATCGACCGGATACCCATCGTCAAGAAATTCGGCGGCAAATTCAAGCTGATATTCGCGACGTTCCGGGTCTACCGTGACCGGAAAAAGCACCTCTTCACCGCGCTCGGGCTTTCGATTCTGTTCCAGCTCAATATCGTGTTCTACTACTACGTCTGCACCATCGCGCTGGGACTTGATGCCCAGCCGATCAACGTGTTCGTCGGGGCCCCGATCGTCCTGATGCTCATGATGCTTCCAATCACCATCGGAGGAGTCGGGGTGAGAAGCTGGGGATTCCAGACGCTGGTGGAGCTCAAGCGGGGCCAGGGCATCATGATGGAGATGATCGACGTCTTCTGGAGAACATTCTACGGACTCCTGGGAGGTCTGTTCCTGCTGATACGCAAGAAGCGTCCGGGTGAGGCCGGCGGCTGGGTGATAGAAAAGGAAGAGGTGGAGGCACCGGATCTTTCGGCCTTCGTATGAAGATACTGATGATCGCGCCCGAGCCGTGCTTCATGCCGCGCGGCACCCCGATGAGCGTCCTCACCAGATGCCGCGCGCTCACGGAACTCGGTCACACCGTGGACTTGGTTACGTATCATGTCGGCAGCGACATCTCCCTGGAGGGACTGAGTATCTTCCGTGCCCCCGGACTGCCCGGCGTCAGGCGGATCAAGGCGGGGCCGTCCCTCCTGAAGGTACCCCTGGATATCCTGGTGTACCTCCGAACGCGGCGCCTGCTCCGACGGGACACGTACGACTGCGTGCACACGCATGAGGAGGCGTCGCTCATCGGCGCGCTCCTGCGGCGCAGGCACGGCCTGCGTCACGTCTACGACATGCACTCTTCCCTTCCCGAGCAGCTCGGCAACTACGGATGGTTCTCGCGCGGACCGGTCGTATGGCTCGCGAAGAAACTGGAACGGTGGGTGCTGAAGCGGTCGGACCTGGTCATCTGCATATGCCAGAGACTCGCAGAGAAGATCGACGGCCTCGCGCCGACCGAGGTGATACACAATGCGCCCCTTCCGGAAGATGCCGCCCCCCCGGCCGCGCCCGGGGGACCGGTGGCGCTCTACCTCGGCAACTTCGGAAACAATCAGGGGTTGGACCTCCTCGTGAACAGCATCCCGCTCGTCAGGGAGCGAAGAAACGATATCCGGTTCGTTCTGGCCGGAGGAGAGAGAAGGCAGATCGCAAGCCTGCGATCAAAGCTCGGTGGGGGGAACGGTGTTCGCTTCCTCGAGAGGACGGAACCGGACGACGCGTCCCGCCTGCTGTCCGAGGCGGCGGTACTCCTGTCACCCCGGCCGGGCGGTGACAACGTGCCGCTCAAGATATACCACTATCTGCACGCGGGAAAGCCCATCGTGGCGACGGACATCCCCGCCCACACCCAGGTGCTGAGCCGCGACACCTCCGTGCTCACCGCGCCCACTCCTTCGGCCTTCGCCGAGGGTATAGTACGAGTGTTCGAAGACACGCAGCTGGCCGGAAAGCTGGGCGTCGCCGCACGAGAACTCGCTGAAAGAGAGTACTCGTTTTCGACATACAAAGAGAAGATTCGCAACGTGTACCGGCAGATCGGAGAGCCGGCCGGATGATGAGACGCACTCTGTGGGCCGCCATGCTGATTCTTGCAGGCGCGGCGAGCGGCGACGAGATGCCTTCGGCGTTCTTCGTGGCGCCCGATGGACGCGACACGAACATCGGCACGAGGAAGGAGCCGTTCGCGACGCTGGAGCGGGCCCGGGACTCGATTCGCGCGCTTCGCAAAGAATCGGGACTCCCGAAGGGCGGCGTCACCGTGTGGCTGCGCGGCGGCATCCACGAACGGACCGGCGCGTTCAGACTGACGAAGGAGGATTCCGGCACGAAGGACGCCTCGATCGCATACCGCTCGTACAAGGATGAGCAGGCGCGCCTTGTCGGGGGAAGGAAGATACCGCCGCACGCGTTCAAGCCGGTGGTCGACGACATCCTGCTCGACCGGTTCCTGCCGGAGGTGAGAAAGAAGGTGCTGAATACCGATCTCAAGGAACTCGGAATCAGGGACTTCGGAAAGCTCACCCCCCGCGGATTCGGCAGGCCCTCGCACACGGCACACATGGAGCTTTTCTACAACGCGCGGCCGATGACCCTGGCGCAGTACCCCAACGACGGGTTCCTGGAGATCGCGTCGGTGCCCGAAGCCGACCGGTTCTGCTACCGCGGCGACCGCCCCACCCGCTGGCAGACCGACAAAGACGTGTGGGTGCACGGGTACTGGACGCACGACTGGGCGGACAGCTACGTCAAAGTGAAGAAGGTGGAGCAGAGAACCAGAACGATCTTCACCGAGGAGCCCCACGGGGTCTACGGATACAGGGAAGGAAGACGCTTCCGCTTTCTGAACGTGCTCGAGGAACTGGACACGCCGGGGGAATGGTACCTGGACCGCGGCGAGGGAAGGCTCTACTTCCTGCCGCCGTCTCCTGTCGATAAAGGAGAGACGCTGGTATCCATGATAGAGGAGCCGATGGTGATCCTCACGGATGTATCTCACGTCAGACTGATCGGTCTCACTCTGGAGAGCGGCAGGCACAACGGAGTGTATGCGAAAGGAGGAGAGTCGTGCCTCTTCGCCGGCTGCACCGTGCGGAACGTCGGCCGCAACGGCATCATGATAGAGGGCGGCGAAAACCACACCGTTCTCAGCTGTGATATCCACGACACCGGCGAGGCCGCGATACGGATGAACGGCGGCGACCGCAAGACGCTCGAGCCCTCCGGCCACGCCGCGCGCAACAACCACCTGTACCGGTTCAGCCGCTGGTGCCGGACGTACCAGCCGGCGGTGAACCTGGCGGGCGTCGGCTGTACCGTCTCGAACAATCATATCCACGACGCCCCTCACTGCGGCATACTCGTGGACGGCAACGACCACGTTGTCGAGTTCAACGACATCCACGATATATGCGTAGACACGAGCGATGTCGGAGCCTTCTACATCGGCCGTGACTGGTCGGAGCGCGGCAACACAATAAGACACAACTACTTCCACCATCTCGGCGGCCGCGGCCGCTGGGGATGGGGAACGCAGGCGGTGTATCTGGACGACTGCGCCTCCGGCACGATCGTATACGGAAACGTGTTCTTCAAGGCGGGCCGCGCCGTCGCGATCGGAGGCGGAAGGGACAACGTCGTCGAGAACAACATCTTCGTGGACTGCAATCCGGCGGTGCACGTGGACGCCCGGGCGCTGGGATGGGCGAAGGAGCGGGTGCTCAAGCGAGAAGGAAGCTGGGACCTGATCGGCAAGCTGGAGAAAATGAACTGCGACAAGCCGCCCTATTCCACGAAGTATCCGAAGCTGGCGAAAATACTGGAGGGTGACCCCAAGGTGCCGGCGGGGAACGTCATTGCGCACAACATCAGCGTCCGCGGCAAATGGCTGGACCTGAAGGGGGTCAAGAAGGAATGGCTCACACTCGACGGCAATCTGGAGACCGGAACGCCAGGGTTCGCCGACGAGAAGAAACGGGACTTCAGACTAAGGAAGGATTCGCCAGCCTGGAAGACCGGCTTCAAGGAAATCCCGTTCGAAAAGATCGGGACATACGGAGACGAATACCGGAAGGCAGAAGACGACTGACGATCAGCGGTAGTCCGCGCCGTTGTGACTCCGCACGACCGACAGAAGCCATTCCTCCAGACCGGCGCCCATCGATTTCACCCGCTCCGGATCCTTCGAGGCGAGATCCGCCTTCTCGTCCGGATCCTTCGAGAGATCGTACAGCTCGAACCGGGGACTCCCCTTGCCCCCGAAACGATGAAGCTTGTGCGGCCAGTCGAGCCAGGCTGCGTGTCCGGCGAAGGAATCCTCCGGCAGCTTGCGCCCGATCTTCCCCGCGTCCATTCGTAGATCGGACTTCTTGAGCTGGTCCTCCGTGCCCGCCTTCTGCGCCTTGAGGAGCTGGGACATCATCTTATCGCTCGGCGTGGACTTCCCCTTCGCGGGCGGATACCAGAATCCCATCGGCTCCGGCCGCTTCTTCATCGTGCCGGAGATAAGCGGCACCAGGCTCACGCCGTCGAGCGGCGGCTGATCCTTCACCTTTGCTCCGGCGATCTCGACGAGCGTCGGATACATGTCAGACGTATTGCACGGGACGTCCGTGACGAACGGCTTGGTGATCCGAGCCGGCCACTCCAGCATCCCCGGAACGCGCAGACCGCCCTCGTACACCGAGCCCTTGTACTCACG
>CAYMFW010000031.1:0-33340 GCA_964389785.1 uncultured Planctomycetota bacterium
TCTCGATTTCCCTGTTGGTCCTGCGAAGGGCTCCCTCCATCCGCGTTCGCGTCGTAACGTCCGAGCCGTAGACGTTGACGTACCCGGAATCCTTGACCGGTACGATCATCAGCGAATAGACCCGTTTCCCGCACCGGCAGTCGAAGGATTTCGGCTGTTCCGTTCGAAGGGCATTCCCCAGGTCACGGGTCCAGTCTTCAGGCCATTTGTCACCTACTGCTCTATCCCAGGAGTGCAGAAGCTTGTCGGATGCAGGGTTTGCGTAGAGAATCCTTCCATCGTCGCCGATCCGCATAACCGGGTTGCTGTTTTCCTCGGGAAATCTGGCGAGATCCCGGATCTTTTCTTCCGCCAGCTTCTTCTCGGTGATGTCCTGACAGATTCCGAATCCGCCCAGCAGCGCCCCTTTTTCATCGAACTCCAATTCCGCCTTCTCGCGAATCCATTTCGGGATATCGCCGACGATGATGCGGTGCTCAATGTCGTACGGTTCGCCCTGAAGCGCCTTCTGCCATTTCCTGTCGACGTATTCCCGGTCGTCGGGATGAACGGCCGCGAGAAATGTCTCATATGTCATGAGCGTTCCGGTGGGGATGCCGAATATGTGATATGCTTCGTCCGACCAGCTCAGTTCGTTTCGCCTGACATCCAGTCGCCAGCTTCCGGTGTGAGCCACGGCCTGCGCGTGGTCGAGGTCAGTCCGGATCCGGCGCTTTTCCTCTGCGGTTTCCTTCATGCTTCCTCTTCGAGCCTGTTACAGGCCCCTATAATGTTTTGTATCTGTTCGGCCGAGACGGGCTTCTCCAGATACAGGTCCGCTCCGGCCTCCGAGGCCCTGCGCTCGATGTCTCCGTCGCCGTACGCCGTCATCAATACAAATCGCGTGGCTGGCGATATCTCCTTGACGCATCGAGCAAGAGCGAGGCCCCCATTCTGGTCTTTGTAGGAGAGACGCATATCCGAGAAGACAATATCGTAAGTATTTGCTTTGAGAAGCACTTCCGCATCATGACGAGTCCCGGCGGTATCGACGCCGACGCCGGACATTTCGACAATCCTCCTGAATGCAAAGAGGACGGATGGCTCATCGTCGACCAGCAGCACGCGCTTTGCGCCGTTCCCGGCATGGTCCATGTTCGTGATCTTCTCCTGGCAGGCATCTTGGATGGAATCTTGCCGGAAGGGAGTATATCAGGGATCCTCCTCCAGGCACAAGGGGAATATGTGAGCGTTCCGTGTGAACGCTTGTTCCCTGGCACCATTATTGCGGTAGTCAAGGTAATGGCCTTCGCGGGAAGGAAACCGATATCGGCGGTGGCAGCGCCGTTGGGTGGGTGGCGGTCGTCGGAAAGGGGAACAGATTGAGAGCAATCCTCGATGGACATATGTGTACAGGCTGTGGGCTCTGTGAGGAAATCTGCCCGAAGGTCTTCTTGCAGGATAATCACATAGCACATGTGATAGTCGAAGAGATTCCGCCTGATCTCCTGGGTGTTGTCCGCGAGGCCAAAGAGAGGTGTCCGGTTGAGGCGATCAGCCTGGAAGAGGAGGAGGGCCTGTCGACGTGAATATCCTGGTGCGTTCGCCTGCATTGGCGATAGTGAGACCGGGATTCACGAAATTGAGAAATTTCCGCTGGATTCGGGGTCTCACGGACGACCAGAACTGTGAGATGCAGGAAAAGAGGGGGGAGGAGCCGGAGAGTCTTCGGCCGGCGTCATGAATCCGAGAAATGCCAGGCCCAAGAGGGTGCTGGTAGTTGACGATGAACAGCCGTTTCTGTTCGGAGTAAGGAAACTTCTCGAGACAGATGAGCTGTTGGTGGATATCGCCGCCGGCTTCGACGAGGCAGTGAACCTGCTCCGAGCGAGGAAGTACGGTGCGATCGTAACCGACATCAATCTGCGGTCCGGGTGTGAGAACAAGACGGGACTGCACTTGGCTGCGCTCGCGAAAGGCATACACCCGAGAGCGTTCGTCGTACTCATCACCGGCTACCGACCAGAGAACTTGGTGGAGACAATGGGCACGCTCGAGTTCGACTCGTACGTCGAGAAGCCCATCGACGTCGGCAAACTCAGAGAGAAACTGTATCGTCTCCTGGGACTGCGGGCCAGCGGAGACAGTTCCGGGAGGCTGACCGGTAACGTTAGCGTGTCGACTTGTGTTCAAAACACGAGGCGGGAGGAGATGGAAGAAGAAGGAGGAACCCCATGAAGGTACTCGTACTCTACGATTACCCCCCGTCTCCCGGCGGGCTGGCGACACAGGGGGACCTGATGTTCAGGGCGCTGCGCGAGCTCGGGGTGGACTGTCACGCTGCGCACTTCGAATCCCCGCAGGAGAAGGAGTGGTATTACCGGTGGTTCGACCCGGACGTCGTTCTCGGTGTCGGATACTGGGGACACGCGTCCCATATTGTACTTCACCCTCAGCGATACGGCGCCCGTCCGGTGCCCTGGCTCGTTGCCGATGGGTACATGGCCAACTACTGCGAGCTGCTCGACGCCCTGCCGCTCATCTTCACCACTTCCGAGTGGGTAAAGAAGGTCTATATGCGGGACGGGCTCAAAGGTGACAATATCGAGGTGCTTCCGGTGGGCTGCGACACGGAGAATTTCATCCCTCGGGACCGGAACGATCCAAAGATCAAGGCGGTGCGTGAGGCGCTCGGGGTCGCCCCGGATCAGGTGATGATACTCACCGTGGGAGGCGACGCGGCCTCCAAGGGAGCTCAGGAGGTGATGCAGGCCCTCGCGCTGATCGATACCAGGGCGCCGGACTGGAAGTACGTCTGCAAGGTGTGGCCCCAGCCGCGTACCGAACAGCAGAATCTGCAGGACATGCAGTTTGCCACGCACCTGGGTATCGAGAAGAACGTCATGTATACCTCGAGTATGATATCCCGGAACTTCATGCCGTATCTTCTGGCGGCCTGCGATATCTACGCCGCCCCGTCCCGCCTCGAGGGATTCGGGATGCCCCAGGTGGAATCCGGCGCGTGCGGCAAGCCGGTGATCGGCATCAAGGCAATGGCGATGCTCGAGACTCTGGTGCACAAGGAGACGGCGTTTCTGGCCGGGATCGCGCAGGAGGTGAGAATCAAGGAGACGGTGGTGGGAGAGGAATCGGGATACCAGGAAGGACACCGGGTGGTGTTCAAGCACCCCCGTACGGTGGACTACCGGGCCAGCATCCACGACATTGCGAAGTACCTGCTGAAGCTGATGGAGGACCCGAAGCTGAGGGTGAAGATGGGGGAGGCGGGCAGGAGGCGCGCCGTCGAGCACTACGACTACCGCGTGGTGGCGAAGCGATTCCTGAAGATTGCCGCCGATCGTCTCGGACTGGATTGAGAACGGGAGCGGACGCTGCCGGGAATGCCAGCCGATTCCGAAGTTCCAGTGAGAGCGCTGGTACCTGCTCGGTCCGTGGCGCCAATGCAGTTGGTGTTCGTACGGGTAAAGGACGGTAATCATGGCCGAGTCGGTGCGCTTTGACCGTCGTGATCTGTGGGACGAGATATCTCGCCTGAGAGACGAGACAGATCGTCGCATGCGCGAGCTGTTGTCCCTGCCGGGGCGAGCATCCCACGCACGGCGCATCGGTCTGGTCCCCCGCGCCGACGCATACAGGACGGAAACGCACATGGTCGTCAGGCTCGCGCTTCCGGGCGCGATACCCGAGAACATCGACATTTCGATTGAAGAGAGACTCCTCACCGTCCGCGGAGAGATCACGGAACCGCTTGACGTTGAGGAGCGTTCACGGAACCGGCTTGAGATTATCTCTGGATACTTCGAGAGGACGGTGACGCTTCCCGAGGAGGCGGACGAGGCCTCAATGGAGGCCCGGCTGTCGGCGGGCATACTGGACGTGAGGTTTCGCCTTCGATAGAAGGTGGTGACTATGCCTGCAGAGAAAGACTACTACGAGATCCTCGGGGTGCGCAGGGACGCCTCTGCGGCAGAAATCAAGAAGGCATACCGGCAGCTTGCCCTGAAATGGCACCCCGACAAGAACGCGGGCAATCCGGAGGCCGAGAAGCGATTCAAGGAGATGTCAAATGCCTTCAGCGTATTGAGCGACTCCGAGAAGCGTAAGGCCTACGACAGTCGCGGTCAGGCCGGCCTGGAGGACATGGGCTTCCACGGGTTCGAGCGGACCGAAGACATATACGCGAGTTTCGGAGACATTTTCGGGGACCTCTTCGGTGCCAGGTTCAGGCAAGAACGCGCCGGACCTCGCAGCGGGGAGGATCTGCACTACGAGATCGAAGTTCCCTTCCGGCAGGCGGCGCTTGGGGGCAAATCGCACGTCAAATTCAGCAAACTGACGTCATGCAAGGCCTGCGGCGGTATCGGATCCCGGGATGGAAAGCCTCCCGAAACCTGTGCGCAGTGCGGAGGCTCAGGCGGCATAGTGAGCCAGGGCCGGCAGGCGGAGCAGTTCTTTACCGTTACCGGTATGTGTCCGGCGTGCGGCGGTACCGGCAAGAGATCTTCGGCCCCCTGCGCGGCGTGTCGCGGAAGCGGCAGCGTGCCGGGTGCGCAGGACGTCGATTTGGCGATCCCTGCGGGCGTTAAGGAAGGGGCCGTGCTGAGGCTCTCGGGGCAGGGCGACGCCGGCATTGCGGGAGGACCTCCCGGCAACCTGTACGTGAAGGTGCGGATCGCTCACGATCCCCTGTTCGAACGTCACGGGCTGGACGTTCGGCTGAATGCGCGGATTCCGTATACGACGGCGGCCCTTGGAGGAACCGTGGATGTCTCCACTATTCGGGGGAAGGCAAAGCTGACCGTTCCGGCGGGGGCCCAAAGTGGACAGATGCTGCGGATGCGCGGGCAGGGGATCCACCCCAAGGACGGCCGGAAGGGGGATCAGCTCGTGCGCGTGCTCATCACCGTTCCGAAGAAACTGTCGAAGCGCGAACGCGAGCTTCTCAAAGAACTCGCGGGGGATTCCAAGTAAGGCGGCGGCCGTCCGGGCTTCGGCACACCATATCGGTGTTGGGATGGGCGGAACGTAAGATTCGAGATACCGGAAAGGGGATCTTAATCGGAGTCCGCGTCTCCGAAAACGTGACGTGCCGGACGTCTTATGGGGCGGGTCTGCTCTCCTTCTGCCGCGGGTGCATGACCGACCCCGAATAGAACGGTTTGGTCCGCGCGATGCCGGTCAGGCGCCCGGCCGCCTTGACCGTGCTGACGAGCGGCTGGGCCAGTGCCTTGACGGGATGCACCCGTTCGATCTTCGGTTCTGAGAAAGAGCCTATCACTTCCTGGCTGAATCGGGCGATGCCGTTCCGGTCGACGGAGGCGATGCGGACGGAATCGAACCGGCGATTCACGATATCGAGCTTCCCCTTCAGCGCGATGCGGCTGGCGTTCGTTGCGAGCGCCACGTCACGGGCGTCCGCCGCGCCGGCCCCCAGCTGCCATACGGAGGCCAGCTCGCGCACGTACCCGTCCTTCCCCAGGCCGCCGGACCGCAGCGCCGCAAGGTCCCTGCCCTTCGTGACCGCGGCCCCGAGAGGGCCCGCGAAGAAATACGCCCCCGCGTCGAGAAGGGTGAACCTGGTGCTTCGTTCGATTCGGGTCAGCAATTCGTCGAGGTTCAGGTCCGGGGTGTACAGGTCGCGGCCACGGAGCGAGACCGTACCGACGACGGTTTCCAGGAACTTCTGAACGGTCGTTCCGGTCCACGACGCGTCGGCGCTCATGCTTGCGGCGCCCTGAAGGGACAGCTGCTGGGAAAACGATTTCAGCAGGCTCTGCGCGCTGAGGTCCGATACCGTGCCGTTCACCGTGCAGGTGACGGCGCTTTCCTTCTTCTTCAGCGCGAATCGGCCGCTGAGGTGGCCTCCCCACAGGGCGCCGTCGCTTACCCTGACCGTGACGGTGTCATGTTCCGCGGTCGCCGCGCAGACCGCGTCGGAAACCTCGATGCCGTTCCCCTGGAAGTGCTGTACCCTTACGGCCGCTGAGAACGTGACTTCGCTCGGAAGTGTTCCCGGCCCGTCGGCATAACAGCGAATCTCGCTCGCCGTCGCGCGAATGCCGGTCGCGAGGTATTCCGTTCCGGAGGCCGGGTCCGTCCAGAATATCCGTCCGCTGAGAACAGACAGCCGCTCCGGGGCGGACACCTCGTGCCGCTCGTCCGACGGGCGTGTCGGGGACGGTTCCGGCGGTGCATTCCCGTTTCCGGATCTCTTTTCTCCGCTTGAGACGATCTTCAGGTCCGGTTCCACGAGGATCGCTTCCCTGACGTGAAGCCGGCGGCTGAGGGCGGGCACCGTTCCGAAGACGATCGAGGCGTTCCGGCATGAGAGGGAGCTTCCGTCGTCCCACAGGCATTCGACCTGGTTCAGCGTGACGGTGCGGGAGAGGAGAAGACTGCCTTCGGCTCTGCCGATACGAACCCTGGCTCGCAGGGCCGTGCCGAGGGACCGTTCGAACTTTCCCCTCCATCTGTTCGCGTCAGAGACGAGGCCGGCAACGATCGCCAGGAGAATCAGCACCCCTGCCAGGGTAAGTCCGATTAGTATTCTTTTCTTGCGCATATACCTGAAAACCAGCAATTTTCATGCCACCAGGGGATCACTATTGCGGAGGACACATACCTCGATCCCGGACCACCTTCTCGACGTAGGGTGTCTCGTCCGGACGATTGAAGTCGGTCGCAAGGTCTACATCCTCGGTGATTATGTATCTCGCCTTGCAGTCGTACTTCCTCTCGATGGCGGCGACCACGTCGGATATAGCGAGGTTGTGCACGAGGTAGCGCAGCGCCTTCCTGAACCCGATAATCTTGAGCATTCTGCCCGGGCTCTTCCTCGCCAGGTAGATGGATTCGATCTTGTCGAAATGCCTCTTTATGAAATCGGCCTTGAAGACGAGTATGTGCCCGCCCGAGAACGTGCCGTCCCGAAACCTGGCGTACGTTCTTCGTTCCCATGGGTATCGCGCTTCGCAGACCTTCTTTTCGACGAGCGGATAGTGAATATCGGCGTCGGGTACCTCGCGGCACCGCTCGATCAGGCGGTCGAGCGCGTCGGCGGTGATGAGAGGAAGATCCGACGGTACGACGAGGGTCAGTCCTTCGAGCTGAGGGGCGGCAGCGCGGAGTCTCTCCGGCACCGCCTCTCCCGCCGGAACGTAGGCCTCCCTGGCCTGCAGCAACGGTTTCATAGTCTTTTCGGCTTCCTTCGGTCCCACAATCACGATCTTTCCGACGCTTGCGCAGGATCGAAGGGCTTCGAGCACACGTGATATCATGGGCTTTCCGCATACCGGGACGGTTTCGACGAAAGGCTGCTGCCCGCGAAGGGCGCTGGAGGCGTCCTCATCCTTCAATCCGGATACCAGGACGACAAGGGCGGTCACGGGCTCTTGAACCGGCTTGTCTCTGCCGGGTTGAGATGCCGTGCCGGCGCCGAGGCAGACGAGCATTCCTAGGCATAGGAGAATTCGAAGCCTCACATTGCGCATTCCCTTCGCCATAGAGCATTCGCCAGCTGTATGTCTCACAGCCATTGCTTCTTTCTGAAATACACGAGCATGCCTATTGCGATAGCTGCCATAACCGCGAGCGCGCCCACGTACCCGTAGCGCCAGCCGAGCTCGGGCATGTTCCACGGGGACGCTTCCGAGCTGAAGTTCATTCCGTAGATGCCGGCGACGAAGGTGATCGGAATGAATATTGTCGCGATGATGGTGAGGACCTTCATTACCTCGTTCATCCTGTTGCTGATGCTGGAGAGATAGGTATCCCTCATGCCGCCGATGATTTCCCGGAAGGTGTCTATCGTCTCCATCACCTGGATCGTATGGCCGTACAGGTCTCTGAGGTACGCGCTGGTCGATTCCTTGATAAGGGAAGATTCGGTGCGCTCCAGATTCGACGTCAGCTCTCTCAGGGGCCATACGGATTTTCTCAGGAAGAGGGTTTCTCCCTTGAGGTGGTGGATTTCCTGGAGGACCTTGGGGCTGGGGTCCGAGACGACCTTGTCTTCCATCGCTTCGATCTTCTCCCCGAGCTTCTCCAGGACCACGAAGTAGTTGTCCACTATGGAGTCGAGGAGCGCGTAGGCCAGGTAGTCGGAGCCCATCTTGCGGATTCTTCCCTTGGCGGTACGTATGCGCTCTCTGATCCCTTCGAACACGTCTCCTCTGCGCTCCTGGAACGATATGACACTGCCGTTCGTGACGACGATGCTTATCTGTTCCGAAGTGATTTCTCCTTTCACGCTGTCGTAATCGATCATGTTGAGTATTATCAGAAGGTAGGACTCGAAGTCTTCGAGCTTGGGACGCTGGCCGGTGCTCGCTACGTCTTCGAGAGAAAGCGGATGCATTCCGAAGTGTGTTCCCAGCTTCTGGAGCACGTCGACGTCGTGGATGCCGTCGACGTTTATCCACGTGACGGTATCGCTGTCCTTATAGGGGAAGCACTCCTCCACCTTCTCTGTCTCGCGTTCCTGGAATTGCGCTTCGTTGTAGTCCATGACGAAGACCTTGACGTCATCCCTCGTCCCGGCGGATTCGGACGGGACGATCGTTCCGGGCGGGAGCCCGGCCTTGTGCGAGCGCTTCTTCAGGAATCTCGGCATGTGTTTCCCCTTTCTTCACGAGGGATCCCGGTTGGGCCCCTCCATCCCGTTCATTGTAGCAGGAATGATGCAGGGAGGTCTATTCAGTAGCGGGCCAGGTTGCGGACCTGCTCCAGATAGTGCTGGACGTTGCGGTCCGGGCTGATCTCCTGGGCCTGCTCCAGGTGCTTCACCGCGTCGCCGAAGCGGTCGAGCTCCACCTCCATCTGGGCGAGGAGCACGAGCGCCCTGGCCTCGTGGCCCTTCACGCGCGAGGCGCGCTCGAATTGCAGGATCGCGCGCTCGTATTCCCCGGCGGCGCGGTACAGCTCGGCGAGGGCGATGAGGGCCTCTCCGTTGAGTGGATCGGCCTCGACCGCCTTCTCGTACGCGGTACGGGCGGCCTTCGTATCGCTGCGGAGCTGTGCGATCTGTCCCTCCAGGAGATGCGCACGGACCGGCCGGGCGAGACCCGTCTTCTTCGCCCTTGCGAGGTAGCGCGCCGCGTCGTCGATTCTGCCCGCCAGGAGAAGGGCCTCGGCGCACTGGAGGATGCGGGCGGCGGAGAGAGTGCCCTTCGAGGAGGCGAGATCGTAGAAGCGGACCGCGGACGCATAGAGTGCCTTGTTGTAGTAGAGGGTACCCAGCGCCAGGAGGGCGGAGGCGTCGGCGACGCCCAGCCGGTGGGCGCACTCCAGGAGGGCGAGCGCCCGGTCGTCTTCTTCGAGCGCCAGATGGGCGTTCGCGCGGAGCGTCCACAGTTCGGAATCGAGCGGATTGCGGCGGCACTCTCCCTCGAGGAGGGGAAGGGCGTCCCGGTACCGTTCGCCGGAGAGAAGGGTCTTGGCGAGGCCGAGCACCACCTCCCGGTCGTCCGGCGCCGTGACGAGGAGCTTTCTGTACGCCGCCTCGGCCGGCGCGAGGCGGTCGGATAGAAGATAACTGTACGCGAGGAGCTTGGTGAGGTCGGTGTCGTCCGGTTTCGTCCGGAGGGCGCCGCGGAGCGCCTCGGACGCGGCGCGGGGACGGTCGAGGGAAAGGCGCACTCGTCCCAGGCTTGCCCACGCCCGATGGAACTCGGGGGACTTCTTCACGGCGGCGGCGAACGCCTTCTCGGCATCGTCGTACTTCGAATCCTGCGAGAGAAAGACGCCCATGGCGAAGTCGAGCGCGGCGGAATACTCGTCCTGCATACCGGTTTTCAGCTTCTCGATCGCCGCGGGGCGGTCCGTTTCCGCGAGCTGGGCCGCGTCCTTCAGCAGCTGTGCCTCCTTCTTGGAGACGGCGGGCTCCGTAGACCTGGGGGTCTGGGCGAGGGTGAGGGGGGCGAGGAGAAGGAGGGACAGAATCGTTGCTAGGATGCAGATACCGGCCGGGTGTTCACGAGCGGGTTCGTGGGTCGACGGGCGGGCCGGAGGCCCTTCATTGGCCCGTCGAGCCGCGTCCTCGGAGGCGCCTGTTTCCGCATCGATAGGCGCCGAGAATGAGCGAGTGGACACCCCGCCGGCTTCGCAAACAGGAAAGATGAATGTCCCCTTTTTTGTCTCTCGTCCTCGGAGGCGCCCATTTCCGCATCCATGGGCGCCGAGAATGAGCGAAGGTGCTTCTCGCCTGCTCATATTATTTCTCCAGCTCGAACCGTATCGTCTGTTTCGCGTAGGCGGCGACCGGCGTGCCGTTCCTCTTCGGCGGCGTGAAGCGCCAGCGGGTGACGGCGGCCCTGGCGGCGTCGTCGAAGATGGTGCCGGGTTCGGAGCGGACCACGTGCGCGTTGCTCACCCGTCCCTCGGGGGTGATGACGAATACCAGCTCGACCGAGCCCTCGAGGCCCTTCTGCCGGGCGTGGTGGGGATACACCGGGCGCACCCGGACGAGGGGGCGGGGGTATCCGTCGAGGTCCGCGAGGCCGAACAGCTCCGCGCCGTACTCGTCCGACAGGCCGAGCACCGGATCGATCCTGAAATCCAGGGAGAAGTCTCCGACGCTGGCGATGAGGCTTCCCATGGAGAGGGAGAGCTGTGCCTTCAGCGCGTCCACCTGCCGGCGGGGACGTTCCAGCCGCGGCTTCTTCTTCAGCTCGGGACGCCGTTCCCGGCGGTCGAGCCGCACGTCCCTGGGGCTGATGTAGCTGGTCTTCTTCGGGGGCGGGACCACGCCGGGGGCCTGAGACAGGCGGAGCGCCTCGTGACGGCGCTCGGAGAGTATGCCGAACAGCGGCAGGATCAGGAATGTTGCCGCCGCGAGAAGCGCCGCGAGAACCACGGTGCCGGGGCGCGGCTCGAGCGGTGACCTTTTCACATCTCCTCCCTGTGCGCGGCGATGCTAACGCTCCTGGCGCCGGCGAGCTTGCATTCGTCTATCACGTCCACCAGGGAGCGGCTGCGGGCCTCCTCGTCCACCAGCACGATCACCGGCATCTCCTTCTCGGAAAGCTCGCGGGCGACCAGCGCCCGGACGCCGTTGAGGTCGTACTGCTGTCCGCCGTACACGATCCTGCCGTCCCGGGTGATGGCGATAAGTATGCTGTTCTTCTCCAGCTCCTTCGCCGAGGCGGCGGTGGGCTTCTGCACCTCGACGCCGGTCTCCTCGACGAACACGGTGGTGACGATGAAGAAAATGAGCAGGATGAACACCATGTCCATCAGCGGAGCGATGTTGATCTCCGGGGCCCGTTCCCGGCCGTCGGTTCGCCGGCCGAGCTTTCTCATCGTGTGGTCTTCCCAACGGCGGACGCGGATAGGTGGGACTCCAGCTGGTCGAGCGACGCGTGCAGGTCGCGGAGTTGTCTCTCGATGGCGTACGCGCCGAACAGGCCCGGAAGCGCGATCACCAGGCCCACCTGGGTGGTGACGAGCGCCTCGGATATGCCGGTCGATATGAGCTCGATGGAGGCGGTGCCCCTGGCCGAGAGCAGCAGGAACGTGGTGATCATTCCTTTCACCGTTCCCAGCAGGCCGAGAAGGGGGGCGCTGACGACGAGCACCCTCAGCACCCGGAGCTGCCTGGCGAAGGGGGAGACCTCCGCGAGGCGGATCTCCAGGATCCGGTCGCGGATCGTCTCCGGGCCGGGGGAGCCGCCGCACGCGTACCGTTCGGCGCGCGCGGGCAGGGCTGACCGCTCCTCGCGGAGCCGGCGGGCGAGGGCGACGACCCAGTACCAGATGAAAAAGCAGAGGGCCGCAAGCGGAATCATCAGCGGCCCGCCGGCCAGCCAGTATGCCGTTATCTCGCTCATCGGTCTTCTCTCGTCTTGAGCGTATTAATGAAGCTCACCGCGCTCGTTTCCAGTCCGTCGCTGATGGATCGCACCCTCCGGGACAGGAACGCGTGGAGCAGGAGGAGCGGTATCGCGACCATAAGGCCCGCCTCGGTGGTGATGAGCGCTTCGGATATCCCGCCGGAGAGGAGCCTCGGGTTGCCGGTGCCGTGTATCGCGATCTGGTTGAATGTGCGGATCATGCCGGTGACGGTACCGAGAAGGCCCAGCAGGGGCGAAACCGCGGCGCCGACCGCCAGCATGGACAGGTGCCGCTCCAGCGGGGGGGTCTCCACGATGATGGCCTCGTGCATGATCTCCTCCAGCTGTTCCTTCGCCGCGTTCGCGTGCAGGACGCCTTCCTCCATGAGCCGGCGAAGCGGCGGGGCGGTGGTCTTTGCCATTGCGGCGGCGCCTTCCGTGTTGCCCTCGCGCAGAAGCGCGAGCAGGCGGGCGAGCGGCGCGTCGAAATCCGTGTTCACCCTCGCGAGCTGGACGGTCTTCCACAGGCCGATCGCCATGCACACGAGCGCGATGGCGATGATGGGTATCATGACGACCCCTCCGGCCTTCACCTGTTCGGTGAGAGAGCGCTTCGGTCCGGCCGCGCGGAAGACGGCGCCGGAGGTGACATCCAGCGGCACCGTCGCGACGGTGCCCTTCGCCGCGGCGGCGAGGGCCTGCCGGTCCGGCTGATCGGGGACGTCCCAGACGTGGGGCCGGGAGCTTCCATGTTCCACCTTCACGATGCCGGCCGGGCCGTTCTCGTCTTCGGGCGAGAAGAGCGCCGTGACGGAGCCGATCTGCACGAACGTGCCCTCGAATTCCCGGCCGTCCGGGCCTATCGCGGTACCGGAGGACCGCCGTATGCCGGCCGCGGCGGCGGTGTGCTCTTCAACCAGGTTCATCAGGCGCCGGGCGGCGGCCGGGACGGCGTCTTCCGTGACGCCCGCGGTCTCGAGCATGCCGTCCAGCTCGGCCAGCTTGCCGGCGCGGGCGGCCGCGTCCACGATGTGGAGCTGGGTCTCCGTGTTGCGCCGCGTTTCCACCAGGAGGGTGCGGATGATGGAGATCTGCTGCTTCAGCGACTCCGCCTTGTCCTCGAGGTCCTGCAGGCGGATGTCGCTCTGGTCGCGGAGCCGCATGCGGTGGCGGCGCGCCTCCCGCTTTTGCGTGACCTCGGCGCTGAGGACGGACACGTCGCGCGACAGCTTGGTTCTTTCGTCGGATATCGTCTTGCGCACGTCGTTCAGAATGGACCCGGCCGCGTCGATGTCCTTCTTTGTCTGCTCGATCGCCTTCGCAACGGCGGTGTCCGCGTCGGTTGCGAGAGCGGGGGCGGAGAGGAGCAGGACAGCGAGAAGTATCAGCGGAAAATCGGGGACAGACACGATTTTACGACCTCGCTTCGCTCGGTCCGTAAATCGTGTCTGTCCCCATTTTCCGTTCATGGCTTCTTCGCCTCCTGCACCAGCGGCAGGCGGACGAGGCGGGCCGGCTTCTCCTTGCGGAACACTGCGATGGAGCGGGACACGGTGCGGGCGAGGTCGTTGCGCGGCAGGCATTTCCATTCCTTGCCGTTTCGAGTGACGATGCCGGCCTGCGCGCCGTCCGGCGACACGTAGTAGCCGATTGCGCCGCCGAGGTAGAGTACGTCCATCTCCCTTCGCTCCCTGCCGTCCGGTGCCAGCGCCTGTTTCACCACGTGGACGGAGCTGAGCGTCCGGTTGATATCGGACGCGAACGCGGCCACGAGCCGGAACCGGTCCGCCGCGTTCTGGGATTCCTTCTTCGCAGTAAGGGAGTTCCTTACCCGGGTTGCGCCTGCGGCAAGCGGGACGCGCAGCGGTTCGGGGAGGGCGTCGTAGGATGCGAAAAGCTGCTCCGCCGTCTGGCGGGCGGACCAGTCCGCCCGTTTGAGCAGGGTGGAAGAGGTGTCTATGTCGTGCGCGAGCTTTTCCCGTCTGCTCTCCGCCACGTCAGTCTGCGCCTTTGTCGTCGCGAGCTCGTCGTCGAGTTTCTTGTTCTCCTTCTCCAGCAGCGCCTTCGACGTCTCCAGATGGGACTTCTCCTCCTTCCAGCGGTTCCGTTCCCGCGCGGTCTCCGTCCGAAGCTCGACCAGCTGTGTGACCAGTTCCTGGAGAGTGTCCGTGGGATCAGGCTTCTCGCCGGCCGTGAGGCCGGCCGCGGCGAGCAGGAGAAGCGGTAACATTAGTTTTTTCATAGGCTTATACCCTTGGATCTGAAGGGTGGTACCACGCCGCCCCTACAGAATGCGAAGCGCCAGATTACATCCCCCGTGGCACGATTTCAACGACCCTGATCCCTTGAAAATGGGTGGTGCCCATTTTCCCTATTAATCGGTTGACGCAACCTATTGGTTCACAAGAAACTAGAATTAAGTTGCCGGTTCCGGGGGATGAATCGGGGGGGGGCAATTGACGGTACCTGTCCCCGGCAATCAGGGGAGGGTGACGGTGTATCCCCGGTCGGTGAGGAGCTTCCTGCCCTCGTTGGAGGTGGCGAACTCGATGAAGTCGCGGGCCTCCTCGGGATAGGCGGAGCACTCGAGCAGTACGATCGGGATGGTGGATGGGATGTTCTGCTCCACGGGGATCTCCACCACGTCGCCGTCCTTCGCGAAGTGCCGGGCGTTGGCGTCCCACAGTATCGTCGCGTCCACGTTCTTCAGCTGGATCCACATGCCCAGCTCGGTGACCGTGCCGCTCTTGTTAGCGACGTTCTTCTGGATGTCGGCGTAGGGAATCCCGTTCTTCTCGAATATCTTCAGCGTCTTCTTGCCGATGGCGCAGGCGCGTTCGTCGCCGAGTCCGACGCGGAGCCCCTCCTTCTTCAGGTCCTGGAGGGACGCGACGCCCCTGGGGTTTCCTTTCTGGACGAATATCACCGGGATGAAGTACGCGACCACCCGCTTGGTATCCTTGACCGCCAGCCCCTTCTCTATCGCCTTGTCCACGTACAGCTCCGCACCCGGCATGAAGAGGTCTCCCTTCTGCAGCGCGGTTATCTGTCCCAGGAGCGTGCCGCTTCCGGCGTAATTGCCGCTGATCTTGACGTCGTGCGTCGCCTCGAATGCTTCGATGAGTGCTTTGGCGGCGGGACGGATGCCCGCTCCGCAATGCAGCGTGAGCTCCTTGCTGTCCGCCGGCTTGAGGGTGAGGAATGCGACTGCGGCCACTGCGATGAGGACGAGAGCGATAGCGACCGCAAGAAGCTGTTTCATCAGGCGCCGTCCCTCGCTTTCGGCGTCCCGCCGAGACGAAGTGCGCGAAGGGTCCCGTCGAGGCCGGCGAGAAGCCCGGTCCGGCCGGTGAGGATGAGGCCGATGCACGACTTGTCGATGGGCGACTTCCACAGGTCCTTCCCGGATTCCGCGGAAAGGGCCAGAAGTTCGAGCGGCCTGTTCTCGGGCTGGTTCATGGCGTACAGCTGGTCGCCCGCGCAGGTGATCGGGGCGCAGCTTCCCAGGGTTCGTTTCCATGCCTCCCTGCCGTCGGCCGCGCGATACGCGATGAGGTCCATTCCTTTGGTGTACACCATGCCGCCGGCGGCGATGACGTACATGGCGCTCCTGGCGTCCGTCCGCCAGGGGCTGCTGCCGTCACTTCCTTCGTGGCAGGAGAGTATCGCCGGCCCCTTGTCTATCTCGCCGTAGGTCTGCAGCGTGTAGACCCTTCCTTCACTGTACGCGAGATGGATCTTCTCTGCCGGCCTCCCGTTCGACTGTCTCAGGTTCTTGGACCACACCTTCTTTCCGGTGCGGAGCCCGACGGCGTGAAGCGTCTCGGCCGTCGTCACGACGTAGAGCCGGTTGGCGCATCCGCACGCCACCGGCCTGACGGGGGAGAGCTCGCCGGCCTCCTCCGCGTTCCACCGCCACAGCCGCTCTCCCGTCTTCGCGTTCAGCACGGCGAGCGCGTCGCCCGCGCCCACACACAGGGATTGTCCCACGAGTATCGGATGCCAGAAGCCGCTGCCGCGGGTGGTGAGATTGCGGGTCCATTCCATACTGCCGTCACTCGCGCTCAGCGCCATGACGGCGATACTGCCCAGGTGCCTTCGCATGGCGTAGACCCGGTGATCGTCCGCCGCCAGGTAGCCGATCGTCGCTTCCCTGGAGACCCATCTCTCCCGTCCGGTTGCCGCGTCGAGCGCGACCACGCGCTCGGTGGTGCCGACGTGCTTCGTGGTGAATACCGCGTTTCCGAAGGTGACCGGGCTCTGCGCCGGCTTTCCGCTGTCACCGCCCTCAGTTACGTAGCGCCAGAGCGTCTCGAACGGAGGCGCGATTTCCGCGGTGAGCGCGCGGAAGCTGCCGGACGGCTTTCGTCCCCACATGGGCCAGTCGAGGTGCCGTGCGACGGCCGGGGGTGACGACGGCGCCCGCTTCAGCCGCTCGATCCACACGAGCGACGCGACGGAGATGAAAAGCAGGAGTGCGGCCGCTACGGGAAGGAGGAGCATGAGGGTCCTGCGGCGCCCACGCGTTCCGGCAAGCTGGATCTCTTTCCTGGCCGCGTCCCAGACTCGTTCCCGAGCGCCGGGCTCCGGGGCCGCCCGGCCTCCCGCCTCCTTGACTTTCGAGACCACGTGTTCCAGTCCCTCGTACTCCTCGCGATTCATGAACCCTCCGTTGTCCCGGGCTTGCCTCCGGTCTCTTCACCTCCGACGGCATATACGGCGGGATCCGCCGGACGGGACATCGAATCCCTGAGCTGTGCGAGAGCCCGCTGGACCCTCTTCTTGGCCGCCTCGGTGCTGCAGTTGAGGGTGCGGCCGATCTCCTCCAGGGTGAGACCCGACCAGAACCGCAGGATGAGCGCTTCCCGCATGATATCGGGCAATTCTTCGATGTGCGGCATGATGTCGTCCAGGTCGGTCTCGGGGGCGCGGTCGTGGGGCCGGACCGGCTCGAGCGTTTCCGGCTCGCCGGCGAGCTTCATGCCGGTTCCGCGCCGGCGCAGCTCGTCGATACAGCAGTTCCTCAGTATATGAAAGAACCAGGTGCGGAACGGCTTCTTCGGGTCGTAGGCGGCGCGGGCGCGTATCGTGCGCAGAAAGGTCTCCTGGACGGCGTCCTCCGCGGCGACCGGGTCGGAGAGCATTCCCCTGGCAAACGCGAACCCGGGGTCGAAGTACCTCTCCATCAGGACGCGGAAGCTGTCTTCGTCGAGGCCGTTCCGGAATCGGGTGAACAGCGCCTCATCGGCGGGGCCGTCCGGGCTGGTGGGTCGTTCCATCAGCAGACGATCACGATGCCGGCGAGCGTTCCCTTCGGCATGTCCTCCGGCTTCGCGTTGCTGCCTGTCGGGTAGATGTCCCAGCCGGCCTCGGCGGTCATTCTGTACACGTCGATTCCGGCGGCCTCCATGGACGGCCTGGCCCTCAATGAGAAGCGGCACTTCTCTCCGCGGAGCGCCTTGCAGTCATCCTCCAGGCCGCAGAAGGTGTGGCGGCAGGAGCTGGCGCCGAAGCCGAACGCCAGGTAGTAGCCGTCGTAGAACGCCGTCGACTCGACGTCGGTGACTATGTGGTACACGTTCTTGTAGGCGGCGACCCGGTCCTCTATCGTCGCCTTGTTCCTGACGATCACCTCCGGGGGTATCTTCTCTCTCTTCATGTTCAACCGGCTCCGTTTCCGCGGCACTTGACAGTATTGGAGGATATGGTAATAAAGAAGGGGAGGTTCTGCAACGAAATGAAGCGGCCCAGTCTTCTCTTCATATATACCGACGAGCAGGCGTGGCGGACGCTGGCGGCGTACGGGAACGACCGCATCGAGATGCCGAACCTGAACCGGCTGGCCGACGAGAGCGTGGTATTCGACCAGGCCTACGTCACCCAGCCGGTGTGCACCCCGTCGCGATCCACCCTCCTCACCGGGCTCTATCCGCACACGAACGGGTGCATCGCGAACAACGTACCGCTCCGTTCGGAGACGGAGTGCCTGGTGGAGATGCTGGAGCACGGCCAGTACGTGACGGCGCATCACGGGAAGTGGCACCTGGGCGACGAGATCTTCCGCCAGCACGGCTTTGACGAGTGGGTGAGCATCGAGGACATGTACCGGCCGCATTACAGCGAGGGGCGGGATCTGGACGCCCGCTCCGGCTACCACCATTTCCTGGTGGAGAACGGCTTCGAGCCGGGGGAGGGGAACCTGTTCAAGCGGGGCGTGACCGCCCGGTATCCGGAGGAGTTCAGCAAGCCGGCGTACCTGGCGGGGGAGGCAGGCCGGTTCATTCGGGAGAACAGGGAGCGTCCGTTCGCGCTCTACGTGAACATGCTGGAGCCGCACATGCCGTACTTTGGGCCGAGGGACGAGCAGTACGACCCGGCGGACGTTCTGCTGCCGGGTAACTTCGACGAGGTGCCGGGAGAGGACCGGCCGCTCAAGACGCGGGTGTTCCAGCGGCTCTACCATGAAAACGGGCACAGCGGCCTGCCGCTGAAGACGGAGGACGACTGGCGGCGAATGGTCGCGAATTACTGGGGGCTGTGCAGTCAGGTGGACACGCACGTCGGGACGATCCTCGACACGCTGGAGGAATGCGGACTGAAGGATTCCACGATAGTGGTATTCACGTCGGACCACGGCGACATGATGGGGGCGCACCGGCTTCTGGCTAAGTGCGTGATGTTCGAGGAGGCGGTGCGGGTGCCGCTTCTGATGCGGCTCCCGGGGCAGACGAAGTCGAGGCGGGTGAAGGGGCCGGTGAGCCAGGTGGATATCGTCCCCACCCTTCTCGATCTGATGGGGCAGTCGCTCCTGCCTCATCTGCAGGGGGCCAGCCTGAGGCCGGTGCTGGAATCCGGCGAGGATTCGCAGCTGACCGAGAACGTGTTCATAGAGTGGAACGGCCGGGACAGCGGGGTGGAGAGGCAGCTGAGGAAGGAGCCGAGGCCGGCGTGGCTCGACGAGTTCGGGAGTAATGATGAGATCCGGGCGTCGGTCGGAGATTCCGTCCGCACCGTGATCTCGCCCGACGGCTGGAAACTGAACTACAGCGCGCGGGGCGAGCACGAACTGTATGACATATATGAAGACCCCGGTGAGACGAGGAACCTGGCCTCCGATCCGGGCTATCACAAGAAACTCGAGGACCTTCGCTACCAGATACTGGACTGGCAGAAGCGCACCGGAGACAGGAACGGAGCTAAGTAATTATGCTGGAGGAACGATGAGAATCCTTGCCGTTTCGGCTGCTCTTATCGCCGCGTCCGTTTCGGCAGGCGATTTCAATGTCGAACATGTTGTCGACAAGACGTCCGGGCTCGACGCGCGCGTGGTGACATTTCCCGCAAAGGAGAATACTGGATTCTCCGTGCTCGACGTGCCGAAGAAGACCAAGGGAGACAGCATCGCCAAGCACTGGGATGCAAACAGGCATCAGCTCATCATCAACGGCGGGTACTTCGAATCCGACTTCTCCCCCGTTGGACTGTGCAGGATAGACGGCTCACCCATACACAACACCCCGTCGAAGGGACTCTCCGGCTTCGTGGCGATAGACAAGAGGGGGGTAATTCGCCTGCTGACGAAGAAGGACAACACAAATTCCTATCCGATAGTCATTCAGACCGGCCCTTATGTGATAGACCCGGGCGGGAAGATCGGCATCAGGTCTCGCGGCAAGCGGTCGGCGCGAAGGACTCTTGTGGGGCTTACGGAAGAGGGAGATGTCGTGATCGTCGTTACCGAACAGATCACGCTCTACGATCTCGCCCTCTCGATAAAGAAGAGAATCCCGAAGCTGGAACGGCTCCTGAATCTGGACGGCGGCATCTCGACCTGCATGAAGACGAAGTCGATCGAGATCCTGAGCAGCCAGCCGGTGCGCAATTACATCGTGAAGACAGCAGCTGCGTCCTTCTCCGTCAACACCGTGACGCTCAAGACAAAGGAGTACGTCGTCACCTACGAAGCCCTGAAGGGAAAAGTGGGAAGGCTGTCCGATGAGGGCTACGGGTTTCACCTGTCAACCGGCACCGGCACCGCGGTGAACTTCCACCGCATGCCCGCGTCCGGAAAGAAGTCGATCGAGTCGGAGATTCGAACCTGGAGGAGCCGGTCCATCACGGGGCCGGTTACGAAAGAGAAGACGGGTAGCGATTACCTGCTGTGCGCCTGGATCAAGAAGGGCGATACCTTTCCCGACAACGTGACCGTGTTCTACTGGCCCGATGGAATCCTGTTTCGCGTTGATTGGTTCGTGGCAGGCTCCGGCCGGTATGACGGGGAGAATATCCTGGAACTTCTGAAGAATCTGCAGGTAAGGAAGACAGCCGGCAGCGAAAAGTAGAATGTCCCCTTTTTTGTCCCCTTTTTCACTTGCCTCGGAGGCGCCCAGTTCTATAGAGGGTGCCGAGAATGAACGAGGCAACACGCCGCCGGGCCGGCGACGAGAAAAATGGTAGCTGGTAGCCGGTCCCTATTTCAGAAGCGCTCGTCGGTGCGCTTGTGTTCCCAGAAGAGCATCAGGCCCGGAAGAATGAACATCGAGGTGATCAGACAGAAGAAGATGCCAAGGCTGGTGATCAGGCCCAGCGACATCAGTCCGGTGTGCTCGGTGAAGAGCAGTGAGCCGAACCCGCTGATGGTGGTCAGTGAGGTCAGAAGCACCGCCCTGCCCGTCTGCTCGAGCATGACGGCAACGTTTCGCTCGCCCCCCTCGTAATATCGGTACACCATGTGGATGCTGTCGTCGATGCCGATCCCGATAATGAGCGGGAAGGCCACGACGTTCACGTAATTGAAATCTATCTTGAAGAAGATCATGAACGATATCGTGGCCAGCAGGCTGAGCACTAGGGGGATCATCGAGATGATCGTCATGCCGAGCCGCCGGTAGAGGAGGCCGAGGAACGCGAAGAGCGCCAGGCCGATGCACACGGTCACCAGCTTGAATTCCTTCTGTATCATGCGCTCCAGCCGGCCGGTCATCAGTCCCAGGCCGACCATCTTCAGCTTCTGTCCGTCGACGCGGAGCTGCCAGGCCAGCTTCTTCACGTCCTCCTCCTCGATGATCCGTTTCACCGGGTACAGGTAGCAGACAGCCACGTACTCGCCCGTCTTCGGGTCTCTGGCGAAGAACTTCCTGAAGATTTCGTCCGGCAGTATCCGCTGCAGGTCTTCGAAGGATATGGATTCCTCGGAGATGTCGCTCTCGAGAATCTTGAGTATCGGCTCCTTGGCGCGCGACAGGAAGTCGAATTCCTCCTTCTTGCCGGCCCTCCTCATCCGGTTGATGATGTAGTCCATCGCCTTCCCGGGGTTCCTCAGCTTCCGCATCCTTTCCAGTAGAGAGTTCCGCTTCTCGGAGGAGGGGAGGTGCTTGAAGACGCTCGCGAACCGTACCAGCTGGCCTTCGTCGGAGAGCTCGTTGATGCGGGGTACGACGGCCCGCAGGTTGTGTATGGCCGCCTCCGGGTCGGCGTTTCTCGACACGATCGCGACCGGCTCCAGATAGTTGCCGAGAAGCTTCGCCACCTTCTTTTGCAGCGCGACGGCCGGATTGTTCCGAGAGCTCATGTTGTCCATCCGGTTGTCGAACTCGGGCAGGCGGCGTCCCCAGAGGGTGAGCGCGGTCCACCCGAGGATGAGCAGCAGGAGGACGACCGCGACCGGCTTTCCCCACGTGCCGGCGGTGCGTCCCAGGTGCCCGAGCCCGGTGAAGCCGAGCGGCGTGTTCTCCATGCCTCCCGCGACCATGCTGCAGGCCAGCAGTATGGCGGGAAGGGTGATGATCATCGCGACGGCGCACAGCAGGACGCCGGTCCCCATCAGGAAGCCGAACTCGGACGCGCCGGAGAAGTTCGTGAGGAGCAGCGAGTAGAAGGCGAGCGACGTGGTCGCGCAGCCGAAGCAGATCGCCTCGCCGGTGGTGGCTATTGTGTTGCGCACCGCCGCGAACGGGTCCGTGCTCTTCGAGAGCTCGTGGAGGAACCTGTTGCTTATGTGTATGCCGAAATCTACCCCGAGGCCGGCGAGGATGGCGGCGAACCCGACCGTCATCACGTTGAGCCGCCCGTACGTGAAGTACGCGATCATCAGCGTCCACGCGACGGCCATGCCGAGCGTGATCCCGACGGACAGCACGATCCGCATCCTCCGGAAGGCGAGGAAGAACAGGAACATGACGCAGCCGAGCGTGCTGAGGACCGTCACTCTCAGGTTCCGGGCGAAGCACTTCGACTCCTCCAGGCCGATCGCGTGGCCCCCGGTGTAGCTCACCTTCAGCCCGGTGATGTTTCCCTCGACCCGGCGTTTCGCCTCGTACTCGAGCCGTCCGACTTCCGCCATCAGCTTCTCCGAGGCCGCCACGTCCCCGGACGGCACGACCGGATAGATGATCATCAGGTACATGTTCTTTTCCGCAGTCGTGTAGTACACGTAGTTGATGTCGAACTTCTCCTCGATCTTCCGTTCCTTCTCCTTCAGGGCGAACGTGGGAAGCTTGTATTCCACGTTTTCGATCATGGGGGATTGGTGCAGCAGCTCGGTGAAGCGTTGCATGAAGTCCTTTGCCAGGTCGTCGGACAGCCGCTCGTCCAGCTCGATGACGGCGAGCAGCCGGTCGCCGAAGCCGAACAGGCGTGACGTCTGGAAGAAGTCCTTGACCGCCGAGTCGTTCTTCGGCAGCAGGTCCATCACGTTCGTGTCCAGCTCCAGCATCAGGGCGAACCGGATGGAGAAGATGGTCAGCAGCACCGACCCGACGACGATGTAGGGCCACCCCTTCGTTACGAAGGCGGCGAGCAGCCGGAAGATCGGCCGGAAGGAGAATCGAAACGGTCGTGACCGGTTATCATTCATATCTGGTGCCAGAGGCGGGGATCGAACCCGCACGACCGGTAAGGGTCACGGGATTTTGAATCCCGCGCGTCTGCCAATTCCGCCACTCTGGCCAACCAATCAAGGCGCCACAGACATACGAAACCGCATTGTAGTCGCGGACCGGGTCTCATGCAATGCGATTGGCATTCCGGCCTGAGACATCGAGTCGATGACCTCAGTCGCTGGACCGGGGCGGCGTTGTGCTATAATCACAAACATAGGCGACGCGGCAATGAACCTGAGGTGTCGGCCATGGACAGAGATCGTGAAGAAGCCATGCAGAAATGGCTGGCCGAGTAATCTTCTATCTCGAGGATGGAGGAAGAGCGGTGAGACCTTCGAAGCAGTCCTGACGTCGTTCCGGCAAGGCCTTCAAGGTAAAGGCGGGCTTGAGAAAGCAAGCGGCTTCCCTTCCATTAACGAGTTCCGCTAGTAATGTTTGCGGTCAATCCGTTCTCTTCCGTGCAAGCGCCATCCATTACCATTTTCCTGTCCTGGTTGACCGCCCTAAGGAGGACCCTCTACAATTCGATGGAAGAGTTGGTCTTGCGCGCGGACCCTTTGGAGGAGGAGGTAAATCTTGCCGAGCGTGGTAAAGATAACGAATCAAGCCGGGAATGTTGTTGCCGAGAGACTGTATGACGCCTTCGGGAACGTCCTCTCGGAGAGCGGAGACTGGAGCGGCTTTCCTTTTGGGTTTCATCCGAACTGGCTGGAGTTCAAGGCCGGCAAGCACTCGTTCTACTTGACGCCAGGCGGGCGGATATACGACCCCACGCTCGGCAGGTTCCTGCAGAGGGATCCCTATACCTGCGGGCCCGACGACCCGAGAATACTTGAGGCAGGAATCCATGCGACAACCATCCTTGTCAAAGGGTCCTATGAGGCCCTGCTCGCTGTTGCCGGGAATAGGAACCATTGGAAGATTCTTGGGGCCCCTCCAGTGGATCTTGAGCGCCTTCACTCTCGCGCAGCATCAACGACAACAGAAGAACTGCGGTCACGGCTCAAGGCAGCTATTCTTAAATTGGGCGGGAGGATTCCGCATCTCTCCTCCAGAAACGCATACGCTTTCCCTGGAAACGATCCGGTTAATGTCGTCGACCCAACGGGCAATATCACTCTCGTCGAGTTGCTGCTGCTACTGGCACTGCTGTCTCTCTTGGCTGCAATCCTGATTCCCATCACTGCAAGGGCGCGCTTGGCCCTCAGGGGACGCGCGGGTGCAGAGGGAATGGAAGATGTCACATCCAGCCTTCTTGACCTCCGGACTGCACTTCGAGGCTATGCGCGCGCTGAGAGCCTGCTGCTTCAGGCCTACAAGCTGATCGGCACTGAACTGTGTAACCAGCAGGCCGTTCTTGCGTGGTTGCAGGAGCGGGGTTGTCTTGTTGTGGGAGAAAGAGGAATCTTCTTCGGTGGTCCGGTTGGCGTTGGGAGAATTCTGCCGCGAGGACAACAGAACATCATAGACTACATCGAGAACTCTCCCGCCTTCAATTCCGGGAAGAACTTTCCGCCTAGTCCATCGCTTTATCATGGAGTGGCCATCCAGTACGCGTTGGACTGGACCGATGCGGAGATTAGTCGTGCCCGAACCGCCCAGCAATGGATCCGACAGGAGATTAACCGCAGGAGACGCGGCGGGCAGTCGAGTACTGGGACTTCGTGAGACTTGGTGTTGTCAAGGGAACGGAATGAATAAGAGACCAATCCTGGGGACGTGGCGCGGTAGGTTGGTGCTTCTCTTGGCTTCCATCGGGTTCGTTGTTCTGCCACTCGGGATTCTAAGATTCGGCAATCCTCAATGGCACAGCACCATTTATCGGTTTCAGGCCTACGTGGCCCCGAAGTACAGTGATGGTCATATCCCTCCGCCAAATGGGTTTGTTGGCACATGGGCCACGTGGTACAGAAACGGCAACCGAAGAACAAGAGAAGAGATATCACCGAATGATGTCTGCTCTCAGTTCACCTCATGGCGGAATGACGGGTCATTGCTGATGACGGCCCAGACGAAGAACGGGCTGAACGACGGCATCGTAGTCTTCTGGCATCCGAATGGAGCAAAGCGAAGCGAAGGCACATGCAAGGGCGGGCAACTTTGGGGCAAGTGGAGTCGCTGGAACGAGGATGGCGAATTGGAATCCGTGGAGTACTGGGAAGGGGGGAAGCTTTCCAGAAGAGAATCTGTAAGAAAGACGAACACCAAGTAGTGCGTCGGGGAGAGTATCGTCTGAGCCTCTCGACAGGGTGCGCGACAATCCGAGAAGGCAGGAGAGAATTGAATGACAACTGAGGAGAAGTTTCTGGGCGTTCTTATCATCGGAGGGATGAATCTTCTCCTCTGGGTTGGGGCTGTGGTCAAGGTGGGAAATGCCCCGAAGGACACAGATGGGTGCCTTTTGGTCGGAAACTCGAGAACAAAAGACTGGGTGGGGTCGAGTCTTGTCACGATGGGAAAGCTGCTGACCTTCTATGACAAGGCCAAGAAGGAAGCCGAGAAATCTCCCAAGATGCAGTCTGTGATGAAGATTATCGTTGTCAGGGATACCGAAACATGCAATTCTACGACTGGGACATTCCGGGTAATGATGGAAACGGGTGCCACCGAGAAGAAGACGGACCAGGGAACGCTGAAAATGCAAGTTGTCATCAAGGAGAACTTGCCGAAAGCCAAGACTGAGCCCGGGTCCAAACCATGACGGGGACAGGATGGTGACTAAGAAGGGCAATGCCAGCCAGCGAATCTCAGTTCTTGTGATCTGTGTGATTGCCTGTGAGCTGTCGTACTTGTGTGGAACCAGGGCTGTTACCAAGAATAGTGCCGGAATGACCGAAGAGACGCGTGAGCATTCCCCTGCGTCTCCCAGCGTAGAGGGGCCACATATTGAAGGGTGGCCTGAACGGCGAACTTACCCTTCAGACTTCCCTGAAGGAGGATCAGTATGCCGAGCGTGGTGAAGATAACGGATCAGGCCGGAAACGTTGTTGCCGAGAGATTGTATGACGCCTTCGGGAACGTTCTCTCGGAAAGCGGAGACTGGAGCGGCTTTCCCTTTGGATTTCATCCGAACTGGCTGGAGTTCAAGGCGGGCGAGCGCACGTTTTACCTGACGCCGGGCGGGCGGATATACGACCCCATGCTCGGGAGGTTTCTACAGAGAGACCCTTACTCATGGGGCCCCGACGATGAAAGGGTCCTGGCGGCGAGGGCAGAAGACCTCACGGATCTTATCACCAAGGACGCGCGGCACCTCAATGAGGTCTTGGAGATTGGGCGGAGGACTGGATACACGCTCCCCTTGAGCATCAGGGCTTCCCAAATTCAAATGGCCATTAAAGAGATATCGACAAGCGAGCGGCGAAGGATCCTCAATCGCTTCGTGCTCCAAGCGGCCAAGAAGAATCCCATGTTGGCGAATCGGTATCTGTTTGCCAGCAGTAACCCTGTTGGGGCTATGGACCCGGAGGGCAAGTATGACCTCAGAGTCGTGCTAGCGGTCTTGGCCTTGATAGCGCTCCTTGTGTATGCATTGACTCTAATCATGGCGGGCAAGAAGGTTGAGACCAGGGAGTTGACAGCGCAGGAGAAAGGTATCGTTGAGTGCGCTCTCGAGCATACAAGCGCAGATGTCCAGAATGACTACAAGAACGCAGTCGTCGTGATACGTGCTGGTAATGAAAAGGCAATGAAACTGGCAAATCGGTCAATAATGCACACGCCCTCTCTGAACAGGAGAATAATAGCTATACGCCCCGATGTGATCGTTCGTTACGGAGAAGGCCCGAAGATGCTGGGGGCGCTGATTCAAGGTGAATGGTATCATACGTCGCTTCACAAGAAGGGAGAATCAAGATCGATGGAAGAGTGGGTGCGTTGGCTTGAGGAGAACGTTTCCGAAGAAGAGATGGAGAAGTTATTGAAAGAATACGGACATGGAGAGCGTGGAGAGTGAAGTCAATGCCGAAGAATGGCTTCAAGAAGTCAGAGGGTGATAGAATGCTGACTAGAGAGTGGCACATAGGCAGTCTGTGCTTGATATTGACCGTTGTTGTCGCTTGTATACACGCATGCTGGGCAGTAGAGGTGGGGAAGCATGTCGCTTTGGTGTATGGTTCACTGATCTATGGCGACATGGCGTCAAATACGCTGTCTGCACAGATGCTGAGGGCTGCTATCTGGCTTGGAAGTAGGCGCTGGGGGTTCATGTTCGTGTTGCCTCTGGCTGTCAGCGCGCTTGTGATACTCCTCTATCGTAGAAAGAAGGAAAAGGCTCTTCGTGATCTCTTAGTTGGCTCCTGGGTGTTGATGTTGGTGTATCTCTTTCTGACATCACTCTATTACCTGGCTGCATTGGAGTATTTTGCCTGCACTCCTTGAAGACAGAACTGATGGTGAAGAGAGTTGACGCTATGTCGGTATTTGCGATGTCGGACGAAGCTCTTTCCGAACATCTTGCTGCTACCCGTCTCCTGGTTGAAGGATCAGGACCAGGAAGAATGCTACCCTCGAGTTTCTCCTTGAGATTGCCCGAAAGGGCGGAAAGGCGCTCACCAGGGGGCCGGAATCGATTGTGCATCTCGAGGTACGGCCCTCGGATGAGTTGCCGGTTCCCACTCTAGATCTGGAGCTTCCCGATGAATCAGTCTGGGCAGGGATGCGTTCGTGTTTCTTCCTTCCGGCGAGTCGCGGGAATGTCAAGGGCCAGTTAGTCGTTCGCAATCTTGGTGCTCCCGCACCGAAGGAGTTCACGGCAGAAGAGTATTTCTGCCTCGTCAGGGAACATGAGGTCTACCATGTCCTTCAGGCCTTGAGCGGACAGGATATCTGTTTGATGGCGGATGAAGACTTGAGTCTGTGTGAGGGTCTTGTTGAGGCGCTGCCCGTAATCGGTGTCAGGGGCAGGATTCCGAGAGACAAGGCGCAGGAAGCAGGCAGGCGCTGGTTCCTGCAGAAGTTCAAGACTGAGATTGATGCATGGAACGCCGTAGACTTTCCGACAATGAAAAGGAAGGCAAGAGAAGGGAAGCTCGATCTCGAGTCCTGGCGCGGCGAAGCCATGTGTGCAATCTTGAGGAGCCTGATAGGCGCTGTTGTCTGGGGGTTCCTCGAGCCGTACGGGATCTCTTGGCGAGAGTGGAGTGGTTCTCTGGCCGAGGACGTACGGTACCTTACCAGGGACACGTTTCTGGAACAGCCGGTACGTTGCAGGGAGGGAACGTGCACCCCCGGCTCCTGTCTGGAAGGAATCGATCTCTCAAACGGTCTGATCCGAAACAGACGGCTCTGCGCAGACATCTATGCGGGGCTTATCGCGGGCATGACGAGGGTGGGGCAGGTTGGCGTCTATGATGAGAACAATGCCGTGGCGCAACACTTCCTGGCAGAAAACAGTGGCCCCCCGCTAACTCTGGTTTGAAGAGGGGAGTCCGGGTTAAGGAGGGCTCCTATCGGTCCTCCGTGCCCGCCAGTTCCGGATGGGCCTGCGAAACGGCATCCATTATCCGCTCGGCAGCGGCCAGGGAGTCCTTCGCCTCGTCGACCGTGACGTGCTCGGCGCCTCCGTAGTCCCCCGTTTCACGCAGCCTCAAGAGGAAGGAGTAGTCTTCCCCGAGGGACGACGGCCACCGGCCCGCCTTTACCAAGTCTCGATGCACCGCCGCGTGAACGGCGGTATGCTTCGCGAACTCCCGGCCCTCCTGCGCAAACAGAGCAGACACCGCGTAGAAACCGGCGTAGTAGGCGCGCGACGCCGCGGCATCGGCGTTGATCTCCAGGTCCGCGCGCGCGGTCTTCAGAGCCTCCTTGGCTCGCAGCCAGAGATCGGCGCCGTACGGACTCATGCGACTACACCTTCACGGCGCGCATTCTTGTAGAGGGGAAACTCGGCGGCCTCGTAGGTGTCTATGCCGACCGGAGTGGGGCTCACCGGTCTTCCCCATTCCAGTGTCAGCGGGTAGAGCGCGTGAATGCTTCTTCGCAGCTCCCGTCCATAGGCCACCGGCTCCTCCAGCAACACGAGTACGTCAATGTCACTGTCGGGGCCGGCCTTCCCCGTGGCCTCGGAGCCGTAGAGCACCACGCCCCGCAGCCGGTCGCCGTAGACGGCCTCGAGCCGTTTCTTGATTTCACGCAGTACTTCTTCGCGAGTCATCCTCGATTTCCCCTTTTCGGCAATTGTAGCCCTTCGGCAGGCCGCGGGCAAGTGCGGCGCCTGCGCGGTGGGGGGACACTATCAACGAGAAAATCAACCGGTGAAAAAACAGAGGACGGCCGGATGTCCGGCCGTCCTCTGAATCTTTCGTCGGTATACGCGCCTACTCTTCGGGCGCCGCTTCCTCTTCGGGCGCGGAGGGCTCGGGCGCGACCGCCGCCCGTCTGGCGGGAAGGATCACGATCTCGACCCGTCTGTTTCTCTTCTTGCCGGCCGCGGTGCTGTTCTCCGCGATTGGCCACTCCTGCCCGAAGCCCGCGATGTACATCCTGTTCTGGTCCACACCGTTCGCGGCGAGCTCTTCGAGCACCTTCATCGCCCTCATCACCGAGAGGTGCCAGTTGGTAGTGATACCCCTCTTGCGGGCCTTGTTGATCGGATCGGTGTCCGTGTGCCCGTCTATCCGCA
This sequence comes from uncultured Planctomycetota bacterium, assembly GCA_964389785.1. Taxonomy (GTDB): domain Bacteria; phylum Planctomycetota; class CAYMFW01; order CAYMFW01; family CAYMFW01; genus CAYMFW01. The sequence continues at coordinate 29,331 of CAYMFW010000031.1, forward strand.
GCACCTCGGTGCCTCCCTTGAGGGCGTCGGCCACCTTTGCCAGGACCCTCTTGCCCTCGGGCGTGACGTCAAAGTAGCCGGACCTGAAGAGGACCGTATCCGCGATTCGGAGGTCTCCTCCCTTGGTTACCTCGATGCCGGGGCCGAGCGAGCCGAGCCGCTTCTTGAGGTCCTCGCTGAGGCCCTCAAGCACGCCGTACTTCCGTCTCAGGGCTTCCGCCTCGAGCTTCAGCTCGGCGTTCTCCGCACGCAGCTTCAGATTCTCGTGGTGAAGCCTGGCCACCTTGTCGTTCAGATTCCTGATGATCTCCCTGGTATTCTGGCCCCTGCGATCGGGGCCGCAGCCCGCGCACAACACCACGCAGCAACCGAGAACCGCCATCCACACCAACAGCTTCCTTGCCCTCATCACGCACTCCCCTTACTTGACTGAAAACTTGTCCAGGATAAAATCACTGATTCCTCTGAGGTATGGCGGAATCTCATCCGGCATCCTCACGATATCTATCAGAATAATCCCCGCGAAGATCAGCACCAGTATGCCGACGATCAGCAGGGCGACGTAGGCCGGATGTACGGGCACGTACGGCTCGGCTGCCACTGCTCCCGCGAGAGGATAGTCCTCCTCTTCGAACTCCACCTCGTCCTCGGCCGGCGCGCCGACGGGCACTTCGTCCTCAGCCGCGATCGCGATGCCGAAGTCCTCGTCGCCGATGGCCGTCGCCGGCTCGGCGTCCACCTCTTCCGTCACCGTCGCGGGCTCGTCCGCGATACCGATTCCGGCGGTCTCGTCGAGGGGAGAAATGATCTCCTCCTCCTCCTCCTTCAGGCCGATGTCTCCGTCCAGCGCGTCCATCTGCATGGTGGGCACCAGCTCGTCCCCCAGCCCGGTGTCGGACGTGAGCAGCGTATCGGTCGCCTCCTCGACGGCGGTCGGCATCTCCTGCGGCGTCTCGATCTCCACCACGGTCGGGGATTCGGCTTGCTCACCCTCGTCCGGAAGCCCGGAGGGCTCCTCGGTCGGGAGTATTATGGTGGGCTGTTCCTCGCGTCTCTCCTTGACGCGCAAGACTTCGTCAACCTTGAACTTGAGTTTGCCGCTGTCTCGGAAGGCACGGATCTCCTCGTCGGAGACCATCTTCTTGAGTTCTTCTTCGTCGACTTGGAGTTCTTCAAGCGCCTCTTCGAAGCTCAGGTATTCTTTTGAGTTTTTAGCCACGATCAGTCCTCCTCAACTGACGACTTGGCAATTCTACCAGGGGCTTCCGGTTTGTTGCAAGTGTTTTTTCTCAGACGGCATATCATCAATGTTCCGCTTCCGTAACGCCTAACGTCCGCCGCCTCCATCTGTTCCGGCAGTTGCCCGGTGGTGAACGCGTCCGCCCTGACGTGCAGAATCACCGCCGTGTCGGGCCGCAGCAGTCCGTTTCCCGCCAGGCCGTCGAGAATCCGTCCCAGACGGCTGACGCATCCGGCATCTTCCGACTGTACGTAAGGGGGATCGAGAAACACAACATCGAAGGGCTCGTCGACGCCCTTGACCGCTTCCGGGGTCAGATAGGCGTCCGCGCACAGGACGGTGCAGCGGTCGTCCACGCCCGCCCGGCGGACGTTTTCCTCCAGCGTCTCGGCGATGCAGGGGTCCTTCTCGATGAGCACGGCGCGGGCGGCCCCTCGGCTGGCCGCCTCGATGCCGAGCGACCCGGTTCCGGAGAACAGGTCGAGCACCGCGGCGTCCGCGATCCGGTCTCCCAGCATATTGAAGAGGGCCAGCTTCATTCGGGAGGGCACCGGCCTGACCCCGTCCGGCAGGGCGAGCACCGTTCCCCGCGACGATCCCCCGGCAACGCGAAGCTTCGTCTTCGGTTTCATGAGCACTGTTCTAGCGGATGGGATTGAGCTTGTCCAGAATACAATCCGGCGTGGTATCGTCCGCCTGTCAGCTTACTGACTTAATTGCTTAACTCCGTCCCCGGTTTGAGGTATAGTAGGTCATGAAAATGCGTTGGCTTCTCTTCCTGACTTCAGTCGCTCTGCTCGCCGCGGGATGTGAGGGCACGCTCGAGAATCGTGTGGTCCTCGAGGGCGGACGGCTCTCGCTTGTCGTTCCCCAAGGATGGGTAGTGGAGGAGGAGGAGCGCGGCGCCGCGACGGTGATCGCCGGACCGGAGGGACGGCTGAGCGTCGCGCTGATGGACGCGGTGCCGTCGGCAGAGGAGCCGCGCGACCTGCTGACCGCGGTGGGGGCGATGACCACCGGGTTCGCCGTCCGGGAGGAAGCGGACTTTTCGGCGGAGTCGGTGACGGGCAGGGAGTTCATCGTGTCCGATTCGGGAGGGGGAGAGCCGCACATGGGCGCGGTGTACGTGTTCGACAAGGACGGCGAGCTGTGTATTCTCACGTTCGCCGCGAAGACGGGTGATCCGGGAGAGGCGCTGGCGAAGTTCCGCACGGCGGCCGGATCCCTCAGGTTCCTGACGGTACAGTAGATGGATACAAAGATACTCAAGGCGGAGGTGAACGAAGGCGGGCGGCTCCGCTTCCCGGGGAAGGAAGATGCGGCCGAGTGCCTGGCCGGCGGCGGGATCGTCGCGTTCCCCACCGAAACGGTCTACGGGCTCGGAACGAACATGGACATGCGCTCCGCCCTGGATCGGCTGTACGAGGTCAAGGGCAGGCCCCGAGAGAAGCTGTTCAGCCTCCATATCGCGACCTTCGAGGACCTGAAGAAGCACGTGAGGGTCATCCCCGGCAGGGCGAAGCGGCTGATGCGGCGGTTCTGGCCGGGCCCGGTTACCATCGTGTTTCCTACCGATGACGGGAAAGGGCTGGGGGTGCGGTTCCCGGCGAACCAGATAGCGACGGAGCTCATCAGGCTGGCGGACGTGCCGGTGGCCGCCCCCAGCGCGAACCTTTCGGATCAGCCCCCGTCGGTGAATGCGGAACAGGTGATCGAGACCTTCTCCGGGAAAGTGGATATGATAGTGGACGGCGGGATGACCGAGCTGAGGGAATCCTCCACCGTGGTCAGCTTCAAGGAGGGCGCGCCCCGGGTGCTGCGCGAAGGCATCGTGACGCGGGAGATGGTGAACCGGACGGTGGATACCAGCATCCTGCTCGTCTGCGGCGGCAACAGCTGCCGGAGCCCGATGGCGGAATCCATCGCCCGAAGGGTTCTCGCCGAGATGTACGGCGTGAAAGAGGAATATCTTGCGGAGTACGGGTTTACGGTCGACTCAGCGGGAACGTCGGCGATCGACGGGGGACGTCCGAGCATAGAGGGGGTCGAAGCGCTGAGGAACTTGGGGTACAATCCCCCTCTCGGGTCCTCGACCCACTTGAGGCCGGACATGGTCGAGGATGCCGACTACGTGTTTACGATGACGGAATCGCAGAGGCGAATGGTGATCGGGATGGCGCCGGCCAGCCGTGCGAAGGTGGACCTGGTGGACGCCAAGGGCAGGGATATCGCCGACCCGATAGGTCGGCCTGTCGAGGCGTACGAGGAATGCGCCAGGCAGATCCGGTCCGGTCTCGAAAGAAAGCTGGAGAACATATGAAAATTGCGGTAGCAGCCGATCACGCCGGAGTGAATCACAAGAACAGAATTGCGCAGATGCTTCGCGAGCTGGATCACGACGTGGTGGACATGGGCACTGACGGCGAGGAGTCGGTGGACTACCCGGACTTCGCCTTCAAGGTGGCGAAGGCGGTGTCCCGCGGGGAGGTCGAGAGAGGTGTCCTTGTCTGCGCCACCGGGATCGGGATGTCCATGGCGGCCAATCGGGTGAAGGGGGTGCGCGGGGCGCTGTGCCGCGACGAGTACGCGGCAGAGATGAGTCGCAGTCACAACGACTCGAACGTGCTGTGCCTCGCGGGACGGGGACAGTCCTGGGAGGACGTGTCCCCTGTCGTGATGAAATGGCTCGAGACGAAGTTCGAGGGAGGCAGGCACGCCCGCCGTCTGGCGAAGCTCGACGAGGTATAGTCCTTCACGGGGGTGTGACTCA
>CAYMFW010000032.1:0-32781 GCA_964389785.1 uncultured Planctomycetota bacterium
TCGGATCTATTCACACATGCGCTTTACACGTTGTAGCGTTGTAGTACTAGGTTCGACCGGCTGTCCGCCGACAGGCGGACCTTTCCCTGGCCGGTCGAAGCTTGCCTCGCCCTTCGGCAAGCTCAGGGCCCCCGAGCCCCGTCGAGGGGGAGGCGCCCAATTCTGTAAAGGGCGCCGAGAATGAGTGAGGGAACGTCCCGAAGGCCTGTACTGCCTACGGGATCTCGCTGCCGAGCCAGAACTCCGGCTCGGCCTTCAGCGGCTTGGGGAAGTCCTCGTCGTGCAGCATCGCCGCGATCTCCTTGTTGAAATCGGGGTCGTTACCCGGATGGGTACCGCGCTCCTGCTCCCCGGAGACCGTCGACGACGACGTTATCTCGTTCACCTCGATCGAGTCCCAGTCGCCGAACACTGGGTCGTACTGACAGGATATCGTCGCGTTGGTGCGGTACGCCCAGCCCTCCCATATCTCCGCCACCTCGTCCGACTCGTCCTGGATGTTGTTGTCGAATATGTACCGGCCGAACGCGCTCATCCGGTCCTCGTCGAGCACGTAGATGATCTGCCCGTTCTCGTACGTGTAGTATCCCACCGGGGCCCGCGCGAGCTCCTCGAGCGCCTGGTTGATGTCCTCCGCGCTGAACATCTCGTCCTCTTCCACCGTGTCTTTGAAATCGGTGACGGTCACCACGCTGAACTTCGGCACCTGGTCCTCGATGTCCGCCTGTCCCTGCTCGCCGGGCTGGGTGGCGGCGATGCCCACCACCGACTGCGCGCCGATCAGGACCAGCCCGATGTTGCCCAGATACACCGCCGCGGTCGCGATCAGCGTATATATCGCGATCAGCAGGGCCATCTCGGCCAGCGCGTTGCCCTTCCTGTTTCGCATCGTATTCATATCAGTGCTTTATCGAGTCCTCGAGCTCCGGAACCGACAGGTCGAACCGGTGCCCCCACGGGTCGCTCATCCCGTGCATCTTTCCGTGTATGGTCCAGTCGAGACTTCCGTTGTACCCGTCACGCCAGTGCGAGCGCGCCATCCCCTTATACAGGAAGTTGGCGCCGGTGTCATACTCGGTATAGGAATCGATATCCTCGCTGAGGATGGCGTCCCGCGTGGACACCATCCTGAATTCCCAGGTCGGCTCGTACAGGTTCAGGGGAGATTCCTCCACCCACTGCGCCCGGTCGTCGCCCGTCGGGAACCTGGTGGTGAACTCGTTCGTCTCCGGGTCGTAGTACCCGATCCGCGCGCTGGACAGCGCGAACATGCCCCAGTCGGGATTCGTCAGCAGCCCCTTCGGCACGCCCACCGGCTTGCCCCACGTGCCGACGTTTATACCGAACTTGAAGAAGTCCTCCGTCACGACGAGCGGCATCTCGAACCGGTCCAGGTCGATGCTCTGCATGTCCGCGCCGTTCGTGTCGTAGCCGGGGTTCCCGGCCCGGTCCAGGCTGTCCCGCTGGGTGACCATGATGTCCGTCTTGCCGTCGCCGTCGTTGTCCAGCGCCTGGCACAGCGGGCATTTCTCCGGCCCGTCCTCCCCGGTCACCACCCCGGTGCCGTCGCACGACCAGCATATCCGTATCTGCTTGTATTCGTCCCAGTTGACCGGCCTGCCGATCTCCATATTGAACCAGCCTTGCCGCCCGGAGTCCTCGTCTTCGCACAGCGAGCTCCACGGCGGATAGGTGCCCTTGGCACGTAACCACGGGTCGTTGTCGTGCATCGCGTGGTGGACGAACCGTTTCGCGTCGTCCGGGAACAGGTAGGAGCTGGCCTTCACGTACTCGTACTGCCACTCCTCGCCCTCGGTGAACTCCGTCATCCGGTGCCGCGCCCGGTCCTGCGTCTGCGTGTCCGACTGTCCGTGCCAGTGCCACTGCTTCCAGTCGCCGTCCGCGTTGTCCGTGCTCAGGCTGTTGATCACCGCGGTATTCTCGTGAATCCCGATCCAGGCCATTCCAAGCCGGCCGCTTATCTGCAGCGGATCCGTCAGCACGATGTGGATGTTGTGGATCCATATCGCGTTCGGGGCCACCCAGGTGTTGCCGCCGCCGACGTTGATACGGATGAAGTTATCCACCCTCACGGACGGGCCGCCGTCCACGCTCACCGAATCCTGCTTCACGATCGTCTTCCAGCTGCCCCCTTCCTTCACCTCGATCCCGTTGTCGTCCGTCACCCGGTAGGTGATGGAGTTGCCGCCCTCCGTGATGGTGGTGGAACCGTCGTCGTTCTTCGTGATCGTTACCGAGCTCCCGCCCTCGGAGATGATGTCGCCGTAGGGGGTCCGCTCGATGTAGACGGTCGTCGTGCCCTTGTCGTCCGTGTAGACGATCTTGAACAGGTCGTCACCGACCTTGTCGACGGATATCTCCACCGTCTCCCCGTCCACGGTCGCGGATATCCACCAGCTCTCGTCGCCCGTCACCTGCGCGATTATCTGGTCCCCGTCGCCCGTCGTCATCTCCCAGCCGCGGGGGATCTTCCTGATGTCCATGATGAAGTGGCTGTCCGGGTCCGGGAACATCACGAACTTCGGGAACAGCGCGGCCCGGTCCACTCCGTTCTCCTGGGTGATCCGGTACACCTCCTCCTCCACCAGCACCGGGGCGGCGAGCGCGATCGCCCCCTCTATCTTAGATATCTGCTCCAGCAGCGCCTCGCCCCGCGGTATCCACTCCGCGGCCGTGGTGTAGGCCTGGTTGTACTTCCCCACCGCGTCGATCGTGCCGACCACGTCGTCGCTGGGGTACGGGGGTCCGGTCTGCTTCAGCTCGGCCAGCGTGCCGTAGATGCCCACGTCCACCGCGTAGCGACAGACGTTGTAGTAGATGTAGGCCATGCCGTCGTTCATCCAGGCGATGGAGCTGATCGCGTTGCCCTCGATCTGCGCGCCCGCCATCGCCGCGGCGTCCGCCGCCTGCTGCAGCTGGACCCGTTTCGCGACGACCGCACCCGCGTCGTAGACGATGATCACGCCGAGAGCCAGCATGAACAGCGTCAGCACGCCGAAGACCAGCACCTGGCCTTCCTCGTCGAAGAACAGCCCGCGAAGCCGCCGGATCATCATCCCGCCTCCTTCCTCCACGGCACCGGAAGACGCCTCGAACAGACTACACCCACGTGCGGTATGCCGTCAATCTCCCCGTAATTCTCGTCGGAACCCAGCGGAATCCACGACACTATCTTGTTTGCCACGGGGAAGATGAGCTCCACGTTGCACGTCACAGTCACCTCGACGAACTGCGCGTCCGCCGACAGCGGCGTGAGTATCTCGACGGAGGTCCTCTCCCTGGAGATATCCGACCGGTCCAGGTTGCCCCATCCGGGGTAGAGTATCGGCTGGCCCATCGCGGTCAGGTTCCGTATGCCGGCGACGGGGGTGCATATCGCGTCCGCCGCGTCCTCCGCGCTCTCGCCCACCAGCTCCGCGCGCGCCGCCGCGAACGCGGCGTAGTGGACCACCTGGCTCGCCACGTACAGAAACGCCACCTGGAGGATGACGAGCGTGATAAGGAGCTGCACCGGGAAGATCAGCGCGAACTCCACCACTGCCTGGCCATTCTGATTCTTCAGCAGACGCATCGTCTTACAGCATCCCCATGTTCACGAACCACGCCCAGAACGTTCCCAGCGCGATCGCCACGCCGTAGGGTACCCGCGTCTCGTCCACACTGTCCCCGGCCTTCAGCCGCCAGGGCGTGAACATCGCGCCGCCCATGTTTCCGAATGCCTTCCTGAGCTTGCCCTTCCAGATGAGTATCGAGAGCCCGAATATCGCCCCGATCACCGTCGTCAGAAACGCGGCGAGCAGGATGAAGCTCAACCCTTCAAGGCCCTGGTCGCCCGACAGGAGGCCCCGGCCTCCCGCCAGGGCGCCCACCGCGCCCATCAGCTTCACGTCGCCCGCCCCCACCAGCTTGAAGATGTACGGCAGGATGAAGATGCCCACGCCGAGCGCGAGGCCCACCAGCGGCCACACCAGCCCGCGCGGGCCTCCCACTATGTAGCATGCCGACATCCCCGCGAATACCGCGGGGTACGTACACCAGTTATAGATCTTGCCGCGGGCGATGTCGGTGTACGCGCTGACTATCAGCGTGACAAAGAGCGCACCCGCAAGCACCGCAGCAAACAGAGCCGGGTTCAAACTCAACTCTTACCAGTCGCCCAGGCCCTTGTCGACCTCACCGTCAGCGTCTCCGCCGACGCCGGTCGGATCGGTGCCGTCCTCACCCGTCATCTCGTTCGCTGAGTAAGCGAAGAGAGCCCTGATTCGTTTGCCGAATATCGTCACTACGGCGATACTGAGAACGGCAACGATCACCACGATGATGATATACTCGGCAGTGCTCTGACCCTTTTTGTCCAGTCCTCGTCTGAAGAATCTCAGCAACTCCCTCACCTCCCTTCACGGAACAGGCAGACCCACTAAAGACACCACATACTGGCAGAAGAACGCAAGCGCGTCCTGAAACAGTTTCAGCACCGCCATGACCGCCAGTATCACCCAGAAGACCATGAGAGCGTATTCTGCGGTACTCTGAGCCTTCTCACATGAGACCAAGGCGGCTTCCTCCCCGGGATTAACTATACCGCCAAAACCCACATTGTCAAGGCCTGCAGCCAAAATACCTCCCGTCACCCGGCTTAGACGCCCGAAATCGAGGCCGCGTTTACACGCTTTCCTGGTCCCCTCCTACCGCTACCAATCGCCATTTCTCCCTGCCGGACTTTAACTTCCGCCAATATCGCCTGTCGGCCGGGAGACCGCGGATACACGGCACCCATCCGCTTATAAGTGACTCGGAGGACACGGATGTTGCGGCCACATGTAATCTCCTGTGAGCGCCGGGAATGAGCGAAGGAATGCCCCTCTGGCGCCCTCACTCGAACGACCCGAACGTCTCCTTCTGCCGTATCGCGATTCCGGCCTTCTTCGCCTTCGGGCTGGGAGCGGTCGCCCGGAGCGGCTTGGTCTCCCCGGATTTCAGCACGTCGGTCTTCCACTCCGGTTGATGGCCGGCCAGCGCGAATCCGGCGCCGTCGTACCACATGAAGCAGTAGCTGAAGTTGATCGTCATTATCGAGACGTTGCGCACGTCCACCTGCACCTCGACCAGACCGTCCACCTCCTTGGCCATCTCCTTCACCGCCCGGATACCCCAGCTCCGGTTGTCCACCCGGATCTCCGGCTCGCATCCCGAAAAGGCAGCGCAGCACAGAATGAATCCCGCCACCGCGTACACCCCTCTCCTCATGTGGTACCTCCCTATCGGCTCTCGAGAACGAACGTGACCGGCCCGTCGTTGACAAGCGACACGTGCATGTGCTCCTGGAAAGAACCGCGCTCCACCCCGATCCCCTCCGAGGCGACCGATTCGGCGAACAGCTCGAACAGGCCCTGCGCGTCCTCCGGCGCCGCCGCGGCATCGAAACTGGGCCTTCTCCCCTTCCTCACGTCGGCGGCCAGCGTAAACTGCGGGACGGCAAGAACTTGTGCGCCTATGTCCATCACGCTCAGGTTCATCCGGCCGCCGTCGTCCTCGAATATCCGCATGTGGACGACCTTGTCGGCGAGGAACCTCGCCTCCTTCTCCCCGTCGCCCTTCTCCACGCCGACCAGCGCCAGGATTCCCCGCTCTATGCGGGCGACCTCCCGCCCGTCCACCTCGACGGCGGCGCGGTCCACCCTCTGGATTACGACTCTCATCCCACCCCGGTCAGCCGCCGCTCGCCAGCTTCTTCACGCTCTCGTCCATCTTCACCACCTTCTCGGCAAGCTCCTTCTTGAAGCCGTCGAGACGGGCGGCGAGGTCACTGTCGGAAAGCGCGAGTATCTGCGCGGCCAGCACACCCGCGTTCTTCGCGCCTGACTTCCCGATCGCCACCGTGGCGACCGGCACCCCGGACGGCATCTGCACCGTCGCGAGCAGCGCGTCGATCCCGGCCAGCGCGCCGCTTGTCATCGGTACCCCGATCACCGGGAGCGTGGTGTGGGCGGCGACCGTTCCCGCCAGGTGCGCCGCGCCGCCCGCGGCGGCGATGATAACGCCCACCCCCGCGGTCGCGGCGCCGGAGGCGAACTCCGCCACCGTCCCCGGGCTCCGGTGCGCCGACATCACGCGTGCCTCACATTCGACCCCGAGCGAGTCGAGCGCCTCCTTGGCGCCCCTGATGGTCTCCCAATCCGATTCGCTTCCCATGACGATCACCACCTTCATGGCTTCTTCTCCTTCCGCACCGCGGCACTGATTCCAACCGGCATTATACCGCTTCAGCGCTGCGGTTCCACACGCCGATATCAATATTGACAGAACGCGCAAAAGCAGGTATTTATAGCGGATGCATTCGTTTACGGTCCTGGAGAGGCTCGGCCACGTCGCGGGCAAGCTGAGACGTGGCTACGTCGCGCTTATGAGACCGGAACTGGTGGAGAGCGGTATCAGACAGCGTTCCGGCGACTGTAAGCGCTGCGGTACCTGCTGCCACTTCGTCTACAAGTGCCCGTTCCTGCTGGACGGCACCTGTATCATATACGAAAAAAGACCCAGGCAGTGCCGGGAGTTTCCCGTGCTCCCTCAGGATCTCAAAGGCATGGAGAACATCTGCGGCTACCATGTGGAGAGGAGGACCGCCTTGAGTCATCCGAACAGAACCTGCCGGCTCCTCGGCATCGCGCACTACGGCATACGTGAAGTCATCGCTTCCGGCGTCCTCTTCGGCGCGGCGGGCATCATCCTTCTCTCCTTCGCCCCGATATACGCCATCCTGCCCCTTCTCGGCTTCTGCTCCGTCCTCTACTTCTTCAGGGACCCGGAACGGCGCATCACCGGCGCCGAGGAGGAGATACTGGCCCCGGCGGACGGGAAGGTGAAAGACATCATCGAGCTGGAGGAAACGGACTTCCTGGGCGGCTCGGCCACCCGCATAGGCATCACCCTCTCGATCCTGAACGTCCACGTCAACCGGGCCCCGTGCAGCGGCGAGGTGGAGTTCCTGAAGTACACCCCCGGCAAGTTCCACAACGCGCTCGGCCCTAAGGCCAGCCTGGAGAACGAGAACAACCTCATAGGCATCGGCAACAGGCTGGTGAACGGCGGCATCGCCGTCAGACAGATCGCGGGCGCGGTGGCCCGCCGCATCGTCTGCGACTGCGCGCTGGAGGACAAGGTGGAGCGCGGCCAGCGCATAGGCATGATCAAGTTCGGCTCCCGCACGGAGATCTACATCCCCTCCGGGGCCGATTTCGAGCTTCGCGTGAAGCCGGGCCAGCGGGTGAAGGCCGGCCTGACCGTGATAGGAGTGTTACGATCCGAAAGATAGCGGTACTGCCCAGCCTTATAACCCTTGGAAATCTCATCTGCGGGTTTGCCGCGATATGCGTGCTGGTGCGACCGGACGTCCCCCTGCCGTTCACCGATAACCGGATCGTCGCCGCCGCGTGGCTTATCATGGCGGGAATGATCCTGGACGTGCTCGACGGCAAGGTCGCCCGCATGACCAGGGTAACGTCCGATTTCGGCGGACAGCTCGATTCCCTCAGCGACTGCCTCACCTTCGGCGTCGCCCCCGGCGTGCTCGTCGTCGTGGTATCCACCCTCCAGGCCCAGCTGGTGTGGCTGCTCGCCGGGCTGTACGCGGTATGCGCCGCCCTGCGGCTCGCCCGCTTCAACGTGGAACACTCGGCCTCGTCCAAGAAGGAGGATTACTTCAGGGGCATGCCCAGCCCCGCCGCGGCCGGCCTCATCGTCTCCGCCGTCATCTTCGACAGCTCGGTCACCGAGATCTTCGGCCTGCGGACCCAGCCGGGCGCGCTCCGCACCGACGTGATACTCCCCTTCGTCGCGCTGGCGGCCGGCCTGCTGATGGTGAGCCGCGTCAGGTACCCGCACCTTCTCGGCTGGATACTCAAAGGAAAGAAGCGGTTCGCGGACCTGGTCCGCATCGTGTTCGTCTGCGCCTTTATCGCGTCGCGGCCGCAGTTCGCCTTCGTCGTCCTCTTCTCCGCCTACGCCGTCTCCGGCATCGTCCAGACCACCCGCATGGTCCTCGCCGCCAAGTGGCGCGCCCGCAAGGACCCCGCCGCCGACGGGGTCAGGCCGTAGGCCCTTTCCCGAACGGCTTGAACAACACCATGCATATGGGCGTAAAGATCATATCCGCCACCAGCGCCATCGCGACGATGAAGCTGCACAGCAGGCCGAACTGCACGTTCATCCTCAGGCTCGCCACCAGAAGCACCAGGAAGCCCCCGACGATGATGGTGGTCGTCTCCGTCAGCGCGGACCCCAGGTCCTCCAGCGTCCGCCTCACCGCCACGGCGTAGTCGTATCCGGCCCTTGGAAGCTGTTCCCGGAACCGGGCGAGGAAGTGTATCGTATCGTCCACCGCGATCCCCAGCGCGATCGAGAACGTCATCGCGGTGGCGATCTCGAGGTAGATATCGAAGTAGCCCATCAGCGCCATCGCGGCCACCAGCGGTATCACGTTCGGGATCATGCTCACCAGCCCCACCTTCACCGATCCGAAGTTGATGCACATCACGACGAATATCAGGAACACAGCGAGCCCCAGCCCGACCGTCAATCCCTTCATGATATAGTTGAAGATGTTGTTCACCACCAGCGCGTTCGACGCCAGGCGCGCCTCCAGCGGCGGTTCGAAGTTCCGACCCAGGTACTCCTGGATCCTCGTAATCAGCACGTCCAGCGCGGCGGACCGCCGCTCCGAACAGCGCACGCTCACCCTGGTTCTGCTGCACGGATAGTCCAGGTAGTTATCCAGCTCGTTCTTCCTCCCGGCCATCGAATACAGCAGCATGAACTGCGCCGTCTTCTGCCGGGTTTCGGGAAGGGTGTAGTGCGCCGGGTCGTCACCGTTGAAGGCCTTGTTCATCTCCTTGAGGTAGTCGTTGATGGAGAGCACCTTGTCTATGCCCGGCAGTCCTCTGAGAAACACGGAGAGGTCCTCTATCTTCTGCAGCGTCGCCGGCTCCTTCATAAGGCCGTCCTGTCCGCTCTCGATCCATATGTCGAGCTGGGTGGTCCCCACCAGGTTCTTCTCCAGGAACACGGCCGACTTGTACACGTCACTGCTCCTTCGAAGATAGTCGATGTTGTCGAGCTGCGGCGTCATCCTCACCGCGCCGAACACCCCGACGGCCACGATTCCCAGCGTCACCGCGACGATCGCCCGTTTCCTCCGGAGCAGGAACCCGGACAGCGCGGTCAGCGCCCTCACCGGCACGAACTGCCTGTCACCGAGGTCATCCGTGGAGCGTTCCTTCCAGAGCGCGAGCATCGACGGCACCACCACGATGCACGCGACAAACGCAAAGCTCACCCCGATCACCGCCAGCAGGCCGAACTGCTTCATCGTGCGCACCTCGTTCAGCATAAGCGAACCGAACCCCACCGCGGTGGTAAGGCTGGTGAGGAAGCACGGCACCATCGCCTCCTTCAGCCCCGCCCGCAGCGCCTCCGTCCGGTCGGCCGCGCCCGCCAGGTTCTTCCGGTACCGGTGGATGATGTGCACCACGTCGGTCACCGCGATGCAGAGCACCAGCGGGGGGATGCCGGTGGCGACTGAATCGATCTTCCCGCCGGCCAGGGGCACCGCCCCGCCGGTCCATATCAGACTCGCGAAGATGCTCAGCCCGGCTATCACCGTGTCCCGCGCGTTGCGGAACATCAGATACACCATCACGCTCAGCATGAGGAAGGTCGCGGGTATGAACATCTGCAGATCCCGGAACGTGTACTGGAGGAACCGTTTCTCTATCAGCGTCTCGCCCACCAGATAGATATCCTTCCCGGTCCGCTCCGCCTCCCCGGCGACGATACGCTCGATCTCCCCGATCTCGTCCCAGTACATGTATCCCTCCTCGTCGACGGAACGGAGGGTGATCAGGATGGACGTGCTCTTCCCGTCGGGCGAAATCAGGTCCTTGACGAACAGCGGATTGGTAACGCCGATCTTCTGCGATGCCGCCAGCGCCTGCGCGTTCTCCGGAATCGGGTCGTCCACCAGAGGAATCACGTCGAACCCGTCTTCGGATTCCTTCATGTACTCCGTGTTGGTGAGACTCCGCACGTCGTAGACGTTATCCACGTCCCCTATCCGCTCCGTGAGACGCTGGACGATTTCCAGATTCTCCCGCGTGAATATCCGTTCGTCCTTGAACGCCAGCACCAGCACCTCCTTCTGGCTGAACGTGCGCTGATACTCCTGGTGCACGTCGTAGGACGGGTCCCCCTCCCGTATCCACGATTTCATGGAGGTGTCGAACTCGGTCCGGGGAAGGAACCACCCGAAGAACACGGTGACGATCACGACGCCCACGAGATTAAGCGCGGGATGCCGGAGCAGTGCGTTGCAGATTCTGTCAGTCATAGCGCCCCGTATTATATGAAAAGACGGGGGTCAGGTCCCGGGTTTTTCACTCTTTCCGTGAAGCGCCGCGGCTCCCTTGTCTGCAGCACTCAATTGAACGGAAACGGGGACAGGATCGGATCCTGTCCCCGTTTCTTTCTCTTTCCAAAGCGTCACTTCATGCCCGCGGTCTTGACGAAGCACCCTCCTCCGCTTCCTCCGCCGCCGCCAGGCGTGCCGTCGTCGGGATCTCCGGGCGTGGAGCCGTCGAGCTGGAGGTCGAACCAGTCGCGGCCGTCCGGACCGGCCTCGTACTCGTCATAGACGCCGTTGGCGTTCGTGTCGACGTCCCGAGGATCGAGACCCACCGTCTGCTCGAATACGTCCGTCAGACCGTCGCCGTCCGCGTCGCCCTCGTTCAGCCACTCCGTGGCCGCGAGCGGGCCTTCCAGAAAGATGGGGACAGAATTGAATTCTGTCCCCATCTTCGCGAGCTTCGCGATCGTCGCCGCGGTCGGCCGCACCACCACCGTGTACATGCTCCTGGCCCCGGAGGCGCCCCCGGCGCGGTTGCCGCCCAGCGTGATCTCTCCCGCCGGCACCGTCTTCTCGAACACGTCCATGGGAGACGCGCCCTTGTCGGTGACGACGATATCGGCGCCCGCATACGTCCAGGTGCCGTCGTCCAGCCAGTTCGGGAGCACGGCCCAGCGCTTGTCGTAGCAGACGGACACGATCGCCTCCCGGCCGATGCGAAGCGTCAGATGATTCGGCTCCGTGACGTATTTGTCATTATTAGCCGTTCTCACCAGCACCCCGCCGCTGAACTCCGAGGCCAGAGAGAGTATCGTGTACTTCCTGTCTATATAGTACAGTGCCCCCGCCTCCGCCGTCGCCAGTGAGTACGGCCTGCCCGTCGAGACGGACACGATAGTAACCAGCTCGCCCTGGACGGCAACGGTGATCGTGGCGACGTTCGAATCCAGGTCGCCGTCGTTCGCGACGAACGTGAACGTGTCGTCGCCCGCGAAGCCGTCGTTCGGCGTGTAGGTCACCGTCCCGTCGCCGTCGTCGCCGGATACCACGCCGTTTGCCGGCGCCTCGGCTATCGCGTACGTCAGCGCGTCCCCGTCCACGTCGTACGCCCGGAGCGTGATATCCACCGGGCTGTCCGCCGACGTCAGCACGTTTCCGTCCCTCGCCACCGGCGCGTCGTTCACCGGATTGACCGTTATCGAGACGGTTGCCGTGTTGCTGTCGGCCTGGCCGTCATTCGCCCTGAACGTGAAGCTGTCCTCGCCGTAGTAGTCCTCGTCGGGAACATACGTCACGTTCGGCGCGGTGCCCGTCAGCATGCCGTAACCCGGATCGTCGACTATGGCATACGTCAGCGCGTCCCCCTCCGCGTCCGTCGCGGAGAGCGTGATCGCGGCCGTGGTGTCCTCGTCAATCACCACCGCCTGATCGTGCGCGACCGGCGCCGTGTTCACCTTCTCCGTCACCGTTATCGTAAGAGACGCCGAATCGCTCGCGCCGGCATCGTCGAAGACGTACAGCGTCACCGTGTACGTGCCCGGCGTGGTGAACGTGTAGCTCACCTGCGGCCCGTAATCGGACGACTCCCCCAGATCCCACTCGTAGTCCACTATCGTGCCGTCGACGTCGCTCGACGCGGACCCGTCGAACTGCACCGTCAGCGGCGCGTTGCCCGACGTCGGGTTCGCCGAGGCGACGGCAACGGGAGCATCGTTGACCGGCGTGACTGTGACTGTGACGGTCGCCGTCGACTCTCCTCCCCTGCCGTCCGATGCGGTGTAAGAGAAGCTGTCCACACCGTAATAGTTGTGATCCGGCGTGTAGAGCACCGCATTTCCGCTCACGGCAGCGGTGCCGTTCGCGGGGTCGGATACGGAGGCGACGCTCAACGCGTCGCCGTCAGGATCGCTGTCGTTCGCCAAGACGTCTATCGTCACCGCCGTATCCTCCAGTGTCGTCGCGGTGTCGTCAACAGCGACCGGCGCGTCGTTGGCGGACGAAACGGTCACCGTGACGGTTGCCGTGTCCGTCCCGCCGTTGTCGTCGGATACGGTATAGCTGAACACGTCCTGGCCGCTCCAATCGGCATCAGGCGTATACGTCACGTTGGTTCCGTTGTTGGCCACAGCGCCGTTGGCGGGCTGCGTTACGGCAGAAACCGAGAGCGCATCCCCCTCCGGATCGGTGTCATTGGCAAGCACGTCGATCGTCACCGCCGTGTCCTCCACCGTCGAAGCGGCGTCGTCCGCCGCCGCCGGCGGATCGTTGATGCCCAGGACCGTTATGGATACCGTCGCGACGTTCGAGTCCGCCCGGCCGTCGTTCGCCCTGAACGTGAACGAGTCCGCGCCGTCGTAGTTGTGCCGTGGCGTGTACGTCACGCTCGGCACCGCGCCGGAGAGTACTCCGTTCGCCGGGCCTGCCACGATCGCATACGTCAGGGCATCGCCGTCGGCGTCAGTGGCGACGAGCGTGATATCTACCGGCGTGTCTTCCTCGGTCGTCACGTCCTGGTCCTCGGCCACCGGCGGCGTGTTCTCTTCTTCCGTGTACGGCAGGAGCGACATGTCGTCGTAGTACACCGCCGACGCGCCGTTGGCGAAAAGATCCACCGCCGCGATATCCGCCGCTCCGCCGCTGTCCACGCCGTTCATCCAGCTCTTCTCGTACAATTTCTGTCCGTCGTAGAAGAACTTCTGTACGTCGGCATCGAGATCGATAACGAGCTGTATCTTCACCCATCTGCCCTTCACCAGGGCAAGCTCCGCTCCGTCATGGTCCGAGTGCACCTTGCCGGTGGCGGCGCTGAAGGATACCTGCACGCACCACTTCTTCGCCCCGCCGTCGTTGTACGTGTTGAGCATGATGAAGTACTGGGCACCCGAGAAGTCGGCCGGCACGAACTGCCACGCGCTGTACGCCCACGTTCCCGTTGTGTACCCGGCATACTCGTGCACCAGGTCGCTCGAGCCGACGATCGCCACCGACTTTTCTCCCGCGTGCTTCTGAGTGCCGCTCACCAGCGCACCGTAGGCGGAGCTGTTGTCCCAGCCCTTCCATCCGCCCTGGCCATGAAGCTGGCTTTCCATCTCGTACGCCTCGAACGGCTCCACCCAGTCCGTATCGGGAGTTTCCGTTACCGTTATCGTGATGGAGGCGCTCGCTGTCAGGTCTCCGTCGGATACCGTCACGACGGCGGTGTAGGTCCCGGCCGCCTCGTAGACATGCGCCGGATTCTGCTCGCTCGACGTTCCACCATCGCCGAAGACCCACGAATACGTCAGCGCATCGCCGTCGACATCGTCGCCCACAGCCCCGAACTGTACGGAAAGCGGCGCCTCGCCCGACGTCGGATCGGCCGAGGCCGTCACGGTCGGTGCGTCGTTCACGGGCGTTACGGTTATGGATACCGTCGCCACGTTGGAGTCGTCCTCACCATCGTTCGCCCTGAACGTGAACGAGTCCGAACCGAAGTAGTTATGGTCGGGCGTGTACGTCACGTTCGGCGCCGTACCGGAAAGCGTACCTTCCGTCGGCCCGCTCACGATCGAATACGTCAGCGCATCTCCGTCGGCATCCGCCGCGACGAGCGTTATCCCCTTCGCCGTATCCTCTGTGGTCGTCACGCTCTGATTCTGCGCAACGGGCGGGGTATTCGCCGGCTCGGCCACCGTTATCACCACCTGCGCCGACGCGGTGCCTCCGTTGCCGTCCGAAACCGTGACCTTTGCAGTGTAGGTTCCCGCCGCGGCGTAGGTGTGGCCCGGATTCTGCGAACCCGATGCGCCGCCGTCGCCGAACGTCCACGAATAGGTCAAGGCATCGCCGTCCACGTCGCTCCCCGCCGCGGTGAACTGCACCGCTAGGGGCGCTTCACCCGACGTCGGATCGGCCGAGGCCGTGACCATCGGTGCGTCGTTCACCGGCGTCACCGTTATCGTCACCGTCGCGGTGTTGGAATCCGCCATGCCGTCGTTCGCCTTGAACGCGAACGAGTCGGCGCCGTGATAGTTGAGCGCCGGCGTGTACGTCACGCCGGAGCCGCTGCCCGAGAGAGCCCCGTGCGACGGCCCGCTCACTATATGATACGTCAGCGCGTCACCGTCCGCGTCCGTCGCGGAGAGCGTGATCGCTTTCGCCGTGTCTTCCGCGGTCGTCACTCTCACATCCTGCGCGACCGGCGGGGTGTTGCCGCCGCCGCCGCCCACCTCTATCGTGAGCGCCCCGGCGATCGCGGGAACCACCCTGCTTCCCGCGGCCTGCACCAGAACGCAGCCGAACGGGCTGGTCCCGGACCATGCCTCGGTCGCGATCTGGGTCGTCCCGGCCGCCGCCGCCCTGAACGTAAACACACCAAGGGAACCGGTCCCCCCGGCGTTGTCGTCCATACCGTACCCGCCCGCGTGCACCTCGCCGGTGGCATTGATCTCGTCCACCGACCGGGCGTCCGGTATGAACGTCGGGAAGGTCCCGGCGGCCTGCCCGTCGACCCGCACCGCCGCCCCGTCGAACTTCAGGAGCTGGCCCCAGCTCGCGAACGGAGGCCCGTTCTGAAGCCCGACCGTCACGGTGAACGTCTCGCCCACGTTGGGCGCCGCGTTGCTGGCGGTGAGCACTATGGTCGGCTGGGCGCTGCCCCCTATCGTTATCGTGAGCGGCCCGCCGTCGGAGGGAAGCACCTCACCGCCCTCGAGCGGCTGGAGCACGTTCCCGAACGGGTTCGTTCCGCTCTTCGGGCCGGTCGCTATCTGCGTGGTGCCCTCGGCCTTCGCCCTGAACGTAAAGAGCCCCAGCGTGCCGTTTCCTCCCATGTTGTTGTTCAGCCGATACCCGCCGGCGCGCACCTGGCCCGTCGCGTTGATATCGGAGAGCGAACGGCTGTCCGGAATGAACGTCTCGAACGCGCCCGTCGCCTGGCTCACCAGCTCCACCATGCTCCCGTCGAACCCGAGGAATTCCCCCCAGTTCGCGAACGGGGGCGCGGTCTGCAGGTTCACCGCCACGGTGAACGTACCGCCCACGCTCGGCGCCACGTTGTCCGCGGTGAGGGCGATCTTCGCCTGCGTCGGCGTTACGGTGAACGTCACCGGTACCTCCACCACCGGCTCGTCCGGATCGTTGGAGCTCACCTTGATCGTCGTGGTATTCATTCCCACCCCGGCCTTGACCGAATCGAACTCCAGCGCGACGCCCTGGTCGTCCTGTCCCCAGATCTGCCCCTGCTCCGGAACCGCCGTCACCCACTCGCACGCGCCCGCGGCGAGCTCGCACAGCGTCGTCTCGCCGGGCTGGCCGCCGTCTCCCGGCTCCGCCGAGATGCCCAGTACCCAGAACGAATCTCCCGCGCGGCACACGCCGAACGCGTAGCTTATCGAGTAGCGGAAATAGGCCGGATCCTGGTACTGCCGTATGATGCTCCCGTCCTCCGGGTCCAGCTTGAACACCTCGAGCGTCGCGCTCGAGGTATCCCACGAGTCGGCCTCCGCCATCCATATCGCCCCGTCGCGGTACGCGATGCCCCACGAGAACCCCACGTACACGGGGCAGTACAGCCCGTCCCCGACGAGCTCTCCCGTCTCGGGGTCCTGCTTGTAGATCATTCCCCAGCTTATGTCGTACGTCCACACGTACCCGCCGCCCACCGCGATCGCGCTCGGGACGGTCTGGTACGGCGGATCGAACGTCTTCAGCTTCGACCCGTCGGCGAGACTCAGCTGGTGTATCTTACGGTTGTCCGGGTCGGTCACCCACAGCGTGTTTCCGTCGAGCGCGATATCCAGCGCCCGCACGCCGAGTGCCAGAGTCCCGACCGTTCCGCCCGTCGCCGGGTTTATCCTCCTGAGCGTCGTGTAGTCCACCGCCAGCAGATTCGTCCCGTCGAACTCGAGCCCGTGCCAGCTCGGGCTGTTCCCGGACGTGGTGCCGTACACGTGCTTCGTCCGTATCCCTCCCATCGCGTCCCCGACGTCCACCGCCCACTCCAGACCGCGCGTTCCGGTGTTGGCCACCGTCAGCGTTCTCTTCACCAGCTGGCCGAACTCCGCCTCGATGTCGAACGCCGTCGGATTGACGTCGATGTCGGGCCTCGTCAGCTCCAGCGTCACGCCCGAAACGTCGGGCGGCACGACCACCGTGGTCTCCCCCGAATCCTGGTAGTCGGGCTGCTTGCTCGCCGAGAGCGAGAGCGTGACCCCACGCCCGTACACGCCCTCAATCGTAAAGACGCCGTTCGAGTCGGTCACCACGGACCCGGATACCACGCCGAGGTAGCGCACCGTCGCGCCCTCGATCGGCTGGCCGCTGCCGCCGTCGACGACCGTGCCGCTCACCGTCGCCGTCGTGAAATCGAAGTCCACTCCGGTCCGATCCGGCGGCACCGTCACCTCCACCGGGTGCGTCGCGAGCGCGCCGCCGTACTCGGCGCCCACGCCGTACGTGCCGCTCCCCACCGCGGCGGAATACTTTCCGTCGGAACCGGTGGTGACCGTCGCGCGGGACGCCCCGTCTATCACGACCGTCGCTCCCGCGAGCGCCGCGCCGTCGAGTCGCACCGTGCCCGAGACGAGGGCCGTCTCGCATACCACCAGCTCGACGCCGTCCTGCCAGCCGTTCCCCGCGCCGTCGGTCATGGTGAGATCGAACGTCACGAGGTGCGGCGTCGGCGCCCCGGCCGCGATCTGGAGCAGGAACCCGTCACCCGCCGCCTCCCCGCCGGACGTGATGTCGCCGTACCCGGCCGACCCGTCAAGGATGGATATGTACTGGTCCGCCTCGGCGAGCGAAAGCTCTGCGGACACCCCGGAGGCGATCTCCTTGCCTATGTTCCTCAGAGTCACCCGCAGTCTCACCGTCTCACCGGGATTGGCGATTCCGTCGCCGTTGCCCGACGTGCCGCCAGAGGCGTCGTCCACCGCCGAATCCCCCCGCGCAACGAACGGACCGGGTATCATGCCCTCGAGCGCCCGGCATATGTTCATCCGGCCGTTCGAGAGCACCTTGCCGGTCATCGATTCTATCGGATCGACCGACCCGAGCAGCCTGTTCTTTATCTGCATGTGCGTCAGGTCCGGGTCCACCGATTTCAACAGCGCGCAGGCGCCCGCCACGTGCGGCGTCGCCATGGACGTGCCGTTCAGCGGCCAGTAGATGGCCTCCACCCCGGGCTCGTCCATGTACCACGTCGGGATACAGCTGTACACCGCCACGCCCGGCGCCCCGATGTCCACGGAGGTCTCTCCGTAGCTGGAGAACCACGCCCGCCCGTCGGTGGGGTCCGTCGCGGCGACCGCGATAACGTTCGGATTGGTATACGAGCCCGGATACGTCGGCATCGCATCGTTGTCGTTGTCGCTGTTTCCGGCGGCCGCGACGAAGAGCACCCCCTTCGAATCCGCGTCCGCGATCGCGTCCGCCAGCGCCTGGAAGTAGCCGCCCTGGCCGGGCGCCGCGCCCCAGGAGTTACTCGTCAGGTCGCACCCTATCTTCGTCCCGTAGTACACCGCGTCCACCGAATCCGCGAACGTCCCGGAGCCGCCGGCGCTGAGGAACTTCAGCCCCACGAGCGACACGTTCCAGCTCACGCCCGCCACGCCCTCGGCGTTGTTGCCCACGCCGCCTATGGTGCCCGCGCAGTGGGTGCCGTGGAAGTGGTCGTCGAACGGGTCGTTGTCGTCGTTGCAGAAGTCCCACCCGTTCCAGTCGTCCACGAAGCCGTTGCCGTCGTCGTCGACTCCGTTCGTGCGCTTGTCCCTGCCGCTCCCGTCCGTTCCCGTCTCTCCCGGGTTGTGCCACATATTGGCCGCGAGGTCAGGATGGGTGTAGTCGATACCGGTGTCGATCACCCCGACCAGCACGTCCCGGCTTCCCGTCGCCGCCGTCCAGGCCTCGGGCGCGTCTATGTCCGCGTCCGCCTTCGACCGGTTGTACAGCGTAATCGTCGGCGTGCCGTACGCTCTCATCTCCGCCACCCGTCCGCCCTGTATGGATATCGCCGGTATCCAGTCCGCCTCGTGCCCGAGCGAATAGTAGAAGAGCATCTCGTAGCCCATCATCTGGTAGAAGATCGCCGCCTTCGCTCCCGCCGCCGTCGCGTTGGTCAGCTTCTCCGCAAAGGTGAGCGCCTCGCCGTCGTCGTTCGTGCCGCCGCGCTCGATCAGCGCGATGTTGCCGCTCACCTCCGCGGGTATCTCGTCGGGCAGGCCGTAGCCGCAGTAGATCGCCTTCCCGGTTATCCCGGTCGGACCGGTCCCGCCGGCGTACTCCAGGCCGTGCCCGAAGTATTCGTTCGAAAGCTCGGGCGCCCTCACGTGGCCGGTCCCCATCCCGGAGTACTGGCCCGAGTTGTGCATCCCCCAGAGCTTGTCGAAGTGCGGATCGTCCGGCACGTTCCCCAGCGCGTGAACGATATGGTCCGGCTCCGCGTACGCGACGCTCGCCGTCTCGGCCCTGTACGTCTCGACCAGCTTCCTCACCGTATCGACGTCGCATCCTTGAGCCTGCACCAGGTAGTGACCTTCGGCGTACATCTTCTTCCGTATCGTAGTGCCGTGCCTGGCATTGAGCGCGAGGAGGTCGTCCTCAGTCACGCCCGGCCGCAGCCGCACGAGCACGTGGTCGGCCACCATCTCGCTCACGATCGTCGCCGTCTCCTTTCCCGTGGCCCCGTCACGCGTCACCTTCTCCTCCACACGCACCAGGGGATACTTCATGTCGGTGCGGACGATCCGCACCCGCCTGACACTCTCGCCGTCGAGAGCCGTCTCTCTCTCCTCCAGCGTCTCCGCGTCCCTGTACGGGGCATAGTTCCGCCCGAACCGGGGAAGGGCCAGCGCGCCGCCGATCGTCGCGTCCGCCGCCCCCGGGCCGGATTCGGAGCTCTGCGCCAGGGCCGAATCATCCGCGGCTTTCCCGATCCCCTTCTCAGACACGGCCGACTCTTCGACATCCGCCGAAGAAACGCCCTCCGTCCCGATCTCCTTCGCCTGCCGCGCCACGGTCTCCACCGTCGCCGCCGTCTCGATCTCCCGCGGCCCTTCCGTCCGGCACAGGCAGCAGATCACGAGCACCGTCGCGATCACGGCCGCGGCCGGCGCCGCGATCGTCGTCTTCCACCGGAATCTTCCGTTCGTGATCATCTTCGGACCTCCTCTCGTATACACGTGCCTATCCGTAGATCCGTCCGAAGTTCTCTATCACGATGAGAAGGTCCGCGTCGTCCACCTTCCCGTCGCCGTTCGCGTCCGCCCGGGCGTCCCAGTTCGGGTTGTCGGAGGTCTCGCCGTGGTGGCCTATCACCAGCGTCACGTCGTCCACGTTCACCACCTTATCCCCGTTCAGGTCCCCCTGGCCGCCGAACTCCTGCACCGCCACGCTCACGCCGTTCCAGGCCGAGCCGCCCACGCCGTCCGTGACCGTCACGACCACCTGGTACGTTCCCGGCTCCGTGTACGTGTGCGTCGGGTTCGCGCCCGTGCCCGCGCTGCCGTCGCCGAAGCTCCACGCGTAGGAAAGGGTGTCGTTGTCCGGATCGGTCGCCGTCACCGAAAACGTCACCGCCTGGTTCATGATCGCCGGGTTCGGCGCCGCGCCGGGCCCCGCCGTGATCTCCGGGGACCGGTTGGTGCCGTCCGACACCGTGATGACGAGCACCGCGCTGTCCGAGCCGGCGCCGTTCGTCGCGGTGAGCGTCACCTTCGTCTGCCCCTCCTTCGTCGGCGTGCCGGTTATCGTGTCCCCGCTCAGTGTCAGTCCCGCGGGGAGCGGGCTCGCGCCGAACGTGATGGGCGTCGTGCCCTTCGCCGCTATCCGGTACGCGAACGACTGGCCCAGCCGGCCGCCCGCCAGGAACGGCGGCTGCAGCACCGGCTTGAAGTCCCCGCTCTTGGTGTTTATGAACACGTCCAGCTTCTTGTCGTACGTGCCGCTGGGATTCCAGTTGTCCACGACGCCGAACGACACCGAGATATCCGGCTTGCCGTCGCCGTTCACGTCACCCACGTTTATCGACTTGCTCTGGTAGTAGAAGTCCTCCCAGCCCCACACGCACAGCGGCGCCCACGGCGCCTGCGTGAAGTTCCCCTGCCCGTCCCCGTAGGAGACGTACAGCCCGTACGGGTACCCGCTGAACAGGCCCCATACCCCGACCAGGTCGTCGTTGCCGTCGCCGTTCACGTCCGCCACCACCGGCAGCCCCCTGCTCTGGGGCCCGTAGTCCCACGAGTACCCGCCCGCGCCGTCCGACTCGAACATCACGTGCGCCGGCCCGCCGTTCACGTCCGACTTGCCGTCCGTCGCCCCCCACATGAAGTCGTCGTGGTGGTCGTTGTTCAGGTCTATCACAGCCATCCAGCTGGGACTCGTCGAGGGCGAGCTGGTTCCGGGATACGGAAACTGCGGCCCCACCGTGAACCTTCCGCCGCCCGTTCCCACCATCATGCCTCGGGAGACCACGTAGTCCGCAATGCCGTCGCCGTTGAAGTCGCCCAGCCCGTGGGACCTCACGCAGTAGCCGCCGCCTATGTTCACCGCGTCCAGCTCCGGGGGATACGCCGGGTCCCCATTCGAGTCCTTCACGTCCGCCCGCACCAGGTCCAGCGGGTACCCGTCCGCCACCGTCAGCTTCCCGTCCTTGTCGCCCAGCAGGACCGTTATGTAGTAGCCGCCGCCCGTGCGGGCGACCACGTCCTGATACCCGTCGCCGTTCATATCCATCACCGTCGAGAAGCTCGGGTGGCCGTACTTCGTCGGGTCCGGGATCCAAATGCTGACGTACCAGTTGTCCGCCCACTTGTCGTGCAGCTCCTGCATGCCGGTCGAGAAGGGCGATCCGTCCGCGTGCGCGAACCCGCCCGCGCCGTCGTTGAGCATCAGCGCCACGCCCTCAGCGGCGTCGAGCACCATGTCCTGATCCCCGTCCGCGTCTATGTCGCCGAATACCGGCGCGATCCGCATCCGGTCGGCGTACATCGAGCTCAGCGTCACGCCCGGGTTCAGAGGCGAGTTGGACGCCTCCGTCAGGCCGCCGCTGTCGTTCGCCAGCATGATGGTGATCGTGTTGTCCTTCAGATTGCTCGTCACCACGTCGCCCTTCCCGTCGCCGTTCACGTCCGCGATGGCGCAGTACGGCTGGCTCCCCACCGTGTAGGGGCACCCCGACATCCTCTGGAAATGCAGGTCCTCCGCCATCGCCGCCGAAACCGCCATGCAGATCGCCAGCACACCGGCCGCCAGCAGCCACAGGTTCCTCGCCACCCGGTTCTTCCTCGCCATACCACGGCCCTCCTTTCCGAATCCCTCATGTCCCATGCCGTCCATACGATCCTCCCGTCCGTTCAATACCGGTGAAAAACACGGCGAATAGCCGTCCAGAAGCGGATAAGAAATTCGGGGATAGGAAAATGGGGACTGACTCGATTTACGGACCGAGCGTGAGCGAGGTCGTAGAATCGTGTCTGTCCCCGATTTTCCTGTGATTTGACTTACGGATATGTCTCTGCTACTATCGAAAACCGATCGAGGGGGTCTCCCTATGCTCGTCATACGGTCCTCCTTGGTTCGTCTGGCCCGCCGCCGCGGCTCGCCAAGTCACAGGCGGCGGGCCTTACTTTTCCAGAGTTACATCTCCCCGTTCCCCGCGGGAACCATTCGTTTCACGACCACATTGTCTATCATCGTCTTTCCCGTCCTGATGGTAATTCCGACGTGGAAGCTTTCGTAGTAGTCGACACATTCTTCTATGAGCGCTCCGTCCCCCAGCCGTCTGATCCGATAGTGGCCCGCACCCAGTGTGTCCTTCAGGGGGAATATCTCGATCCTGCCCCGATTCCACACGAGGGGATCGGCCTTGTACCCCTCTCGCCGGTAGACATCCTTGATCCTCCGGTGTCCATTGCCGAGCATATAGTGCCTGCTGCTCCCCGGAGACGCCCACTCGTCCCACTCGATCGATACCGGATGATTCTCCGCGAGCTTCCGAAGGTCGACATTGAGATAGAGGGTACCGCTCATCAGATCGGGAGACCCTTTCCCGAGAGCGTCGAGATCGAGATGTGCGGCATTCGACCGCCCTCCGGGTACCTGCCTGCTCCTGACCGATAGAAAGCGCGTCACCTCCTCCTCCGTGGGCACCCGCCGCACCATCTCGCCCTCTTTCGTTCCCTTCGTCCATACCGTCATGCCCCATTTCGAGAGGGCCGTCTCGACCGGGTCTTCGAAATCGTCTTCGAGCAACACCGGACCGTCCACGTATTTCACCGGCTTCGGTTCGACGGGGGAAAAGGGAGCCGGAGCGGCCGCGATCATCGGCTCCGAGATTGGCCGCGCGACCAGCTCTATACCCTCGCCGGCCTCTGCCCGGAACCCCGCCGCCACTTCGATGGTCTTCCCGTCGAAACGCCGGGTGAAGCGCACCAGGCCCTCCGTGACTTCGAGTATCGAGGACCGGGAACCGGCGGTCAGGTTGAAAATCGTTCCCACCACCTCGGCTTCGGCGTGCTTCGTGGTGACTGCCATAGGCCTGTCCTTCGGCTGAGGCGCCGCGGTCGCCCGTATCGCTCCCCCGTCCAGCGTCAGCCGCTTTCCTTCCTTCACGCTCCCTATCGTCAGCGCCGTGTTCCCCGCGACGTCTATGCGCGTGTCCTCACCCGGATACCCGACCGACGCCCTGCCGTCGCTCCCGGTCTCCACCCGGTCCTCCGCGAAGAGGCCCATTCCCGCTGCCGCGATCACCGTTTCTCCCCGGTGATGAATCTCCACGCCCGGCGTCGTCTCCTGGATCCGCGCCACCATCACCTCGATGAATTCTCCCTCCCGCCGCGCGTTGTAGACGACCGCACCGACCACGATCGCCAGGCACGCGGCGACCGCCGCCCACACGCCCCGGCGAACCGGCCTCGCCCGGCGTACCCGCGCGCCGACCATCTCCCCGCGGACGGCCCGCCTGCGATCGTCCTGCTCCTCTATCCGGTCCGTCACCGTCCGGAAGAACGCGGTGCCGGAATCTGTCTGGCGGATCCTCTGCCGCACCTGCGCGCAGAAGTCCCGGCGGTCGAAGGCCAGATGCCGCGAGAGCATCTCGTCCAGGATCAGCTGCTCCTTCAGGTCCGCCGCCGCGTCCTCGTTCTCCCGAAGCTCGTCCGCCAGCGCCCGGAGTTCCTTGTCCGTCAACCCGAAACGCTTCTCCAGAAACTTCGCCGCCGTCTTCTTGCTCATCCCGCGCCTCCCAGCGCCAGCTTCGATGAGATACAGTCCCTCAGGAATTTCCGTATTCGGTGAAGCGCCACCCGTATCGTCTCTCCGGGAGATTTCTTCTCCCTGGCGATGGACTCCGCCGACTTCCCCTGCTCGTAGCGCATCGAGACCAGCTCCCGGTGCCCGGGCGACAGCCGCCCCAGACAGCTTTCCAGCGCCTCGCGCGCCGAATCGTCCGCCGAAACCGCCTCCAGCTTCACCCGCGTCCGGAGCATGATCTCGGCGACCTCGCGGAAATGCTTCCGGTATCTCTTCTCCCTGCGGAAATGATTCAGGCACAGGTTCCTCGCCGTGCCCTTCAGCCACGCGATCGGGAAAACATCGTCGGAAAGCCCGCGCATGCCGCGGTGGAGGGCCAGGTACACCTCCTGGGCGATGTCGTCCACCTCGTCGGGGGCAACGCCCATCCCCGCGATGTAAGCTCTGATCTGAGAATGGGTTGACTTGAGAATCCGCTCGAATTTCCCGCCGGTATCCATTTCCGTCACAGTCTACCTCCTCGTCCGCTATTATATGGCTTCCCGCGGAAAAATCGTTTCACCCAAGAAGGGAACAGATAACTTTTTTCCCGCTGCTCCTGCAAACGAAAGCGGGGACAGGATTCTATCCTGTCCCCGCTTTCTGAACTCGAAGGGAAGTTCGAGTGGATGATACTACTTGGCTTCCACCTTCTCTCTCAGCTCCTTCAGCTCCTTCTCCGTCTTCTCCAGCCGGTCCCGCAGCTCGCCGACCTGTGTGTGCAGTTCCTCCTGTGCGCCCCAGACACCTTTCGGGACGTCCCCCGATGGCTTTCCATGTCCGCACGGTTTGTCCCCGCTTCCACACGGCCCGTCTCCGCAGGCACCGTCCCCGCACGGGCCCCGGCCCTCGACCGACGGCCTGCCCAGCTTCTCCTGGAGCTCGTTGAACCACGACCGGATGCTTCCCGGCTCGCCCGCGGGGTTCGGGTTCTCCTCCACCGCGACGTCCACCGTCATCTCCCTGCTGTCGCGTATGATCTTCAGCTTCACCGCCTCGCCGGCCTTCTTCTCCGCAATCGCCTTCTTCAGCGCTTCGATAGTCTCCGCGGCGGCGGCGTCCGCGCCTATGATCACATCCCCCGCCTTCAGCCCGGCCTTGTCGGCCGGCGTGTCATTGATCACCTCGGCGACCAGAAGCCCGCTCTTCACGCCGAAATGCTTCGCGAGCTGTCCGTTCACCTTCTCGATGCGGACACCGATCCACTTCTCGCCCTGCGGGCCCGGAGTTCCCCGTTTCATGCCCGGCATCATCCCGTCGCCGTCCGGCATGTAGAAGTACCGTTTCACCCGTCCGGGCAGGTCGTTCAGAATCCCGGGCCTGCCCTTCAGCGTCGCGTCCAGCGACAACGCCTTGCCCTTCCGGGAAAGCTCCACCTTCACGCCGTCCTCCGGCTTCTTCCCGTCTATGATTCCCTGCAGACCGCCGGGGGACATCACCGCCCGACCGTCGATCTTCGCTATCACGTCCCCTTCCTCTATCCCGGCCGTCTCAGCCGGACTGCCCTCCACCACGCTCAGGACCACCACCCCGTCTCCCTTGCAGTCCAGCTTGGAGCGCCACGCCTCGGTGAGCTTCGCGACCTCCACCCCGAGGAACGCCCCGTCCTCGGCGAAGGCCTGCGATCCGAGCGCGGTCAGAAGGACCGCCAGAACCGCGACCGCCGCATACGTCCTGTTCATGACTCCCTCCTCTTAATAGATTACCTTCGGCCTGGACGCCTTCTCCTGCGGAAACGACGTCAGCACGTATATTTCCCTGTTATTCGGAAGCTTGTGGGTGCTCACCGTGAACATCTCCCCGCCTCTCAGTTTCGAAGACGGCGCCACGTCACCTCTCTCGTCCAGCCATTTCTGAACCAGTGACCGGTCCAGCTCCATCGTCCTCACCACCGGGTCCTCGTCCCGGACCGCCGGTGTCGCCTGGAGGTCGGCGACCTCCGCCTTCTTCTCCTGCGATACCCAGCCCATCACCCTGGCGATCCGGGCCTGATCCTCGCCCCCCAGCCGGGCGTGCAGCGCCGTCGGTACCGCGGGCCGGGCCACGAACATAACCGACACCGCCAGCAGTACCGCGGCCGCGACGCTCGAGACCACGAACCATCTCTTCATCCTCGCCGCGGACCGCACCG
Organism: uncultured Planctomycetota bacterium; assembly: GCA_964389785.1. Taxonomy (GTDB): domain Bacteria; phylum Planctomycetota; class CAYMFW01; order CAYMFW01; family CAYMFW01; genus CAYMFW01. Next base: position 25,815 of record CAYMFW010000032.1, read on the forward strand.
CGTCGTACGAATCCAGGAGCCTGTCCCTCAGTCGGGCCTGGAACTCCGGCACCCGCACCTGCGGCACCGGAACCGACTCCAGCTTCTTTTCGAAATCACCCATCTTCCTCTCCTTCCATCTCCTTCTTCAGGGCCTGCACGGCCCGGTGAAGGCGGACCCTGAGGGTTCCCTCCCTCCTGCCCATTATCTTCGACATTTCCGCGTAGCTGAGATCCTCGAAGAACTTCAGAGAGATCAGCGTCTGATCCTCCTCGCTCAGCGACAGCATCTTCTCCCTCACCTCCGCGAACTGTTTCTCCTTCTCCAGCTCCTCCTCGGCGCGCAGCGCCTCCTGGTCCGGCGGTGCCGGGGTGCCCTCCGCCTCCCCCATCACCGCCGGGTCCACCGCCCGGGCCCTGCGCTTCCTAAGGAACGAATTCACCTCGTTGCTCGCCACCGTGTACAGCCACGGCAGCGGGTCGTTCCCCGGCTTTATCAGTCGCTTCGCGTGCTTCAGCGCCTTGTAGAACACGTCCGCGGCAATGTCCTCCGCAAGCGACACGTTCCCCATTCTCCTGAGCACGTAGTTGAATATGCGCCCGAAGTTACGATCGTACATCTCCGCAAAACGCGCTGATTCACGAACCCCGGTTCTCATGTCTCCAATTATACAACGCCCTCACGGAAAAGTGTTACACCCCAAAAAATAGGGACAGACCCCCATTTCCCGGCGAATCGTGCAGCTTTAATGCAGAATGACAGTCGAGGCCAACCCACATCGAGGTTCGCCCGGCCTACTCCAGATCGGAGGAGCCCAAGAGCCTCGCGGTATGATATACCGTCAGAATCTCTGCAATTTCGTCCTTGAGCCGATGGACAATCCGATAGCTGCCAAGGACAATCTCTCTGAGACCCGGATCGTTGATCTCGGGAACAACTCTCCCTGACATCGGGAATGCTTCGAGACGCTCCACTGCCTTGAGAACGTCGATGACAAAAAGGCGTGCGTAATGAGGTGAATCTTCAGCGATGAACTCGGCAATGGACTCCAAATCCTCAGACGCCTGAGGAGTCCACCTTATTTCAGCCATTTCGCCATGTTCTCTCTTACTTGGTCGTGCGGAATGGTTTCGCCGGCGTCTGCTTGCTCCAAACCCTTCTCGATCTTTGCGAGAAACAGGAGCCGTTCCATGGCAACCTCTATGGGAGCGTCGTCGGGAAGGCTTTCCACTGCTTTCAGCACTCTCTCTTTCGTAGTCATGACTCCAAGATACCACCTTGGGGATGCACAATCAATGCCTTGCCTCGAAGGGCCCGGAGGGCAGCACTAACTTACTGACGTAACCCCGTCCCTGGATCAGGCACCGAGCAGGACGGCGCGGATGACGTGCTCCTTCTTGGACTCGACCAGGTCCAGCGCCTCCTCGATCTTGTCGAACGGAAAGCGGTGCGTCACCGATCTGGAGAGATCCACCTTCCCCGCCGCCACCATATCGATGATCTCCCCGAGCTCCTCGGCGGTATGATCGCCCGGCCTGGTGAACGCCCCCTCGCGGAAGCTCCACGCCTCGGGGATGGTGAACGGCTCCCACAGCACGCCGATGCCGGCGAACCGCCCGGACTCGTAGACGACCTTCCCGTGCAGGCACTTGAACGCCTGTTCAACGCAGGTGGGATGGCCGGAACACTCCACCGCGATGTCCACGCCGTAGCCCTCGGTCATCGTCATCACCCTCCCCACCACGTCGTCACGCTCGGAGTGCAGCGCTTCGTCCGCGCCGTACGCGCCGGCCGCGGAGAGCTTGTCGTCGTAGATATCCACGCCGAACACCTGTCCGGCGCCCAGCGCCTTCGCCCACGCCACCGCGTGCAGGCCTATCCCGCCCAGCCCGAACACCACCACCGTCTCGCCCGCCGTCAGCCGGCTGAAGCGCAGCGAGTGGTACGCGGTGGATACGGCGCACCCCAGAATCGCGCCCAGGCCCGACGGTATCGCATCGGGCAGCTTGAACGCGTTGCGGTCCGGCACCACGATGTACTCGGCGAAGCCGCCGTTGATGTGCGCGCCGACCGACCGGCGGTTGCGGCAGCGGTTGTCGTTGCCGGCAAGGCAGTTCCTGCACGTGCCGCAGGAGATGATGTAATGCACCACCACCCGGTCGCCCTCCGCGAGACCCGCCGCCCCCTTGCCCAGCTTGACGACGGTCCCCGCGACCTCATGCCCGGGGATGAGCGGAACCACGGCGGTCTTGCCGCGGCCGAATCGGTAATGCACGTCCGAGCCGCAGATGCCGCACGCGTCGACCTTCAGCAGCACTTCTCCGAGACCCGGCTCCGGCGTGGGCACGTCCTCGATCTCCCATGGAACGCCGCCTTCATGAAATACGTATGCCTTCATCAGTCATCTTCCGAACTGCGTATCAGCGCGCCGGCCACCAGCTCCGTCACCTTCCCGGCGCACTCCGCCAGCGGCACCTTCTCGACGTCGTCCTTGCCGCGCCACTTCAGCTCGACGACGCCCTCCTTCAGCCCCTTCGGACCGATGGTGACCCTCAGCGGCACCCCGACCAGGTCCGCGTCGTTGAACTTCACCCCGGCGCGCGCGTCGCGATCGTCCATCAGCGCGTCTATCCCGCTCGCGCCCAGCGCGTCGTACAGCTCGTCGGCGACCTTCCGCAGCGCCTCGTCCCCGTAGTTCGTGGGAACGATATGCACGCTGTACGGAGCGATCGCCATCGGCCAGATAAGCCCCTTCTCGTCGTTGAATCTCTCGGCGGCGGAGGCGATGATGCGGTTCACACCGATGCCGTAGCACCCCATTATCATCACCTGTTCCTTGCCCTCCACGTCCAGGAACGTCGCCTTGTACGCGTCCGAGTACTTCGTGCCCAGCTTGAACACGTGGCCGATCTCGATACCCTTCGATACCTCGAGCGGCTTGCCGCACTTCGGACAGAGGTCGCCCTCCTCCACGAAGCGCAGGTCCGCGATCTCCTTTATCTCGTAGTCCCGCCCGGCGTTCACGTTCCGGGTGTGCACGTCCTTCCGGTTCCCGCCGGTGATCATATTAGGCAGGTTCGCCGCGTCCCGGTCCGCGATAATACGTATCTCCAGCCCCGACGGCCCGGAGAACCCCACCGGCCCGCCGGTCACCTTTTCTATGGTATTCTCGTCGGCCATCTCCGGCATCACGCCCAGGTGCCGCCCCAGCTTCATCTCGTTCACGTTGTGATCGCCGCGCACCAGCACCGCCACCACCTCGTCGCCGGCCTTGTAGATCAGCGTCTTCAGCAGCTTCCCCGCCGGCACCTTCAGGAACTCGGTCACCTGGTCTATGGTGGTCGTGCCGGGGGTGTCCACGTCTTCCTTCTCCGCCGGCTCCTCCGCCGCGGGCGGCTCCGGATCCCTGCTCGACGCCTTCTCCAGGTTCGCCGCGTACCCGCACGGGCAGGTCACCAGCGTGTCCTCCCCATTCACACAGGGCACCATGAACTCGCTCGAGTCGCTCCCGCCCATCACGCCGGTATCCGCCTCCACGATGGTGTAATCCAGCCCGCACCGGTCGAATATGCGGCAGTACGCGTCGTACATCGCCTGATAGCTCTCGTCCAGCCCCTCCCACGTGGTGTCGAAGCTGTACGCGTCCTTCATGATGAACTCGCACGACCGCAGAATGCCGAAACGGGGACGCGGCTCGTCGCGGAACTTCGTCTGTATCTGGTAGAGCGTCACCGGGAGCTGGCGGTACGAGCTAATCCCTCCCCGCGCGATGTCCGTTATCACCTCCTCGTGCGTCGGCCCCAGCAGCATCTTGCGGCCGTGCCGGTCGGTGAAGCGGATCATGATTTCCTTCATCACCTCCAGGCGCGGGCCCTCCGCCCACAGCTCCTCGGGGTGAATCGCCGGCATCAGCACCTCGGACGCCCCCGCCCGGTCCATCTCCTCCCGCACGATGTTCGTCGCCTTGTTCAGCGACCGGAACCCCAGCGGCAGGTACGAGTACGCCCCCGCGGCAAGCTTCTTGATGAAGCCCGCCCGCAGCAGAAGCGCGTGGCTCGGTATCTCCGCCTCCGCCGGCGCCTCCCGCAGTGTCGGAATGAATGCCTTGCTCCAGCGCATAGTTATTAGCTCCTTATCGCAGGCAGGCTTATATCATATCGGTGGGTGACGATGCAACCTGCGGAGCGAACTCAGCCGGCGACGGGGACCTCCACCATCGCGGCGGGAGCGCCGGCCCAGGCCGCTTCCGACTTCATCTCCGCCCGCTCGAGTCGGCGGACGATCTCGTGGAAGAACCGCGCCGCGGGGGCGCCGTTGGTGAGCTGGCGCTTGAACGCCATGGTGAGGTATAAGCTCAGGCGCGCCTCGACCCTGCCGTCCACGACCATCGGACGCTCCTTTACCTCACCGAACGTGAACGTGAGGGGCCAGGGCCACTTCGCGGATATCGCGTCGACCCCGTACTTTCCCACGGTGGTGAGAGCGAACGACCCTCCCCGGTTCTCCACCCACAGGCGCGGCGAGCGTCTGGGCAGGCCGAACAGGAAGCGGCTGACGAATGCGGGCAGGCGCCGCACCAGACGCATCGCGAGACGCAGTCTGGGGTCTTCCTCCTCCGTCACGGAAGCCATCTCACGCAGCTCGCTGGTGATTTCCCCCACCGTCTTTCCGTCGCTGTTCCGCAGGAGTCCCGCGAATACCGTGTCCATGTCTCCTGCCACCTTCTCCACGGCGACCACGGCGTGGACCTCCTCGAGCTGCACGTGACGGTACTTGAAGGGCCATGGCAGAACGAGACGGTTCATCCGCGGGTTGTTCCTCAGCGCCAGCGATATCGCCTTGATCACGAGGGCGGTATACGAAGGCCTGGCACCGCTCCTGAGCTCCTGAGAAGCGCGAAGCAGACGCAGGGAAGATGCGTCCACCAGGGAAGTGAACGTCACGACGTCCATGGAAACTGCTTCCTGGATGTGTCCCTCCATCGCCGCCATCCATCTGTCGTGCGGCAACACCCTGTACGCGTGTTTCCCGTTCCTCACGGCGCCTCCTCCCCGCCGGGAGCGGGACGGAGTATCCGCAAGCCGAGAGCCTGCCATTCGATCTTGACGCGCGAGGCGCGGAACGCGATCCCGCCGGGGCCTCTGTAGCTGCGATCCTTCGCCGTGAACGAGCTGGATTCGTTGCCTGCCAGAACAGGATCACCGGGAAGCAGGCTGCGGATGTTCAATGGCTGACCTCCCTCCTGCCACACCCAGTTGGTCAGCTCCCACTCTCCGCTGCCCGTTTTCCGGAAGCGGGAAAGGAACCAGAACCAGGTATCCTTGGTGAACCGCAGGGATTCCTCCCTTCCCTTGATCAGTCGCACCGAGCGTTGACCGTTCTCGAAAAAAACCATCCAGCCTGTTTTCATGTTTCTTTCATGACCGGGAGAGACGGCTGCCACATGGAACCTGCCCGTCAGAACGGCTTCCTCGAAGTTGGGTTCCCCCAGATGAAGCCAGGAGTCCCTACTGTCGGGGATCGCCTGCAGAACCGCCCAGAAGTCGAGGTCCACAACGGAATCCCTCCCGCGATAGAGTTGGTGAACGGCCCACATGCCGTCTCCCGAACGCTCCTGCTTTTTGAAGTCTATGTTCGATTCGAGGGACCGGCGAAGTCGCGCGGCCTCGTCGAATATGGGCCTGAGGTTCGCGTCGAAGTAGTCCCTGTGTGCGAGTCCCTTCGGCCAGGAAACATCGGCCGTGTCCTTCAGGGTGCAGTCGAGGCCCTGCTCGTAGAAGAACACGTACACGTGCTCGAACCAGAGCGCATCCGATATGTGCCGCCAGCCTCTGGGGTTGACCGTCTTGTCGTTCAGGTCCGCGAAGGCCATTCCCCAACCCTGGTAGAACTTCCTGTCCGCGTGCGTACGGGCCTTGGCGTACTTCTCCCGGATCTCGCGCACCTCCTCCGGAGTCGGCCCGGTCGCGGCCGCCTCGGCAACGGACATAACTCCCGGCACGGACCACGCGCGCGCCCGCGCCAGCCGGTCCTTCCATGCCCGCGCCGCGTTCTCCGCGAGGAATCTCAGGTCATCCGCCTGCCGATCCTCCCTGGGATTGCCGGTGACGGCGGTCGAAAGCCCCAAGTCTATGAGCATCACCGGATCGCAAGCCGCGCCCCGCGCCAGCTCCTCTTCGTACGCGCGCCGGGCGACGGCGCTGAGTGCCTTGAGATCGGCGACCGTACGCGCCCGTTCAGCCCCCGACACCAGCTCCCCGAGGGCCCCGCCGGGAACTCCCCGGCCTCCCGGTCGCCTCGCGAGATGGACCGACACCGCCGCCCCGACGAGGATCGCGATCGAGGCGGCTATCGCGGAGATCGTGAAGAAGCGGCGTCCGGGGCGGGCGCGCGACTCCAGCATTCCCTTCGCCCTCAGCTCCTCGAGAACCGCGTTCCGGAACCGGCCCGTTCCGTGTCTGTTCGAAAGCTTGTCCAACACGGCCTGTGCGAATGCGGCTTCGTCGTAACGCCTCGCCTTCAGCGCCGCGTGGATGTGCACCATTCTCTCGAGATAATCCGACAGCTCCGGCGAAGATTCCGCGGCCTCTACCACTCTTTCCTGCTCCTCGTCCGAGATCGCACCCTCGAGACAGCGGGCGACCAGCTCGCGGAATTGCTCCATGTCCATGGATTTGCTCACGCCTCCGCCCCTCTCTCCACGCACGTCCGAAGCGCCTCCCGTATCCGACAGAGACTCATCCGAACCGTCTGGGGCTTCAATCCCATGCGAGCGCCTATCTTGCCGCAGTCGAGCCCCTTCGTGTAGAAGAACTCCACTATACACCTCTGCCGCTCCTTCAGCTTTTCGATGCATCGACCCAGACGCGATCGACGGATATCTGCAAGATCCCCGGCGGATTCCTCCATCGCATACCTCTCCGCGACGTAGCGCCGGAACCGGTCCATCTTCCGCCTCTCGTACTCCCGGGTCCTCCAGTACAGCTG
>CAYMFW010000033.1:0-16964 GCA_964389785.1 uncultured Planctomycetota bacterium
TCAACGACACCTACGGGCACACCACCGGCGACAAGGTCCTGCGGCTCTTCGCCGACACCGTTCGCAGCTGCCTGCGCCCCAGCGATCTGCTGGGCCGCTACGGCGGTGAGGAATTCGTCGTCATCCTGCCGGGAACGGACGCGACCGGTGCCCGCAGGGTGGCCGAGAACATAAGGGCGAACATCGAATCGTTCCCCTTCGACGGAGAGGAGACACAGCCGGGCAAGGAGCTGACGATATCGCTGGGCGTGTCCGTCTTTCCGGAGGACGCGAAGGAATCCGTCCTCCTGATCGAGAGAGCGGACAAGGCAATGTACCACACCAAGAGAAACGGGAAGAACGGGGTGCACACCTGGCAAGAGATAGAGAGCATCGTCGCCGAGGAAGCGTCGAAGAAGGAAAAGGAGGAACCGAAGAAAGAAGAGAAGAAAGAAACGAAGAAGAAGTCTGCGAAGAAGAAGTCAAAGAAGAAGAAAAAGAAGGAGTAAGGAGACCGAAGATGGCGAAGAAGAATGCCGGAAAAAAGAAGCCCGAGGACGCGAAAGCGATCGAGAGGGCGCTCAAGGTGGGACTCGGCCTCATTTCCCTGGGCGGGGAGAAGGTGAGCGACCTGATGGACGAGCTGGCGAAGCGCGGCTCCAAGTACGCGGGCAAGAAGGATTCCGCCGTGGCCAAACTGGCCGCCTCGGTGACGGAGACGAGCGAGACCCTGAAGACGAAGGGCGGAGAGGCCTCCGAATGGGTATCGAAGAGAAGCGGCGAGGCGTCCGAGTGGGTCGCCAAGGAAGCGAAGGTCGTCGCCAAGAAGTTCGACTTCGCCACCCGGGATGAGTTCAACGCGCTCCGCGCCGAGATCGAGGACCTGAAAAAAGCCCTGGCCAAGGTGAAGAAGACGCCGGCAAAGAAGAAAGCAACGAAGAAGAGGAAAGCCGCGGCGAAGAAGACGCCGACAAACCCGTAACGGCCCTACATCACCTGGAGCTGCTTCTCCGCGTCCACCACGTCACGGTTGATCGCTTCGATCCCGACCGTCAGCCGCTTGGCAAGCTCGCTCCTGCCGCGGGCGGCGCTGCGGATCTCGCGCAGAAGCTGCATCGTCCGGCGCAGGTTTCTCACGATCTCGCCCTCGTCGAGACCGGTCATGTGCTCGATATCCTCGAAGTCATGCCCCTCTATCCACGCCCGTATCATGCCGCTCAGAGAGAAGTTGAGTATCGGGGTAAGCTCCGGAATGCCGGCTTTCTTCTCCACTCGGCGGATGCCGGACACTATCCCGGACGCCCTCTTCACCAGACGCTTCTCCTCAACCGGCTGGGGCTTGCCCTTGTCTTCGAGTGACGCGGCCATGGCCAGCACCGCCAGATCGCCGGCGTCCAGCTCGTCCAGGAACCCGGAGAACAGGAACTCCGCCGCCTGAAGCTCGTACCCGTACAGCCGCGCCGCGAAGGAGCCCTTGTCCGTGAGCGCGTCGCGCTCAATGTATCCCATCTCCTCCAGCACCATCAGCTTCCGATCTATCAGGTCCCGCGCCCCCCGCCGCTCCGATTCGTCCGCCAGGTAGTAGTGGAAGCTCCTGTCGTAGGCGTCGTACAGCTGACGCCCGGCCAGGTGCAGCAGGTTCAGGAGCGTGGCGTAGCAGGTGTTCAGCTGACTGCTCACCGGCTCAGGATTGCCGGCGACGATCCTCTCGACGGCGTGCTTCTTTATGTACGACGTATCCAGCCGGGAGTAGACGATGCCCTCGTCGTCCATCCCTCGCCGGCCGGACCGGCCCGCAAGCTGGTAGTAGTCGCGGACGGACATGTCCGAGAAGCCCATGCCGTCGAAACTCACCAGCTCGTCTATCACCACGGATTTCGCCGGCATGTTCACTCCCAGCGCGAACGTCGTGGTGGTGAATATCAGCTTCAGAAGACCCGAGGTGAAGAGCCGCTCCACCACCTCCTTCATGCTGGGAAGCAGACCGGCGTGGTGGTACGCCACCCCGTGGCTCACCAGCGAGCGCATCGGGCCCAGCACGCTCACCGTGGTGATGCCGTAGCGTTCCACCAGGGTGTCGTACAGGTCCAACACCCTGCCCCTCTCGTCGTTCGACAGCAGCCGCATGCCCTTGTACGCGTTTGCCAGTTCCTCGCACCGGTTCCGGTTGAAGGCAAAGAAGAGACACGGCAGATGGTTCCTCTCCCGGATATACCGCACCAGCCGCGCCTCGGGCCTCTCGTGACGGCCGCCGCCCTTCTTCCTCCGGCGCGGGCCCCCGCGGCGCGCGAAGCGGGGATTCTTCCGCCGGTTCCCGGGCCACTGCCTCAGCTCCTGGTAGACGTTGCCGTCGCAGTAGAAAAGCGGCCTGAGCGGCACCGGGCGCTTCAGCTCCTCCACGGCGCCGATCTCCTCGGAGCGGATGTTCCGCATCCAGCCGGCGATCTCATCAAGGTTGGGTATCGTCGCGCTCAGGCACACGAACCGGAGATGCTCCGGCGCGAATATGATGGATTCCTCCCACACCGTCCCTCGCTCCACGTCGTCCAGGTAGTGTATCTCGTCGAATATCACATGGTCGACGCCGTTCAGCCGCTCCGGGTTGTCGAATATCGTGTTGCGGAATATCTCCGTGGTCATCACCAGCACCGGCGCGGTCGCGTTGATGGAGACGTCCCCGGTGAGTATGCCCACCTTATCACCGTAGTCGGCGCTGAAGTCCCGGTACTTCTGGGAGCTGAGCGCCTTCACCGGCGCGGTGTAGATAACCCCTTTCCCCTTCTCGAGAGAGTGCTCCACCGCGTACTCCGCGATGACGGTCTTTCCCGCGCCCGTGGGCGCCGAGACGATGACGGAATGCTCCGCGTCGATATGCCGGAATGCTTCTTCCTGGAAGCGGTCGAGCTCGAGGTTCTTGAATCTCACGGGCGAAGCATACCCGCTGGGAGTATTGTGCGCAAGGGGCGGGTGGATGTGGAAGAGCTGTCCTATTTCCCCTCTTTCTTCTTCAGCACGTACACGCGCTCGTACTTCTTCCACTTCTTCACGGTTTCCTGCTTGTCGGCGCGGATCACCACCTTCACGCGCTGCAGCCCGCAGTGCTGTACACCGGCCATGGAGATGCACTGAATAGCGGCCTGCATGATTTCGTCTTCCGAAGGGTTCGTGTTCGGCGGATACAGCGCCTGGGCCGGGGCCGCCAGCTTCGAGACGTCGATCGTGACGACGGAATCCTCTTTCGCGTCCGCGGCCTTCACTTCCGCGCTTATCTTGATCCCATAGAGGGATATCAGATTGCAGTCGGCGGTCTTCTCCGCAGCCCTCAGGTCCATCTCGTTCGGCGCACATACGGTCAATATCTCCACCTCCGGGGCGGTGGAGCCGGTGAGAAAACTGACCGGCACCACCGCGATGCCTCCCTTGTTCGGACCGTACATCGCCTGATATGTCGAGGTGAGATGATCCACCGTGGCATACGCACCGGAACCGACAGCGCCCAGCAACAGAGCCAGCAACGCAATTCGCTTCATCATACAAACACCTCCTATCTTCATTTCTTCCCCTCCAGAAACTCGGCGATGATTCCGAGGATGGTGGCCTTGCTCTTGGCGTCCACGTCCTTCAGGCCTCTGCGCACCGCGTCCACCGCCGCCTTCGATTCCCCGATCTTTCCCTGCGCCTTCAGCGCGTGCGCGACCACGAGCATGGCGAGCACGTTGTCAGGATGACTCTGCAGGTATTCATTCGCTACCTCGTACGCCTTCGGTAGGTCCCTGCAGGTGAACGCATACGAGACATACATCTGCTGAAACGCCTCCAGCTGCATGTTGTCCTCGGCCCCGCGGGCATCTTCGATGCGCTCCCGGATGACGTCCCGTCCGGCCTCGTGATGCCCCAGGCGCGCCAGAACATCCGTGACGACGGCGATAGAGTCGGGGTCCTGCGTCATTTCGGGCTTCAGCTCCATCAGCCGCTTGAGATTCGTGAACACGTCCTCGTAATCTCCGGCCTTCCGCGCCTCGGCGCACGCCCTGTCATACCGCTTCGCCCCCTGCTCCGCCGTCCTGAACCGCTGATAGCGCAAAAGCCGCTGCACCATGTCTTCGCCGGTCACCTTCCTGACCGCCGCGAAGAGATCGCCGGAGGACTGCTTCGGCTTGGTCCGGAGCTCCTCCAATATCTTCTTCACGCAGTCTCCGCCGTGGTTCTCTATCAATCGGCTCATCTCGTAGGTGGCATACGCGCGCCGCGCATCGGTCAGCAGCTTCTCGGATTCGATAGGCACATTGATGTCGTACTGCCCCGCAAGCCAGTACCGGAGATTGAGCTCCTCCCGGGTTTTCATGTACGGGGACGCATCGAAGCCCTCCATGATCTCCTTCACCGCGGCCTTCTCCCCGATCGTGTTGAGCATCTGTATCGTCAGCACGTTGGCGACGCCGTCCGTGAACCAGCGGGAGTGCGGGTCCTGCAGGTCCAGCATCTCGAATATGATTGTGCCTTCGACCAGCTCATGAATCATCGTCGCGGGGCCAATATTAAAGGTACTCACGAGATCCTCGCCGATAATCGAGTGCACCGCCTTCACCGCGGCGTCCGGCTTGCTAAGCATGATCGGCAACAGCTCCAGGTCGACTGAAAGCCCGGATGAGGAGTTGAACTGATAGCGGGCGACGTCGCTCGCGGCATCGTAGGAGAACCCGGGAAGCTTCCCGCCGTTCTTCAGGTATTCCTTCGTCTTCTCCTTCATCAGGATATAGACGCCGAGCTTGTCGGCCGACACCAGGCCGAACGGGGAGGCGCCGAACGTCGAGTAGATCTTCTCCTGCTCGGTCGCCTGCTTCTCGTCAGGCGTGAAACCCAGCAGTTCATTCACCTGAGTCGTTATCGCCTTCATCTTCCTCATCAGGGCCTCGCGCCGTCTTCGTCCGGCGCGATATCGGGCCATCTCCTCTTCCAGCGCCGCTTTGATCTTGTCGTGCGGCGAGATCACGGCGGGATCGATGGACAGTGTACCGTCTTTGCATTCGATGCGCTTCAGCTTGAAGGACGCCCACGGGTCCGGCGCGTCCGCGGCGGCGGACAGCGGAGGGAGGTATAGCGCGACCAAGGCAAGGATGACTTTGCTCATTACTTCAGCGGTATTACCATATTCCAGGTATTCTCGGCAAAGTAATATCCGGGGCGGCCGTCGTGCGGTCCGGGACCGTCCGCCGTGGCGGCGAACAGGAATGTCGGCCGGCCGGCCTCGAAAAGCATAAACGGACGCTCGATGCTGGCCTGGGTGCTGGTCGTGCCGTCATCCCAGCGAACGGTTCGGGACCAGGCCTTCGGGCGCGGCGCGAGAGCCCACGCGACGCCGTCGTCCGACAGCAGGTGAACCGCAGCGTGGAACTCGCCCGTAATCCTGCCGGTAAGGTCCTTGCAGACCATCTCGTAGTGGTCGCCGGCCCGAAAGACGAACGGGTCCTCGATCCTGAGGCCCTCGCCGGGGTCCACCACCGGACCGTCGCCCTGCCTGACGAACGGTTTGTCAGGCGAGGACGCCATGGCCAGGCCCAGTTTGGCTCCGGTGCTCCGGTAGTACAGCAAGATTCGTCCGTCGGGGGCCGGACAGGGGGAAGGATTCGTCACCACGGTGTCGTCCCAGCCCTCCGGATTTATGTCGAACGACGGCGCGTCGGGCCGGCGCCACGGGCCGAGCACCGAAGACGATAGGGCCATGCCTATCCGTATGGACGAGTACCACGAAAAGACCCGCCCGTTGCCGCCCGGCTCCGACCGCAGCGCGTTCATCTCCTCCGGCGTCGGGATGTCGCCCTGGTAGGTGGCGCCGATGTAGAACAGGAGGAACTCGTCGTCATATTTCATAATGAATGGATTGTGAGTCATCCGCCCGTCCCAGAATTCCGGGCCGCGAGCCGGCAGGACCACCTCCTCGAAGCGGTACGGGCCAGTCGGTTCGTCCGCGGACGCGCGCACCACTTCCGACGCGGCAAGATACCCGTGGAAGAACGGATATTTCTTGGGCCAGCGCGCGGCAAACATGTGCCAGCGGCCGTCGTCTCCCTGCGCGACGGAGCCGCACCAGACCCAGTAACCGTCCTGGTGAAAGCCCCTTCCCTTCGGGGCGGGAAGTATTCTGTCCTGGAATGGTGTTGATTTTGGATATGGCATATAATTCTCCTCCGTCTCCAATTCGCCAGCGTCATTCTACGCACAAGGACCGGCTTGTCAATGGGTTGCGGACGCGTGAGGTATTGTGTCTCTCGAATTACATAGACACGAAGGAATCATGTCCCCGTAATTCCGAATCGGGTATAGTACGGTCTCAACACGAGGGAGGAGATGCGATGATTGTCGTGCCCGCGGTGGACATCAAGGACGGGGAGTGCGTGCGGCTCCTGCGGGGGAACGCCGAGGACAAGACTGTGTACTTCAAGGATCCGCTGGACGCGGCGCTGAAGTGGAAGGAAGGCGGCGCGGAGCTGATCCACGTGGTGGACCTGGACGGTGCGTTTACCGGAAAGATGGCGAACCTGGAGCCGATCGGGCGGATCGCCGCGGCGATGGGAGACGTCCGGGTGGAAGTCGGCGGCGGGGTGCGGACCGAGGAGGATATCCGGAAGCTGCTGGACCTGGGCGTGGACCGGGTATCGCTGGGGACGGTGGCAGCCGAGTCGCCGGACCGGCTGGGCACGCTGTGCGGGCTGTTCCCGAACGTGATCGCCGTCGGGGTGGACGCGGAGCGCGACAAGGTGGCGATACAGGGGTGGACCTCCACCACCGAACTGGATCTGCTGGACTTCGTGCGGCAGATCGCGGAGTCGGGCGCGGCCGCTATCATATATACGGACATCCAGCGGGACGGCACGCTGCAGGGGCCGAACGTGGAGAGGACCAGGGAGGTGTGCGGGGCGTCGTCGATTCCGGTGGTGGCGTCGGGCGGGGTGTCGTCGCTGGATGATCTGCGCCGGCTGAAGGAGATCCCGCTGGAGGGAGCGATCGTGGGCAAGGCGCTGTTCGAGAAGATCTTCACCCTCCCCGAGGCAATCGCCGTCGTCGGGGAAGACGGTTGAGTAAGAAGGCCAAGAGCAGCGGCAAGGGCAGGGGCTCCCGCCGTGAGGACAATCTCTTCGCGTGGCGCGGCGTGTCCGTAAACCTTCCCCGGGAATGGTCGCCCGGCATGATCCAGGACAAGAGGAAATCCGGCTACGTGAGGATCGAGGACCGGGAATCGGTCCGGATGGAACTGAAGTGGAACGTGATGCAGGCGGGATTCTCCACGTCCGTGGACAAGACGGTCGAGGAGGCGACCCGGATCGCCTCGAAGGCGGGGGAAGACATCAAGGTGAAAAGGGACCTGCGCTGGAATATCCCGCGGGAGATGGGCGGGGAGTTCTTCTCGATAGGCGGCGACTGGAACGCGTACTACCTGCTGGCGACGCGCGGCGACCTGGGAGTGTATCTTCGGGTGATGGGAAAGCCCGGCGAGGACATCGCGGAAACCGCCCGGGAGGTGCTGGAGTCGCTGAGGGTGTCGGCGGGGGCGCGGACCCGATGGGCGGTGTTCGGGCTGGACACGCACCTGCCGGCGGATTACGAGGTGGAGAAGCACTCGCTCGTCACCGGGCACATCAGCATGAGATTCCGCAACGGCGTGAACGTGCTCGTGCTGGACCGGTACAGCCTGGCGGACATCGCGCTCGGCGACAAGACGCTGGAGCGGTGGCTGACGGTGAAGCACTACAAGATGCTCGACAACTACCGAACCGAATCGGAGACGACGCGTACGAAGGGCCACGAGGCGGCACGCATCAGCGGTACGAAGAAGCTGCGGCTTTCGATGCTGAGGAAACCGAAGTTCATCGAGCTGTCCGGCTGGGTCTGTGATAAACTGAACAGGATGTTCGTGGCCACCCTGGAGCACAATGGAGACAACGACATGCCCGAGATCATCAAGGGCATTCGGTGCCACTAGCGCATGGGACTGCTTGACATATTCTACAAGAGGGGCAAAAAGATGCCGCGGAAGCAGGTGTTCGGCGGCGTGCCGACACGCAACCCGTCCGTGAAAGCGGAAAGCACCGAGGGCGGTCTGCGTCTGACGATAAGCCGCGACCAGACGGTGATGCCGTGGTACGTGCGGCTGATGCCGAAGCCGCCCCCCACCAAGACGTTCGAGATGGACCACGTGGGGGCCCTGGTGTGGGAGCTGTGCGACGGGAAGCACACCATTGCACAGATCGCCGACGCGCTCGCGGACGAGAAAAAGCTGGAGATGAAGGAGGCCGAGGTGGCGCTGGTGCATTACCTCCGCACGCTCTCGAAGAGGGGCATCATCGGCATCAGGCTCGAGGAAGAGGGGTAAAGAAAAGCTCTAAAATATTCGATGTATACATCTTGCACGCGGCTTTGTGCATGCGACTTGGAGAGATGGATGGCACACTGGGAAGAGCTCCTTCATCGAACCGACCTGTCCGACGAGGAGCTGAAGCAGATACCCGCCAGGTCCAACGAGAACAGTCTCGCAGTCTGGCAGTACTACTCGGGAAAGTTCGGGATCACCCCGGAACAGATCGTCGAGGGGACCCCCTACGGCTTCGAAGATTACACGGACTCCAAGAACTGGGAGGACGCATACCACGCCCGGGTGACCGACCGCAACATCCTTTCCCGGTTGAAGGGGGTGGTGGTGCACCGGGAGCCGTACCACGCCGGGCGGCAGTTCTTCCAGACCAAGAACACGGTGCTCCGGACCTTCATGCGGCTGGTGCCGGTGGAGAGAATGCTCCGGGAAACGGCACGCCTGAACACCAAGTTCAACAACGAGACGACGCTCGAGGTGGCCGCTCTGGACAAGGGATACGCCCTGCTGAAGAGCACCCCGTACCCGTACTTCAGAAGGATCGCGCTGGGCCACGAGTGCCGATTCCTGCACGGCGTGGTGGAGGCGGTGCTGGCGATGCACACGTTCCGGAAGTGGCAGGTGTCGGAGCTGTTCTGCAGCGCACCGATCGAGAACATCGTCAACGGCGCGTACGGCCCCCTCGGCTGGAAGTGCGACGAGGACGACAACCACGTGTACGTGAACGGCAAGCGGATCGGCGCGAAGGTGACGCTGGTTCGTAAGGAGGTGGAGGGCGCGACCGTGCTGTGGCCGGAGATCGCGGAGGAGAGGGGCGAACCGGACGCGGTGATGATCACCGACGACTTCGTCCACGACGGCCTCACCATCTTCAGGAAGGACGAGATCTACGACGCGCCGTACTGCCTGTTCGAGGCGAGCTGGGAGGTGTACAGCCTGATAGGGAGACTGCAGTCGTACTTCGAGCTGCGCGGCAGCAAGCCGCCGCTTTCGGTGGACGAGCTGGAGCAACAGATAGAATTCACCAACCGGAAGCTGTTCGAGGTGCAGGAGGCGCTGACGGAATCGGAGCGTCGGCTGAAGATCACGGAGATATACACCCGCAAGTCGCTCGTGGAGATGATACGCAGCGGCGATGACCCCACCACCAGCCCGGCCCGCGAGGAAGAGATGACGGTGATGTTCTCGGACATCCGGGACTTCGCGACGCTGTCCGAGTCCATGTCCGCGCAGGATATCGTGCTGTTCCTGAACGGCTACTTCAACCGGATGAACGGGTGCATACTGCGTAACGGCGGCGAGATCGACAAGCTGATGGGCGACTGCATCATGGCGGGCTTCACCGGGTGCCCGGACGCGGTCGACGCCGGCACGGACATGAAGCTGGAGCTGGCGGAGTACAACCGCCAGCGGGTGTCGCACTCCCACGTGCCGGTGCGCACCGGCATAGGGATGACGTACGGCAACGTCATCATCGGCAACATCGGCTCCACCTCCAAGCTGGACCACACGCTGATAGGCGACACGGTGAACGCGTCGGCCCGGGTGGAATCGCTCACCAAGCAGTACCGGCTGGGCCTGCTGGTGTCGGAGTGGGTGAAGGACCGTCTGCCGGACGAGGTGACCACCCGGTTTATCGACTTCACCACGGTGAAGGGCATGAAAGAGCCGATGCGCATCTACGAGATTTACGGATACGAGCCGGACCGCATCAAGGAGAAGAAGCTGGACATTCAGCCGGATCTGGACGCGGCGTTCGGACTGTACCAGGACGGGAAGTTCGAGGAGGCGGGGGCGCTGTACGACGAGATGAAGAGGCGCGTCGGCCCGCACACCTACTTCCCGGACGCGTGCGCGGACCCGGTGCTGGACTACTTCGCCGACCGGTGCCGGTCCATCGCAAAGAGGGTCGATACCGGCGTGTTCTCCCTGCAGGACTGGGACGGCGTCCACCGGCCGCAGTCATGAAAGGCGCGCCGCTCCAGGACGTTGTCGGGCCGCTCGCGGCGAATCCTCCCGAATTCGCGTTCCTCTTCATCGTGGACGGCTGCCGCGCGGACACGCTGTACAACGCCATCGACAACGGCTGGATGCCGTACCTGAAAGAGCTGATGGAGGAGATGGGGTACCGGAGATACGAGAAGTGCATCACCGTGTTCCCCTCGGTAACCATCGCGTGCCATGCCAGCCTGGTCACCGGCACGTACCCGGGATGGCACGGGATAGTCGGCAACAACTGGTTCATACGGAAGAAATGGGCCCGGGACGGCCACCACCGCAAGTTCTACGAGGCCACCAGGGAATACGTGAAGATGTCGTGGTGGCACCCGGGGTCCGACCCGGGGCTGGTGAACGGCTTCTGCGCGGGGACGTTCTTCTCCATCGCCAACTCGGACCTGTACGAGCGGGCGTCCACCATCTTCGAGGCGCACGACGCCGAGGCGGACGGCACGAAAAGCGCGTCCGTGTTCGAGATGGTGTGGCGGGGCGCGGACCGGCGACGGTTCATCGGCCCGGAGGACACCGGCGCGCTCCTGGGCGGACTGCTGTACGACATGCTGAACTGGATCTACAGTAAGCTGCACGGCATCCCGATCCTTTCCTTCATGAAGAAGGTGCTGGACCGCAGAAGCTTCGAGGAGACGCGGGAGCTGCTCGACAGGCCCAATCGCCGCCCCACCCTGTTCGTGGTCTGGGTACCGGGGATGGACGCGTTCAGTCACAAGAACGGCTCGACCAACCAGCCGGAGTATTTCCGCAGGCGTAGCAACTGGGTGCGGGGACTGCTGGGAAGCATGGACAAGGAGTTCAAGCGGCTGCACCGGATGCTGAAGAAAAAGGGCTTCCTGGACAAGACGACGATCGCCGTCACGGCAGACCACGGCCAGTACCCGGCAGACGTCGAATACACCATTTCCATGGAGGAAATATACAAACACCTGAGGAACGACCCGAATGTGTCCCCCGGTGAGACGTTCCCGCTGACCGCCGACGGCCATATCGACGATAACTGCACGGACGCCACCGTGGCGATAAGCCAGAACGGCGGATCGTGTCACGTGTACGTCAAAGCGGATACCGGCTGGGGCGCCGCGCCGAGCCCGGACCGGCTGAGAAAGTTCGCGAAGTCGCTTTCCGCGCTCCCGTGCTCCGACCAGGTACTGGTGCGGGACGGTACCGACGGCTGCAAGGTGTGGAAGAACGACGACTATCAGAACCTTTCCGTATTGGATCCGGACGAGTATCCTCTCGCCGAGGAGCGGGTGAATTCGCTCGCCGCCACGCTCCGCGCCGGCGATATCATCCTCTCCGCCCGGAGCCCGTACTATTATGAAGGCAAGCCGATGAAGGGCGAGCACGGCAGCCTCCACCGGGAGGATAGTCACGTGCCCCTCATATTCATGGGGAAGGGCCTGGGGAATCAGACGGACCCATCGACCGTCGCCCGGGTGATCGACGTGGCGCCCACCATCGCCGAGGCGATGGGCTTTCTGGACGCGCTGCGCCGGGAAGGCACCAAGAAGGACAAGCTCGGCCACATTCTGGATGCGCTCGAGGACCTGCGCACCAGCGACACCTACCGGGCCGGCGCCGACGAGACCCTCTCCCGCGTAAGCGAGAACATCTCCATGGACCGGGCCAGGGGGCAGTGGGACCTCGAGGAGCGCGACATGCGGGAGAACTTCGAGGCCAAGACGGCGGCCTACCTGGCCGACAACACCATCTCCCAGCCCGAGCACGACGCCTTCATGTCCCGCTACAATTCCATCATCACGTAAAATAGTGAAAAGGGGACGTTCTGCTTTTCCCTTCCCCCCACTTCTCCTCCGAAAAAAGTTATCTGTCTCCGTAATTCTGCGGTAAAATGGGGCCGAGAAGAAGAGGACGCAGACGGGGAGGGATTCAATGGCCGAGAACTGTGACGTACTCATCGTAGGCGGCGGGCCGGCCGGACTGGGCGCGGCCGTCTACACCTGCAGGGCGGAACTGAAGACAATCATCCTGGAACGCACGTTCGTGGGCGGCCAGGTGACGCTGACGGACGACGTGGAGAACTATCCCGGCTTCCCCGAGGGTGTCAGCGGCCCCGACCTGATCCAGAAGATGGAAGCGCAGTGCAAGAAGTTCGGCGCGGACATCCGCTCCGAGGAGGTCACCGGTATCGCGTCCGGTGAGGACACGATGACGACAACGACATCGAAGAATGAGTACCGCTGCCCGGTGGTTATCCTGGCCACGGGCGCCGACCCGCGTAAGCTGGGCGTGCCGGGCGAGGAGGAGCTGCGCGGCAAGGGGGTGAGCTACTGCGGCACCTGCGACGGCCCGTTCTTCAAGGAGAAGCGGGTGGTGGTCGTGGGCGGCGGGGACGCGGCGCTGAAGGAGGCACTGTTCATCACCAAGTTCTCCAGCGAACTTGTTCTGGTTCATCGCCGCCAGGAGTTCCGGGCGGAGAAGATATACCAGACGCAGATGCGGGAGCACCCGAAGATATCCCTGGAACTCGACTGCGTGGTGGACGCAATCGCCGGCGACGGCAAGGTGTCCGGGGTCGAGATCCACAACGTGCAGACCGAAGAGAAGAAGACGATCCCGTGCGAGGGCGCGTTCATATTTATAGGCAACATCCCGAACACCGGGTTCCTGTCCGGACTGGTCGAGATGGACGAGGGCGGGCATATCGAGACCGATCGCGACATGATGACCTCGGTGCCGGGACTGTTCGCGGTGGGAGACGTGAGAAAGTATTCGTACCGGCAGATCGCGACGGCGGTGGGCGAGGGCGCCACCGCCGCGATGGCGGCCGAACACTGGATAGCGGAACACGGAGGGAAGTGATGAAGCATACCGTGTCGTGTATCGTCGAGAACAATCCGGGCGTGCTCGCGAGCATCGCCGGGTCCTTCGCGGAGGTGGGCATCAATATCACCAGCCTGGCCGTCGGGGAGACGGAAGACGTCGCGCTTTCCAGGATGACTATCGTGGTGAACTGCCAGGAGGACCGGCTGATCAAGGTGGTGGAGCACCTGCAGAAGCTGAACGAGGTGATGCGCGTGGAGGACCTGAACCGGGAGGAGTTCATCGAGCGGGAGCTGATGCTGGTGAAGGTGAAGGCGGAGGGCGAGGAAATCGCGAAGGTGATGCAGTTGGTCGAGATATTCCACGCCACCGTCGTCGGCATCTCGAAGGAGGGGATGGTGATAGAGATGTGCGGCCTGGACACCCGGGTGGACGCGCTGGTGGACCTGCTGAAGCCGTTCGGCATCGTCGAACTGGCGCGGACCGGACGGGTAGCGGTGGAGCACCACGAAGACGCAGACTGACAGGCAACGGACTGAAAAACGATGGCTGAGATCAAATTGGTAGGTGACATCCTCCAGGCGGCGCGCGCACGCGGGCGGGAGTGGATGTTGAGCGTGAACGCGCCGCACGACGAGGCGATCCTGAAGGCGGTCACGGGCGCCTGCGAGGAAGGATTCGCGCGGGCGCTGCTGTTCGGCGACCCTGTCCGGATCGAGAAGACCGCGGCCGCCGCCGGCGTCGGGCTGGGCGATCGAATAACCATCGTGTCGCGCCCGGACGCGAAGGAGGCAATTGACGAGTCCGTTGAGGCGGTGCACGACGGCCGGGCGGAGATACTGGTGAAGGGGCTGGTGCCCACCAGCTCGCTGATACGCGCGCTGCTGCACAAGGAGCTGGGTCTTCGCTCCGGGCGTTTCCTCAGCCACGTGGCGGTGTTCGACGCGCCCGTCTACAACCGGCTGATGCTGCTGACAGACGCGGGCATCAACATAACCCCGAACGTCCAGCGGAAGGTGCAGATTGTGCAGAATGCGGTGCGCGTGGCCCGGAGACTGGGGATGGAGCGCCCGAAGGTGGCGATGCTCGCCGCGGTGGATACGCTGCGGTACCCGGCGATGCAGGCGACGCTCGACGCGGCGCTGGTGTCGCGCATAGCGAAAAGCGGCGTGATACCGGACGCGGTGGTCGAGGGACCTTTCGCGCTGGATAACGCGATATCGGTCGAGGCGGCCGAACTGAAGGAGAAGAAGGGCGAGGTAGCAGGCCGCGCGGACATCCTTGTGGCGCCCGAGATCGAGACCGGGAACGTGCTCTACAAGTCCCTTCAGGCCTTCTGCGGCACGACCTACGCGAGCGTGGTGGTCGGGGCCGACAAGCCGGTGGCGGTGCCCTCGCGGGTGGATTCGCCGGAGAGCATGCTGGCGTCCATCGCGCTGGCCTGCGTCCTGAGCGGCTGATGGCGCCCGAACCGACGCGAATACTGGCGGTGAACGTCGGCTCCACGTCCGTGAAGCTTGCGCTTTTCCACGACCGCGCCCTGCAGGCGTCCGAGAGCTCCCCCATCGGCGGCGGCTCCGACAGGGAACGCATCCAACAGGTGACCGAGGCGGCAGCCGCGTTCGTGGAGCGGTGCGGCGGCGGCCTGGAGGACCTCGCCGCGCTATCCGCGCGCGGAGGGGTGCTGAAGCCGCTGGAGGGGGGAACGTACGCGGTAGACGAGACGATGCTGAAGGACCTGGAGGAAGGAAGGTACGGGACCCACCCCTCGAACCTCTCGGCCCGGGCCGCGCAGAAGCTCGCCGAGGGAACCGGCGCGAAGGTGTTCGTGGTGGATCCGGTGACGGTGGACGAGCTGGAGGACCGGGCGAGGCCGACGGGCATCCCGTCCGTCAGCCGGCGGAGCATCTTCCACGCACTCAGTCAGAAGGCTGCCGCGCGCCGGGCGGCGGAATCGCTCGGCAAGACGTACGAGGAAGGGAACTTTGTCGTCGCGCACATGGGCGGCGGCATCTCCGTGGGCGCGCACCGTGCGGGAAGGGTGGTTGACGTGAACAACGCGCTCGACGGGGACGGTCCGATTGCGCCGGAACGGGCTGGGACCATTCCCGCGGCACAGCTGGCGCGGCTGTGCTTCTCCAGAGAGCATACCATGGAAGACGTCGCGAAGATGCTGACGGGAGAGAGCGGCATCAAGGCCCATCTCGGCACCAGCGACATGAAGGAAGTCGAGGAGCTGGTCGGGAGCGGAGACGAGCAGGCGGTTCTGCTCGCCGAGGCGATGGCTTACACGATAGCCAAGGAGATAGGAGCGATGGCCGCGGCACTCGGCGGGGAGGTGGACGCGGTGGTGCTTACCGGCGGCCTGGCCGGGTGGGAGTGGCTGACGAAATCGATCAAGAAGCTGGTATCGTTCGTCGGGCCGTTCCTGGTGTACGCGAAAAACCTGGAGATGGAAGCCCTCGCCCTGGGGGCGTTCCGCGTGCTCTCCGGCGAAGAAGAACCCCTCACCTACGCCTGAATCTATTTTGCTTTCTTGACGGCCGGGTCCGCGGTAAGGTCCTTGGCCGACCTCCACACCGGTATCACCGGGCACGCGAAGGCGCGGGCGTAGAACATGAAGTTGGCGGCCTGGATTATCATCTCGTCGTGCCCGTCCGCCGCCACGTCGGCGCAGCAGCGGAAGAAGACGACGCTGCCGATCCCCCTGCGGCGGAACGCCTCCACCGTCCCGGTCGGCCCGAAGTTGCAGCCGTCCCGCGCGGCGAACGCGACCACCTCGTCGCCGGCGAACGCGCCGTGTGCGGAGTGCTCGGCGTCCTCCCTCGATGCCAGCCGGTCGGCGGCGCTCATCCAGCCGCTGAAGTTCTCCTCCAGCATCTTCTTCAGCACCGGCGCGTCGTCGGTCGTCAACCGCTTGAACGTCACCCCTTCCGCGCCAAGCTTCTCCTCGCGCGCGGCGGTGTCGGTATCGAGATTCTTCATGCCCATCAGCTGATCGTAGTGGATCTGCCTCGGGGTGTAGAGCCGCCGGAGAAGAAACAGCGTCGCGGTGCGGTACCGCAGGTCCAGGCCGGAGAAGAACGGGCCGCCCGCAGCCGCTATCTCCTTCACGCCGCGCGCGCGAAGCGTCAGCTCCACCTTCTCGTACAGCTCCCCCATCATCCGCTGGGCGCGGTGATTCTCGTCCGTCGCCATCAGGATCAGGTCGGCCTTGTCCTCCTCCCTCTGCTCGGCATAAATGAATCCGGTCGGCGCGCCGTCTTTCACCGCCACCAGCGCCAGCTCCGGGTCGAAGCGCGGGCTGTCCGGTACGAACATCCGGAAGCGGGTCTCTCCAACATAGTGATGCGAAACCGACTGCTCGCATATGCGATACACCTGTTCCTCGGAGGATTCATCGAGGGGCTGTATGTCATACATTGCCGAACATCTCCCTGGCGTTCTTCTCCAGCTGCGAAAGGAACGAAGGCCATGCCGCCCTGTCTATGAACGGGTTCTCTCCGTCCTTCATCCGGGCGCACTTCTGCAGCGTTTGGCTCTGGCCGGGATGTATACCGATGAAGATGTGTCCTTGTTTCCCACGTAGTACAGCCCCCCGGCGATGCGGAACGGCTCGACGCAGCCTTCCCAGGATCTTTCGCAAATGTCTTTGGCCATGAAGGTTGCCTCCTTTCCAACGATCCATCATACACCCGTGAACCAGGAACTCAAGGGGTCCGCTTGTAATTCAGGAGGGACCGAGGTACCCTACCATTTCCGGGGATTCATCGTCAGGTCGTCCGTTTCACGTCCAGATCGACAGTGACGGGAATAGACC